>JBGCFD010000136.1:0-4416 GCA_045106765.1 Saprospiraceae bacterium | reverse complement strand
TCAACATCTGAATTTAATAAGACTAAATAGTCAGCATTCACTTGCTCTAAAGCCAAATTATAGCCTTTGGCAAAACCATGATTATCTTTTAAGTCAATTATTTCAACTTCTGGGAATGTAGTTTTTAAAAGTGCAATAGAGGTATCACTACTTCCATTATCAGCTACATGAATAGAAAGGTTTTCATAGTCACTTTTCAAAACTGATGGAAGAAATTTTTTCAAAAAATCAACGCCATTATAATTTAAAATAACAATGGCAACACTAGCAAGAGTTGATTTCTTTTCTGGAGTTTGTAATTTAATATTAGCAGATTTTTCTTTTTCTAAAATAGCTAGACTAGCTATTTTATCTTTAGCTAATTGATCTTTTAACCCGTCAAGGTTTTCAAATTTTTCATCTCCTCTGATGTGATCAATGAATTCTATTGTCAGTTTTTCTCCATAAATATCTTTATGGAAATCAAAGATGTTGACCTCAATAGTTTGATTATTATATTCCTTCAAAGTAGGTCGATCTCCTATGTAAAGCATTCCTCCATATCGTTGATCTCGATAAATGACCTGCACCGCATAAATACCTCCATGGGGAATTAATTTAAATGAATTTTTTATTTGAATATTGGCAGTTGGGTAGCCTAGGTCTTTTCCGATACCTTGTCCTTTTACCACAGTTCCACTCATTGAATAATTATGATTTAATAAATTATTGGCTTGATTGATTTTTCCTTCCAAAAGGAAATTTCTAATCTTGGTAGAACTGATTCCGATATTTTGAATATCATGTCGAGAAATTTCAATAACCTCAAATTCCTTTTCCTTGCTATACCATTTTAAATAATTGATATCGCCTTGTCGATTTAATCCAAACTTATGATCGTAACCAATAACAATATACTTAGGATTAAATTTTTCTAATAAAAATTTCTGAATATACTCATCCGCACTTTGTTGAGAGAACTCAACTGTAAATGGAACAACCACTACATTGTCCACATTATATTTTTCAAAAAGTGCTACTTTTTCATCAATAGAATTCAATAATCGAAGAGATTTATCATTGGGATAAATTACTTGACGTGGGTGAGGATGAAAAGTTATAACAATACTTTTTCCATTATTTTTTTGAGCCAATTGATTGATTCTTTCCAATATCTTTTGATGTCCTGCGTGGACACCATCGAATGATCCAATCGTGAGGACAGCATTCTGAAAATCAGGTAGATCGGAAAGACTATTATAGACATTCATAGGCTGCAAAAGTATAAAAGAAAGTGGAAATGAGGGAAAGATTGGAAGGAATATCGAGGAGGAATTTTTAGGTAGGAGAAATGTAGGGGGTAGATGGTATTTTATAATAATTTGAGAAGGAATTCTAAGGAGAAAGGTAATACTCACAAGACGATTCTAAATCATCTTGTGAGTAGATCATCTGATCACCTAATACGCAATATAAACAGCTCCTGATAATTTAGTTTTAGAAGCATCATTTAATTCAACCATGTAAAAATAGGTGCCTTGAGGGAGTCGACCTCCATTCCATGTTCCATCCCAATTATTTTGATAATTTTCTCCTTCAAAAATCATATTCCCCCAACGGTTAAAAACTCTAACTTTATTATTAGGATGTCCTTCTAATCCTCGAACGGTGAAGAAATCATTGACATCATCTCTATTTGGTGAAAATCCACTATAAACAATGACTTCTTCACATTCCACATAAATAGAAACGGTGGCTTGAACACATCCATCAGCATTACATATTTGATATGTAAATTCATCATTTCCACAACTTCCTTCATCTGGAATATAGGAATAATTACCCAATGAATCTTGAGTCAAAATTCCTTTTTGTGGAGTCGTAAGAATTGAAATCGTATCTGTTAAACCGAAGCTGTCATTAGCCAAAAAGTCGATGAAAAAAGGAGTCCCAAAAGCGGTGGTATCTGCATCATCAATGGCAATTGGTAATTCGGCATTAATATTTCCAACAATAATATTGAAACAAGTCGTATCACAACCTCCTTGATTATCACAAATAGCTACACAAGCAATTTCAGTACCTATGGTTGTACTAGTAATTTCTAAACAGAAATCAACTGTATCTAAAGTCATGGTAGTTAAGCTTGGAGCTGTAGAAATTGTATAACTATTTATATCTCCAAATAACTCTGTCGAATCAATACATAAATATTGGGAATCATTCTCCTCCATAATAACATCAATAGTGTCAGTCTGAGGATCAATGACAACAAAAGAAATAAAGGTGGTATCGCAAAAACCTAAATCATCACATGCCATCAAACAAATTTGTTGAGGACCAGCTTCCAATGTTTCCCAATCTACACAGACATCATTTGGAAAAATATCTAAACCAATACCGGTGTCATTACAAACATTCTCAAGAGTGGCAAAATTACCCATCAAGTCACTTGTATCTACGCAGATACTTCCTGAAATATTTATATAAGTGTTTAAGGATAAGTAATCATTTTCCAAACAGGCAACGGTAATCAAAACTGAGTCGATACAAGCAGTTGCCGTATCAACCAAAGTGATTAAGTGAGTTCCTTCCAGTAACATAATTTCACTTCCAAGTGGTGTTAAACTATAATTTGCTCCCATGATGGAAGTTGAATTGACGACTCCAGGTTTGGAAGCGATTAATGATCCATAAAAACTATTGCTAAAACCTCCAAAAATGGTAAAAGGAACAATGGTATCAAATTCCCAAACTCCCAAGGTGTCCCAAAGATTCATAGAATCTAGAAGTCCTTGCATATCAGCAAATTCACCTGAATATTCAACTCCATTAATAGACCATGAATCTAATAAATATGGACCAATAGCTCCTTGTCCAAATAAGTTATTATAACTATAGGCTACCGTGGTATCCATATTGCAGCCTGCTTCTCCATTTGCGTATAGAATACCATTATCATAAACTTCAAGAGAATTATATAAGTCAAAACTAATCGGAAGGCATATTGCAGCCATCGCTCCACAATTTGAAATGCTTGCATTAATTAATTCAGGACCGACTAAAGTGTCACAAGTAAAATTCAAAGGAGTAGGTACGGTATTGAGAAAAATATGAACAGTATCACAATTGGAAAGGTCATCACATATTTCAAAACATCCTTCTGATTCTCCTAAATCTAAACCAAAATAATTGATGCATCCAGAGGAGACATCTACTGGGATAGAAAAGTTAGCGAATATACCGCTTTGACTAGGACAAAAATTATTGATGGATTGAATAGCTCCTGGAAAGGAATTATTATCTACGCAAGTTGTTCCAAATTGTCCATTTGGAATAGAGGTATAAATTGAATCTATATTGGCAAAAGAAACATTTGAGAAAAAGCAAAATAAATTCAAAATTATCACAAAAATTGAAATTTTTTGCTGGGGGAAATTCGGCTTCATGATGTCCGGTTTTTAAAAGTGTTTGTTAAAGGATTATAATTTAATCTTTAGGGATTTATAGAGAACAAATGTTAATTTTGACTCATATAATGATCAATTCCAAAAACTATGCTAATTAAATTGTACTTATAAACATTTGATTTTTACGTTATTACGAATGGTTTGTTTCTTTTGTAGAATTTTGCTGGAAATTCAGCATCTTAATTGATAACCTCGATTTAGATTAAAAAGTAGGATTAACAATTCATTTGTAAAATTTGGTTTGGAAAAAAAATCAAATCTTTTAAATTTGTGTGCTAATTTTGATTTCCTATAATTGAAGTTGTTTTAAAATGTCTAGCTGACCTGCGCAGAAAGCATTGTGGTTATTGGACTTCAGCTTTTTTTCGTCCCAGCTCAAAGAGGTTGAAACTCAAAAAGAGCTTCGCCAATAATCACAAGCCTTTCCACTCGGTTTCAGCAGACATTTTAAAACAACTTCATTGACTTTATTCTAAAAGAATTGGTACGGACACTTTTAAAATGTTCAACGTAAAGTGTCCAACCTCAAACAGACAAAGTATTTTCTATTCATTAATTTTCAAAAATAATAATTGGATCGTATGAAAAATTTTATTTTACTTTTGACAACTATTGTATTTTTTGCTTGCGGAGAACCGTCTGCACCTGCACCTACTGTAGCAACAACTGGAGACTTTACTGGATATGAAATTGCTAAAATTTCTGGTTCAGAAATAGAAAAGGCAATTAAAAAAAATGCTCAAACTGGTCAACTAATTGAAGATGGTTTTATTTCTAATGGCAGAAAAACTGGTGCTTGGACTACTTATCATCCGAGTAATAATTTGACTGTTTACACCGTGACTAATTATGTTGATGGAAAAAAAGAAGGTTTGTATCTTGAAGCAGAAACGAGTAATCGAGTGAAAACAATTGGTTCTTATGCAAATGATGTAAAACATGGAAAATGGATCACATATAATTTTTC
>JBGCFD010000135.1:0-42354 GCA_045106765.1 Saprospiraceae bacterium | reverse complement strand
TGACGAACTACGAGACTTGATGAAAGAAAATGGAATTGGCCGTCCTTCTACGCGTGCGGCGATTATTGAAACCTTATTTCGGAGAAAATATATTGAACGAAAACGGAAGAATATTTTGCCAACCGAAACAGGAGTTAAACTCATCGACACCATCAATAACCCCATGTTGAAGTCGGCAGAATTAACTGGTCAATGGGAAAAGCAATTGCGAGATATTGAAAACGGAGAATACTCGCCCAAGACTTTTATCGACAATATGAAAGGCATGGTTTCTCAATTGGTTGATGAGGTGAGAATGGCAAAGTCCGTAAAGATTTTTTCAGATGAAAAGCCTGATACAAAATTTGCCAAGAAGAAAAAACCTGTTACAAAAAATAAAATCGAAGGAGCGACTTGTCCAAAATGCCAACAAGGAAAATTGTTAAAAGGAAAATCTGCCTACGGTTGTAGTCGATGGAAGGATGGCTGTAAGTTTTTATTACCCTTCAAATTTATGGATAAAAAAATTCCAGAGAAACAATTATCTCGATTGGTTGCTCAAGGCTCAACCATACAAATCAGAGGATTTAAAAAGGAAGGGAAAAAAGTAAATGGCAACTTAAAATTCAATGACAATTTTGAATTATTTTTAAAAGAAAAAGAACCTCGGAAGGTCGGTAGTCAACAAATCAAAACTGCATCTGTTAAAAAGAATAATGATTCTATGCTTTGCCCAAAATGTGGCGTTGGAAATGTCGTCAAAGGGAAAACTGCCTACGGATGTAGCACTTGGCAAAATGGATGTACTTGGCGTTTCTCATTTGACGAAGTCCGAAAAAAAACAACAGGCAAAACAGTAACCAAACAACTAGTAGAACAAATTCTACGTGGTGGTCTGCTTTAGCTGACCTAAAAAAAAGGAGCATAGCGACTCAAAAAAATAAAAACCTTTTTCCAAAAACAAAATACAAGAAAAAATAACAATACAATTACATTTATAAAATCATAAATAAAACCATGCAAGAAGTTCAAAAATATCTAAAAGACAATCAAAAAAGATTCTTAGAAGAACTACTCGACCTTCTAAGAATTCCATCTGTAAGTGCAGATCCAGCTTTCGCAAAAGACGTTCAAAAAACAGCAAAATTTGTAGCCAACAATTTAAAAAAAGCAGGCGCTGACAATGTAGAAATTTGTGCAACCAAAGGTCACCCAATAGTCTACGCAGATAAAATCATCGACAAAAAATTACCAACTGTTTTGGTTTATGGTCACTACGATGTACAACCAGCTGACCCAGTTGAATTATGGACTTCTCCCCCATTTGAACCTGTGATCAAAAAAACAAAAATTCATCCTAAGGGAGCCATCTTTGCCAGAGGATCTTGTGATGATAAAGGGCAAATGTTTATGCACATCAAAGCATTTGAAGGAATGTTAAAAACAGATGCTTTACCCTGCAATGTAAAATTCCTGATCGAAGGTGAGGAGGAAGTTGGTTCTGACAATCTAACTTCTTTTTGCAAAAAAAATAAAAAGAGATTGGCTTGTGATGTTGTCTTAGTTTCTGATACTGGCATCATTTCAAATAAACAACCTTCGATCACAACTGGTCTCCGTGGATTAAGTTATGTCGAGGTAGAAGTGACTGGGCCGAACCGAGATTTACACTCAGGACTTTATGGTGGTGCAGTCGCAAATCCAATTAATATCCTAAGTAAAATGATTGCTTCTTTGCATGATAAAAATGGAAAAATAAATATCCCAGGTTTTTATTCTGACGTGGTAACAGTAAGCAAAGCGGAAAGAAGAGAAATGAACAAAGCTCCTTTCAACTTAAATAGCTACAAAAAATCTATCGGATTAAAAGACATTAGCGGCGAGAAAGGTTACACAACTTTAGAGCGAAATTCAATTCGTCCGACCTTGGATGTGAATGGAATTTGGGGAGGATATATTGGCGAAGGTGCAAAGACTGTTTTGCCAAGCCAAGCTTTTGCAAAAATCAGTATGCGATTAGTTCCGAATCAAAATCCTGATAAAATCACTAAATTATTCGCAGCGCACTTTAAAAAAATTGCTCCAGATTCAGTTAAAGTAAAAGTGACGCCTCATCATGGTGGCGAGCCAGCAGTTACACCTACTGATACCGTCGAGTACAAAGCTGCTCATATGGCGATGAAAAAAACTTTCAAGAAAGATCCAATTCCACAACGGTCAGGTGGAAGTATTCCTATCGTTTCGATGTTTGAAAAGGTGTTTGGGGTGAAGACAGTTTTGATGGGATTTGGGTTGGATTCGGATGCGATTCATTCGCCGAATGAGCATTACGGGTTGTTTAATTTTTATAAAGGGATTGAGACGATACCTTACTTTTTTGAGTATTATGCGGAGTTGAAAAAATAGGTTTTGAATACTTGCGCAGAATTTATTTTTTGCGCAAGTATTTGATTTTCAAAAAAATATACAAATATTTGACACCTAAAATTTTAATATATTTGTCAATTACAAAAGGGATTTAAAAAATTTAATAAAAACTAGAATATGAAAATAGCTTCTTTTTTCGCTGGAGCAGGCATTTAAAACTCTGTTTAGTAGAAACAAATTTTAGTATAATTATGATTCAATATCAATTCTTTCCTCGTTCACAAGGAATAACTCCTGAAATTAAAGAAGTTATTAAATGCTTTATTAATGTGAATAATAAAATTGATTCTGATTTTAAAAATTTGAAAAGTAATGATGTATTAAAAGAGCTTTATCTACCGCTAACCAAAATTGGTTATGCTGTTGAAACAATTAAGGCAAAAGCTGATAAAATTAATGTACCAGTTCTATTTGGTTTAGGAAATCAAATTGATAAAAGTTATAATGCAGATGCATTAAGTAAAGATGGAAAAATAGTAATTGAAGTTGAAGCAGGAAGAGCAACAGAAAACAACCAGTACATGAAAGATATTTTTCAAGCTTGTATGATGTTTGAGGTTAAGTATCTTGTAGTTGCAGTTAGAAATACATATCGAGGTCATAAAGATTTTCAAATTGTCTATACTTTTTTAGAAACATTATATATTTCTAGTAGATTACATCTTCCCCTAAAAGGTATATTATTAATTGGATATTAATAAAATCATAATGTCACTTTTAATGTAATATCAATAATTCGTGATACTAACAAATCATATCATTTTGAATTAGTTAAAGAATAATATACTGTTTTAAAACCACAATCCTTTTCCCTATTTTTACATCTCTAAAAAATAACCGAACCATTTTAATTTGAAATAAAACCATTAATCATGAATTTGAGAAAAATGTATTTATTTACGTTTTTATTCCTCTTGATCGGCAATCTTTCTTTTGCCCAAGTTGATAAAAACATCCCTTTAGATGACATCGAAGTCAGCCCATTTGACTTTGGAAAAATGTGGACCTTCGAAAACTTACCACTAGATTATTTCGAAAAAACTTATGGATTCCGACCTTCTGAGGAATGGATCGAATCTGCAAGAATGTCTTCTTTGCGGTTTGCAAGTTGGTGTTCCGCGTCATTCGTTTCGCCAAATGGATTGATTATGACTAATCACCATTGCTCCCGAGATGTAGTAACTGCTTTGCAAAAAGAAGGAGAATCATTTGAAAAAAATGGTTTCGTTGCCAACGGTTATGACCTCGAAAGAAAAGCAGAAGGTTTATACGTAGAGCAAATGGTGCAAGCCATTGACATCACCGAGGAAGTAAAAAAACGAATAGGTTCAGCAGAAACAGATGCCGAAAAATTAGAATTACGTGGAAAAGCACTCGAAGCAATCAAAGAAGAATATGCTAAGAAAAAAGGTTGGAATGGTTTACGTTTGCAAGCGGTTACATTTTATAGTGGAGGAAAATTCTCTTTGTATGGTTATAAAAAATACGAAGACATTCGCCTCGTTTTAATTCCTGAAGGTGACTTAGGATACTTCGGTGGTGATCCAGATAATTTTACTTATCCTCGATATAATTTGGATTGTACTTTTTGGAGAGCATACGATGACAATGGAAAACCATTGGACACTTCTAACAATTATTTCAAATTCAACGGAGACGGAATCCATGAAGGAGAAGCAGTTTTTGTAGTTGGAAACCCTGGAAGCACAGAAAGATATCGAACAGCTGCTCAATTAAAATATGATCGTGATGTTCGTTTTCCAATCAGATTAAGAATGATGGGAAATACAGATCGCCTTTTGAGAAAAAGATATGAAACTGAACCATCTGAAGATTTGATGAATGAGATTTTTGGAAATGCGAATGGCTTAAAAGCTTTTGGTGGAATTTTAAAAGGATTAAAAGATCCAATGTTGTATGGTCGAAAACAAAAGATGGAAAACAAAATTCGAGCAGCAAATCCAGGTTTAGATTATTGGGATAAATTGAGAGACAGTTATGCCGACCTCGAAAAACTAGGACCATCTTTAATGATGATGAATCCAGGTCGACGAGATGTAGCGTCACCCAAAGCTTCCTTAGAATTGATGTTTGCCGCTTATGAATTTGGACAACAAATCAAAAATAAAGCATCAAAAGAGGATAAAGAAAAAAGCAAAGATGCTATCAAAGAAATGATCAAAACAATTGATACTCCTTTGGAACGAAAATTATTGGCGATGCTCTTAAGTGACTATGATCAATTTTCTCCAGACCGTCCGTTGGAAGGAAAGGATGCTACAAAATTTGTCGATAACTTATTTGACTCTTCTAATCTTTTGAAAGGGAAGAAATTGAAAAGAGGAATGAAGGAGAAAAATTTCAAAAAAGCAAAAGATCCATTTGTAAAATTATCTAATCAGTTAGCTGGAAGATTTTTTAAAGCAGTTGATGCCTTCCAATCTACAGGACCAACTCGTCGAGCTTTGGAAGCACAGGTAGCCAATGCAGTATTCAACGTATATGGTTCTAGTCTTCCACCTGACGCAACTTTTACCCTTAGATTAGCTGATGGTGTGGTGAAAAAATATGAGTACAACGGAACTGTTGCTCCATTCAAGACTACCTATTTCGGTATGTATAACCGTTACTATTCTAACGATGGAAAATTCCCGTGGTCTTTACCTGAAAAATGGTTGAACCCACCAATGGAATTATTAAAAGCACCTTTGAATTATGTTTCTACGAATGACATCATCGGAGGTAACTCCGGTAGTCCAATGATTAACAAAAACTTGGAAGCAGTAGGTTTGATCTTCGATGGAAATATCGAGTCCCTTCCTGGTAATTTTATTTTTGATGATAAGGTCAACAGAACGGTTTCTGTTCATGCTGGAGGAATTTTAGCTGCAATAAAATATATTTATAAAGCAGATAAATTGTATGATGAATTGACGGGTAAATAAGTTCGTTTGACGATGGACGTTAGACGTTTTACGTTCGTCCGCTAATACTTAAACGACTTATAATCAGACACTTATAAATATAAAAAGTGGTTAGCAAAATATTATTGCTAACCACTTTTTATATAAAATCAAGAACGTAAAACGTTTAACGTCCATCGTCAAACGTTTTCTTATTCAATCACATCAACATACCCTCCAAACACCCATTCATCCTTTCCGATGCGAAACCATCTTCCTTCCACCGCAAATATTTTGACTAAAGTACCTCGTTGAACTTTACTAATTTTAGCATAATTAGTTCCTGGGCCTTTTCGAACATTTAAGAAACTTGGCGCAATGATTCGACCAGTCTTGACTTCAATAATTTTCATCAAAGGACCATATCCCCAACGGTCTGCACCAATGCGATACCAGCGGCCTTTAATATCAAAAATTTCTACTGGAGTTCCATCTTTTAAAGTATCGACAATCGGGTGATTCGCACCTGGTCCTGAACGAACATTTAGGTCAGTTGGATCAACTACAATTCCATCCTTTTTCTCAAAAGTAATTTCTACATAATGCTTATGCAAATATTCATCTGGTCCTACTCTAAACCAATTTCCAACTTGCTCATAAATTTCGATTTTGTCATCTTGATGCAAAACTTTTATAATTGGAAATCTTGAACTTGGGCCTTTTCGCACATTCAAATCACGCGTATTGACAAAACCTTGTTTGATCGGATTTTCCAATTGAAAGTCCAAACCACGATTTACTTTTTCTTTAAATTCTTGCCAAGGCTTTTCATCAATCATCATCAACGGACATAACTTTCCGGTGATATCATAATGCCGATATAACTCATTGGTCGTGAAATTATATTTATTCAAAAGATGCTGTGCTAACTCCACAGAGTTTTGATAAGTTTTATTCCAATCACCATCTTTATTCACACACATTTCAAAACCTATCAAAAAATAGTTAGGAGTCAAATCCGTTCCTTCGATAATTTTTTGTCCTGTCGGTTTATAATATCGACCTCCTACATGATAACCAACTTCATGATCTGGTAAACATTGCACGATGCTGCGATCATCTACATTGTAATGTGCAGAAGCATAACGGTTAGCAGTATTAAAATAATTTCGAGTACGACGAGCATTTGCGCCAGTTGATTCATTGGCTGTCCAATGCACCACTATTCCTTTCAATTCTCGAATCCGATACCAACTTTTATTTCGTAAAGCTGGTCGATTTCGTCTACTCGTCAAATACATTTTTTCTATGGGTAACATAGTGTTGTCTTTTTTTGGTTATACCGCTAAAAGTAGGGAAAAATGTTGAAATGTAAAATTGTTGTTAGAAAAATATTAGTCTTGAATTTTCAATTGGAAAATATAAATTTGGATTCGTAGTTTTGTCTTTTGTTTTACCGTAGAGTTGAAAATGAGTTTTATTTTTTTTTACTACATAGGCACATAGAAAACATAGACGATTATAAAAAAAATACTAAAAGAAACCTATGTTTTCTATGTGCCTATGTGGTAAAAAAAATCCCAATACTTTAATATCGAACTCTTTAACTACTCCAACGGTAATCAACCACAAACTATTGACAATCAAACAGTTAAACATATTCTTCCATGCGAATAGATATTTTATCAGCCGTCCCTGAGTTATTGGAAAGTCCAATGCAGCACTCAATCATGAAACGAGCCCAAGAAAAAGGATTGCTAGAAGTGGTCATTCACAACATTCGAGATTATAGTCTTAGCAAGCAAAAACAAATTGACGACTATCAATATGGTGGTGGTGCAGGAATGGTCATGATGGTCGAACCATTGGCTCGATGTATCGAACATTTGCAAAGCGAAAGAATTTACGACGACATCATTTACATGACTCCTGATGGAAAAAGATTAGACCAATCTGAAGCAAATTTTTTATCCATGAAAAATAACTTGATGATGATTTGTGGTCATTACAAAGGTATCGACGAGCGCATCCGTAAACACTTTGTTACAAAAGAAATTTCGATTGGAGATTATGTCTTGTCGGGAGGTGAATTAGCAGCAGCAGTTTTAGTAGATTCGATTGGAAGATTAATTCCAGGGGTGCTCAATGACGGAACTTCCGCCTTGTTTGATTCCTTTCAAGATGATCTTTTAGCTCCTCCCATTTATACTCGTCCAGCAGAATACAATGGTTGGAAAGTACCAGAACTTCTCCTTTCAGGAAATACAAAACTCATAGAAGAATGGCGACATGAACAATCGCTAAAACGAACGGAGGAAAGACGACCAGACCTTCTTGATAACAGTTAATGTTTAACGGTGAACGGTTAACACTATTATGTAATTACGAAATGATGTTACTCATTCACCATTAAATATTAACCGTTAAACAACGTCTGTTTTTTTCCAAGTGGTTGCATCAATCAAAGTATAATACCATTTTCTTTGTCCAGTTTTATTGGCTCGCTGCAATAGTTTTAACCAAAAATCATAAAACGTTTCCGTATCATAAATTACTTGGCAACCTGCTGAATAGCCATTCACTAGAACATTGGCAATCAAGTCCACTTTTTTCATTTCATCATAGCGAGTATTATTTCTTACATTCTCTCTGTGAAGATTTGTGTGAATTCTTAATCCAGTTCGCAATACTTTTTGAAGAGCGCTTATTTTTTGAAGCGGAAGTTTTTCCAATTTTTTTATCAGATCTTTTACTTTAGGATATACTTTTTTCGCATCCTCTTTTGAGGGTTTAATTCCGATTAGCGTTCGGTAATAATCTGGACCAGCTTTGCCATCTATATCACTTAATTTTGGATAAAATTTAAATTGATGCTCGATCACTTTTACGACCCATTCATCTTTAATTTTGGCGATGACTTCACTTCTTTTTAAGTTTTCCATATCAGTCATCTGCTTTTCATTCATACCACTTGCATCGCTTAAAATCTTTGCAATAATCTCTCTGCTAGATTCTTTAAATCGTTTATCATACCATCTACCAACCATCCATTTTTTGGCTTCAAAAATATTAATCCTTCGCTTTGACCTTAATCCTATTTGTGAAATAGTGGCTATACCATTTTCAACTTTTTCAATTTTCATTGGCTTAGATTCAGCCAAATTTTTTAAGTTTTGATAAGGTGCTAATTTACCATTTGTTCCAAACTGGCTGAGCCAATAATAAATCTCTGTCAAAGTTAAATTCAATTCAAAAGTCTGTTGCAAATTAAACTTTGAATTAGTATTTCCACCTTTAATACTATCATCAATTCCATAAGTTGTCAACCAATGATTTTTTGGAAAAATAAAAGTATTTCCTCCTTGATGAAAATTAAAACCTTTGTCAACTTCCCACTTATAATTTCCTTTCCGTGCGCTTCGAACTAATAGATTCCGAGTCCTTCCTGCAGGTTGTCTTCCATGATGAAATCCAAACAAAGTAGAGAGTGTTTGAGGTGCAACTGTTCGATGTCGATTTTTATTTCCTGGCTCTGTAGTAGCTATATTTATTTCTACTCTCAGATTACCCGATTCATCTTTCCAACAAGCTACCAAACTATCATTATACCTCGTCGCCATCATTCGATCTAAATTTCGCCGAAGTCCAACCAGGTTCGTAACTCCTTGATTATCAGACCATAACCCATTCCTAGCAATTACTATTTTTTTGAAAAAATTATATAATATTGCTTCTCCATCTTTTAATGAAGGAATCGAGATTTTATTACCATCAGCATCTTTTAAGGACTTATTATTTATCTCGTTAGTGAAAACTATTTTGGATTTTTTAATAATACTTCCAAGAAATCCTTTGCCTGGTTTGCCATCTATCGCTTTTAAAATAGTCTTTAGATTAGTAGCTCTAAGAGGCATTCTTTTCTTCATATCAGCTAGTTGTTGTTGGATAACATATCGAACTCCATCATCAGGAATTATCAATACATTATCTTCAACTGTTCCTGTTAAGTTGGAAGGGCTATTGTAAGTATCTCTATTTTTCTTGTAGACAAAATCCATCAATTTTACCACTCCACTCCAATTATAATAATTGGAAATAAAATGACGACTTGCCTCAATTGAAATAGATTTTGATTCCTGTTTGCCTCCTGCGGAAATTTTTATAACAATGCTTTTACCTATTTGTTCCACTTCATTTCCAGTATCAATTCCAGTATCAATTCTGGTTCCTGTTGACCCTGTTTCAAATGAATCTGGAACTACTGGTGCGACTACTTCTGAAGATATTTTTTTAATACTCCCAACCATTTTTTTGAAAGTTTTCCCTCCTGCATCTACTCGACCATCTGGACGTCTTGACTTAACTACCTTTTTTTGAAAATCTTGGATAGCTAAAATAGTATCGATCAATTTCAAATCAGAAACTACTCTCCTCCCCTTTGGTAAATCTTTTATTTTCTCTTCAAAAGAAATGGAAGAAGAGACTAAATTATTATTAAATGCTGCTGATTCTTTTTTCAAATCTGACTCACTTAAATAACCTAACTCAAATAATGCTTGCTGAATTTTTTCAATATCCTTTGCATTGTTTTTACCACGTGCTCCAACACTTCCTTGAATCTTTAGGGAATTTGGAAAAGTCCTAAGCGTCTTTCCTCCTACATCTACACGTCCATCAGGTCGCCTTGATTTAACCACTTTCTTTTGAAAATCTTTTATTGCTAAAATAGTAGAGGAAAGTTTTGCATCAGTAAAAAAAACAGGTAATTCGTTTTTAAAATCTGATTGACTTAAATGCCCGAGAGAAAATAATGCTAATTGGATTTGAGCAACATCCTTTGTCAAATTTTGACCATCTGCACCAACACTTTTTTGAGTTGTAATCATTGTTTCTTTGGTTTGTTTTTTTGAAAGATTATTAGATTAAAGATAGACAAAAATTATAATATTTATTACTTCTTCCCCCCCTAGATTACTCATACATTTCAAAAGCTAATTTTAATTTCCTCTTAATCTTATTTCTCAAAACTCTTGGGCTGATCACTTTTATTGAATTTCCAAAACCTAAAATCAATCGTTCCAATTCAAAATTGAGATGTACTTTTATTTTAACTCGAACGCCTCCATTTGATAATTTTTCCAAAACTTCTTGTGTGTGGTGAAATGGTTTCGTAATTACGTAAGGTGCATTCGAACGATCAATTTCCAAAACTACTTCTTTGCATTGTGCATCATTTAAAACAGTTACCCCAATTGTATTTTTATAATAATTATCTCCATTAAATTTCCCCTGAACATACTTAGTATTCAAATCAAAACCAATTCCTTCTATTCGATCTAGAGCTAAAGTCAATAATTGTTTTTCTCTATTTTTTTTTCCAATCAAAAACCAACGATTATTAAACTCCTTCAAAATATAAGGATGCAAAATAATTTCAGATGCCTCTCTTGCCTTGAACGATTTGTATTTAAGTTTTAAACAAATCTTTTTCAGTATAGCCTGATACAAAACATCTAAATGTTCCAATCCTTTTAGATTTTCATTTTTATCTAAATGAATGATGGACGATTGATGCGTTTTTTCTGTATAAACTTTATCCTCTAATTTTTGAATAATCCCTCCCAATTCCGAAAACAAAGAAAAATCTTTAAACTGTTTCAACATCTCCACCGTCTCCGATAGAACACTCATATCATGCTCGGTCAAAGGAATATTAGTGATGGAATAATTCTCTTCTTCATATTTATAATACTTCCGATCATAAACAACTATCGGGGCATTATACCCTAATTTATCACTTCGCATCATTTGAATATCTAATTGAATACTTCGCTTGCTGACATTGACCTCTTTGTTTTCGTACTCATATAATGCATCAGAACATTCATCAAGCAAATCATTCAAAGTCCATTTTCGATATCGGTTTTGTAAGCATTTATCAATGGTTTTGTAGCGAATAAGTGCGTTTTTATTGAGTGCCATAAGTTTGTTCTTTTAATTTTTTATAACTATCAACAACTATTAAGTCAGCCCCGAAGTGGGCAAAATATTTTAGCCTACGGTGAAGCCGTAGGTATCTAAAAAGAATCTACGCCAAGCACCAAGGGTGCGTAATATTTCTCTAAGAACCATATTTCATAAATGCCTTTTTTAAAATGACTCTGAAATAAAATTATTTCGCACCCTTGGTGCTTGACGTAGATTGTGTATTTAAAATCTATGGCTTCACCATAGACTAATGTATTTCGCCCGCTTCGGGACTATCACAAGATTTATTTTATAAAAATAAAATAATTTTTCTACTACGCAAAAACATTGCGCACTTAGTTCTCATCTTTGTTTTATCAAATAAAAATAACTAACGAATTAAGATATATAAAAATGAAAGAGACTTTAAAAATCACAGGAAACAAATTAATTGATTTAGGATTTATTCCAGGAAAATGGTTTAAAACCGCATTAGAACATATCAATAAAAATCAATTAACAGAAGAAGCTATGCTTGAATATTTGGAACAATTCAGGCGTGAATCAGAATTAGAATTACACGCTGAACCGATTTCTTTTTCTAAAAATATCAAAGCTGAAAATAAATTAGAACAAGAAAATATTGATTCAGTTATCAATACTATGAACATAGTTATGAAAACTCCGACGGTAGTTGCAGGAGCAATTATGCCAGATGCTTGTCCAACCGGTGCGGGAACTATTCCTGTAGGTGGAGTCGTTGTTACCAAAAATGCGATTCACCCTGGAATGCACTCCGCAGATATTTGTTGCTCGGTAATGCTGACTGATTTTGGAAAAATAGAACCAAAAGAAATTTTAGATGCTGCATATTCCGTAACGCATTTTGGGCCAGGGGGAAGAGAGAGAAATAATCAGTTTAGATTTCCAACTCAATTATTGGAAGCATTTGAAGAAAATAGAATGTTGAATGATAAGGATATGATTCAAATGGCTAGAAAACATTTAGGAACGCAAGGAGATGGAAATCACTTTTTGTTCATTGGAAAATCTGCCAAAACTGGCAACACTATGATGGTGACTCACCATGGTTCAAGAGGAGTTGGAGCAATGCTTTTTAAGCGTGCAATGAAAATTGCAGAACGTTTTAGAAAAGAATTATCTCCTAAAACATTAAAGCAAAATGCTTGGATTCCTTACGAAACTGAAGAAGGAAAGGAATATTGGAAAGCATTGCAAGTCATCAGAAAATGGACAAAGCAAAATCATATTTGCCTCCACGAAGCAACTGCAGCAAAGGCTGGAGCAAAAGTGGAGAATAGATTTTGGAATGAACATAACTTTGTTTTCAAAGAAGGAGATTTATTTTATCACGCAAAAGGAGCGACGCCTTTGGATAAGAAATTTATGCCTGACATTACTGGACCTCGTTTGATTCCATTGAATATGGCTGAACCAATTTTGATTGTCGAAGGAGAAACGACTGCGACAAATTTAGGTTTTGCGCCACACGGAGCAGGAAGAAATATGAGCAGATCAAGCCATAGAAAATCAAAAGGAGAAACACCGATCGCCACCATTTTTGAAGAAGAAACAAAAGGCTTGGATGTTAGATTTTTCTCCAATGAAATTGACATCACAGAATTACCTTCTGCCTATAAAAATGCTGCAACGGTGAGAAATCAAATGAAAGAATTTGGTTTGGGAAAAGTGATTGATGAAGTGATACCTTATGGTTCGATCATGGCGGGAAATTATAAAATGAATCCGCCTTGGAAAGTTAGAAGAGATAAAAAAAGAGCACTACGCAATAAAACTGCGTAGTTAAAAACAAATAAGTAGGTCAAGAATAAGTTACTTCAAAAATACTTGAATTGTAAATACTTACTCCATTACCTACTTATTTTTTATAAAAACTTGACTACGTAGAATCATTGCGCACTAAGCATATAAATTTGTAATAGAAAAACATCAGGTCAAGAATAAGTTACTTCATCACCAACTTTACCACGTTATTACTTATTCAATTACCTTATTTTCATGGAGACAGTAGCTCAGTTGGTAGAGCATATGCTTACTGTTTGCTCATTACCTTTCAACTCTTAAACACATTTGTGAACAAGAACAAGGGTCAATTTAAACATACTTCCTATAAATTGGATCATAGGGTCGTGGGTTCGAATCCCACCTGTCTCCCATAAGAATATCGAATAACAAACAAGGAATAATAATTTAAGAAGTTCGACGATGTTAGTATAATCAAAGTCAAGAGAAGTATAGTCAGACTTCTCAAATCGTTATTCCTTGTTCGGTATTCGTTATTCAAAAAATTAAAAGGTCAACATTGTTTTACTTCACAGGTTCGATTCCTGATTCTCGCAAGAGATCACTTGGTAAACAAATGATGAATTACCTTTTGAAATCAAGGTCAATTGCTTCTTACTTCTGGGCTTGTGCCCACCAAATTACCACTTTGACTTAGAAGCAAGATTACCTGATTTTTTTTATAAATCTTAATTTTTAAATTTTATCATTATGAAAACTGATTTGTTAAAAATCGCCATCCGACAAAAAGCTATTTTCGTTCCCAATGAATGGATAGTGAATGAGTCGACGTCTGAGATGAATGAAACCACAAGTGTTTTAATGGTTAATTGCGCACGATTGGGGTTTTCATTTTCAGAAAATTTATTACATGCTATTAATGGAATTTCTCCAAAGTCAAAATTGGAAATTTTCGAAACATTGAAAGAAGTAACTGGTGTCAATAAAAATTGGACGCCACTTGTAAAGCAATGGGACATCCCAACTGGAGAATCAGTTGTCGATCATATTATCACTTTTTTTGCCAATGTTTTCAAATCTAAAAAAGGAACAACTCTGCCTTGTGGACACTTGATTCCAGATAATACTTTCCCACTTTTAAGATATAATGGTTGCCCATATTGTGGAACACCTTTTACTTTTAGCGAGTTAGAATATCAACCAAGTGGCAATAAATTGAAAATGTTGGGATTATGGACAGAAGCAGATTTGAAAAAATATTTGTTGGATCTACTGGAATCTCCAGTTGCTTTGGATGCCAGTCAAGTGGATAGTTTGAAAGTATTAGTCGCAACTTATGATATCCCAAAAGATACCAAAATCGGAATCAAAGAAACCGTGATGATTTTGATTGATGCATTGGTGGATCAAGGTAAATTAGCCATAGCAGGTGGTTTATTTAAAACACCAAATGACATTTTGAGATACTTGTGGTATAAGCATACAGGCTTTTTACAAATCATCGAACCAAAAGTGATTGCTGCTCGAAAAGCAAGAAACACTCGTGGTTTCCGTACAACTGAACTTGCAATGACCGCTGAAAAAGTACGACAAGAGGATGAATTGAAATTAAAATTCACGAGAGCGGAATGCCGTCAATATGCGACTTGGTTAAACAACTTGGAAATGGATCTCGCTAAGCAATGCGAAATCATGCATCCTAAAAGAAGCATGTGGGTGAGAATAATTCGTGCCTTGAGATTAACCGAATTTGCGAAGCGAAAAGGTTTTGAAAACTTGGCAGAGTTACTTGATTTGTTTTATAACAAAAAGTACGAAGTGTGGAATGGAAAAGTGCAACACTTCAAATTAAAAAGTGATGCAAAGAATACTTTTAAGTTATTGAAACAACGACCAGGTTTGTTTGCTCGATCTTTATTTTCGACGATGTTATGGTTTGGAAAAGACATTGCTATCCAACAATTTCGAGAAGTGATGGATCAAGTTCCAGCTCGTTTAATTTTCACCTTGAACATGTATGCTGATATTTATTTTGATAAAAATGCCATGCGAAGTGTTAAACCACTTGGTAGCGTTTCAAAAAAAATTGCAGCCAACAAGATGTTGAATTTTTACTCTAAGAAGGAATTAATTACCATGCAATCAATGATTCAAGATTTGAGTTTGGATCTCATTATGAAAAATTTTGAGCAAGTCAAAAACCCAAATCAAACCATCTATATTGACCAAGCATTGAATAATATTCCTATCGCTATTGGTGATCGAAGTGAAAACATTCAAGATCTACCCGGTGCTTTAATGGGAACTCGTTTTCCTGTAAAAGGTGATACTGTTCGATTGTTTTTGCAATGGGGTGAAGGTCTTCCTGCGCAACATTTAGACATGGATTTGAGTTGCAAAGTAGCTTACGAAGATTATACTGAATTTTGTTCCTACTCACAATTGGTGATTACAGGTTGTAAGCATAGTGGTGATATTCAAAAAATTCCACACAAAGTTGGAACGGCTGAATACATCGATATTGATTTGCAAAAATTGGCTGATCAAGGAGCGGAATATGTGAGTTTCACTTGTAACGCATACACAAGTGGTGAGCTTTCACCAAACCTAGTTGTAGGTTGGATGAATAGTAAATCACCAATGAAAATTTCTAAAAAGGGAGTAGCCTATGATCCAACTGCGGTGCAACATCAAGTTCGAATTAAGAAGAGTTTGACAAAAGGAATGGTATTCGGAATTTTGGATATTCAACAAAGAGAAGTGATTTGGTTGGAAATGAGTTTTGATGGACAAGTGGTTCAAAATATGAATTCAATTGATGTCAAAACTTTGTTGAGAAAGTTGGATGCTAAATTTAAAATCGGAACATTGCTTGACCTGAAAGCGGAAGTTCAAGGCTTGACGATTGTCGAAGATGCATCTCTAGCAGATGAAGTTTACGATATGGATTGGGCATTGAATACTGCGGAAGTGAGCAAGCTATTTCTTGGTTAATCTTACCATAGACTGGCTTCAAGTCAGCCTATGGTTTTTCCCTAAAATAATCATAGGTTGGCTTGAAGCCAATCTATGGTTATTCTTTCATCGAATCATAAATCACTTGATGAATATTCGGGCGAACATTCATCTCATAAATTTTCCGATTATTCCTAGTTGGAAAAACTCGGTTGGAAAAAAAAATATAAATCAATTCATATTCTGGATCCACCCAAACAAAAGTTCCCGTGTAACCTGAGTGTCCATAACTCGAAGAGCTTGCATCTTTCGCTACTGAACTTTTGGCGAAATCATATTCCAAAAGTGGTTTATCAAAACCTAATCCTCTCCTATTTTTATTTTCTGGAAATTGATATTTTGTAAATTCATCAATAGATGCCTGAGCAATAATTTGTTGATCACCATATCTTCCTCCATTCAAATATAGTTGCATCAATTTGGCTAAATCATATGCCGTTCCAAATAAACCTGCATTAGCTGAAACACCTCCCATCATAATTGCACCTTCATCATGCACCGTTCCATGAATCTGAATTTTTCTAAAAAAAGTATCCCGTTCAGTTGGAATAATTTGATCTTTTGAAAAATAACGTTCTGGATTATACGTCAAAGTCGAAGCACCAATTGGTTCGTAAATTTCTTTTTTTAGATACATTTCAAAATCCATATTTGTCAAGTCAGCCACAATCTCTGGAAAAAGGTAAAATGCTAAACCTGAATATTTATACTCTTTCACTTCACTTACTGGAGACTTACAAATGGCTTTATAAATCTTTTTTTTATACTTTTTATGGAGAAATAAATCATCCGTAATTTTAATGTTATAATTTTTGGTTTCTCGATTTTTTAAAGTTCGCCATTTATATTTTCCATTCTTTTTGACAGTCGTAGTCCAATAAGGAATCCATGGTTTTAGTCCTGCTTGGTGTGCTAAAATTTCTCGGTAAGTTAAGTCTGACTTGTTTGATTTTTTAAATTTTGGGAAATAGGTTTTAAAGGGTTGGTCAAGGTCAAATTTTCCTTCGCCATGTAATTTCATCAAAGCAGGCAAAGCAGTAGTCACTTTTGAAACTGACGCAAAGTCATACAAATCAGCCAGTTGTACATTTTTTTTATTTTCATAAGTATGGAATCCGTAGGCTTTATGGAAAATGACTTTCCCGCTTTTTGCTACTAAAACTTGCATACCGGGGAAGGCTTTTGCCTCAATAGCTTCGTTGGCGATAGAGTCTATTTTTTGATGTAAAAAAGAGGAATCCATCCCAACCGATTGAGGAGTACCACTAGTAAGTCCATTACTTTTAGTAGTCTTTGCATCAAATAATCTTCCATCTGTTTCAGTTTGCGAAACACCAAAATTCGAACTTGTAAGTAAGCAAATAATTGCTAAAATTATTCTTTTAGAAATCTGCATTTTTTTCATTCTATTTTTTTCAAAAACTGTTTAATTAGATATCGGACATCTTCAATGTATCCGATAAGTCGTTTTATCATCAAACAAAGATCAACTTCTCAAATACGACGCCCCATTAATATCCAAAATTGCTCCCGTCATAAATTCAGTTCCTTCCGAAGCCAAAAACAAAACACCTCTAGCAACTTCCTCAGGTCGAGCAACTCTTCCAAGTGGACTTTGATTTTTAATCGCTTCTCCCCTTTCGCCATTTAAAATTGGAGCGACTCGATCCGTTTCAATAAATCCAGGTGCCACCGTTCCAACAAAGATATTCCATTTTGCCAAAGCCATTGCCAACGATTGACTCATGGCATTCATTCCTGCTTTACTTGCACCATAGGCAGGCATGTCAGGTTCGCCTCGAAATGCACCTCGAGAGGAAACATTGACTATTCTGCCTCCTCCAGTATTTTTCATTTGATGCGCTGCGCAAAAACTAAGATTCGCAGCAGCTTGCAAATTGACCGTAATGGTTTCATTCCAAGCTTGTTGCCATTCTTCATAACTCACTTCTGCGATGGGATGATATTTGATCACCGCAGCGTTATTTATCAAAATATCAATACCTCCAAATCGTTCAACTACATTTTCTAACAATGCTTTTACAGCAATTGGATTTTGTAAATCTGCCTGAACGGAAAAATGTTCTTCCCCTTTTAATTCCAAAATTACTTGTTCAGCTTCTGCTTTACTTGTATTAAAATGGACGGCGACTTGCGCTCCAGCTTTGGCAAATTCAGTTGCAATCACTTTTCCTAGACCTCTCCCCGCTCCAGTTATTAATATCTTTTTATTAGTAAAGTCCATGATTATTATTTTTCGAAATGATAAAAATTAAAGGTAAAATCAATTATTATTTTTTCGAAAAATAACAATGTATATTTTTGTGCAACTTGAGAGACTATTTTGAAACCACAATTCTATCATTGAAGTTGTTTAATAGTGTAGTACCAATCTACGCTGAAAGCGCTGCGAATATTGAACTTCAGCTTTTTTAATTTCCATAGTCCCTATAAAGATTTGTGGGAATATGTTTTGGAAAACTTGGATAGCAAATTTCATTAGAGATAAAATTTACTTTGATTTTTATTCATCAGTTTGAGGATGAGTAAACAAATCCAATTGTATACAATTTGTCTTGGATAGCAAATTTTGTTGAAATATAATTTACTGAATTTGAAAATAAGTGGACTAAAAAATGTTCCCATTTTTTGCCACATCCAATCAGCAGATATTTTTTATTTGTCAATGCTTGTATCTTATTTGACTTTTACTATTTTTGCATTCCCAATATTGGGAAAATTGACACTTTGATTGACACCGAAGCAAAAGGGAGATTAACTCAGCTGGTTCAGAGTGCTACGTCGACAACGTAGAAGTCGGGGGTTCGAGTCCCTCATCTCCCACATAATATGTGAGAATGACCAGCCTTCACAGGCTAGGAGTCAGGGATTCTAATCCTTTCAGTCTCACAAAAAAGCTTACTTCAATTCAATTTGAAGTAAGTTTTTTTTTTCAGGATGTAGCGCACACTCAATGCCATTAAGTTAATAGTTTCACTAAACAACAACATCTTAAAAAAAATTATAATACCAAAATTATATTATATACCTTAGCGTATATATAATTAGATCAGCACTTCATAATTAATGCTTTTCATTCTACAATTATATTATCCATTTCGACTGAGTTAATTAAAATCACCAAATTTATATTATTTGAAACCTAAAGTTTGACTTTGGGTAGTCAAAGTTATTACCTAGTCTGAAAAGGATTTTACAATATTTTATTTTACCTCAAAAAAACAATTTATGACTATCAAACCCCTATTCAAGATCCCAACTGAAATTAAAAAAAATGATCTTGAAAAAGCACTTGACCAAGCTATTGCTTTAGAAGTTGCTACGATTCCAACTTACCTGAATACTTATTATTCGATCAAAAGAACTTGGAAACAGGAACCTGCACCTCCAACGAAGAACAACACAATAGATTCGTATCAGGATGCCGTAAATAAGGATAAGAAAATCGCCAACAGTAAGAATGGAGACCCAATGCAATTGACGACTGGTGAAGGTTTGACTTACTACATCAAGAAAAAAGGAAAGGTATCAGAAAAAGTGGCTAATCATTTATCCATCCAGTTACAAGTATATGCCAACAAGGCAGCTGCTTTGATTATGTCGGTAGCGGTGGAAGAAATGCTCCACACCTCTTTGAGTTCAAATGTAAAACAAGGATTATTTGGTCCTCCTAAATTAATGAAATCTATTCCTGGATTTCCTGCTCATTTGCCAGGACATGAACCTTATGTACCGATCAATGCAGCAAAATTTTCACAGCAACAGTTATTGACTTTTTTAAGAATTGAAAGTCCTGAAGCATTCGAAGGAAAACAAACCAATTATAAAAAAGGTGGTGAAATAGAAAATACAACCATCGGTGAATTTTATCGAATGATTGAAATCTGTATTAAAAAACACTACAAGGACAAAAAACATTATCGAAATGACCGTGCTCAGTTACTTCCTGGAAAAGGATATTATGGGCCGAATAGTTTAAATACTGTTTACTATGATGAAGATCATAATCCAGAATTCCCAAGTGATGATGATAGTGGAGACTTGCGCCATGTAAAAGATTGGAAGTCTGCCATCCGAGCATTGGAAGAAGTAGTAGAACAAGGAGAAGGTCATGATGGAGGAGATAAATTATCACCAGAAGGTAATCCTGTTTGCCCAAATATTAATTGGGATGATCCAACACAAATCAATCCTAATGATTATGATAATCCTAGTCTAAGTGAATTATCGCACTTTGATAAATTCCTGCAACTATATTGTCAAGGAGAACAATTCACTAATACATTCGAAAAATTAGGAATGGATTTTCATTCTTTCTTTGTTTATAATTTTCCAGATAATCCAACTAATTATCCTAGAAAAACTAAGACGCCTTATATTAACTATGCTCAATCAAAAATGGCAGGTGTCAAAAGTTCTTCTGCAAGTAAAAGCGGTATTGAACATTTGATCAATCTATCTGACGCAACCAATGCAGTTTATACTTACCTTTTCCTAATGATCGAAACATGTTATTATAAAAAAGATCATACTCAATATGAGATCTTTATGTTTGGAGTTCATAAGGGAATGATTTGGGCATTGAGTGGTTTGTGTAATGCTATGCTCTATCAAAAAATTGAATATCAAGGTACTATTTATAGCGCTGCTCCAACTTGGGAAAAATATGATTTTTCGAAAAATTCAAAACTCACTCCTAAGCAACAAATTCTAGAAATCTTTGATAGGATGCCAGAAGGTAGTAGTGGAAAAGGAATTAGTGGCTGGGTGAATGATTTCCCTGATATAACTTTAAGACATAAGGTTCTATCGGTGGTATAATTAATAGACTTTATTCGTTTGACGTTGAACGTTAGACGTTTTACGGTCGCCCATACAATTTTATTTAGAATAAACTCTAACCTTTGTTGGAGTAAATTATTTCGTTCTTAGACAAACTCTATAGTCAACTATTATTGAAATAAAATGATCGACGAAAGGGAAAGTATAATTTTTTTTTGACAAAAAAACATAGAGTTTATTTTAGAACCAATTTTTATTAATTATAAAAAATGAAAAATAAATGAGTCAGTCTAATAAAAAATCAAAGACATCAAAACAATCAAAAACAAAAACAAAAAATACTAAACCAGAGTACAAACCTCAGGCTATGCCTCCATTAGAATTACATGGATGCATGGGATTAAATGCCTGCAAAGGTCATGATTATTTTGGAACGAATGATTGTGCAGGAAAGGGAGAATGTGCCACCAATTACCACTCTTGCCACACCTTAAATCATTGTCGAGGCCAAGGAGGATGTGGACTTTTTGGAACAAAGGAAGAACAATGCAAACCAGGATTAAATGACTGTGCATTCCAAGGAAGCTGTGGTACACCAATTCCTGCCTCCCGATTCGTAACTCAAGGGCCGAATAAAGGTCAATCTGTTTGGTTAATCGCTCGAGCATTATTTGAAAAGAGAATGAAAAAATCCCAGAGGAGTTTTGGAAAATCGCCAATGGAATATGGGCCGACATTGGAGTGGTTAGGCAACAATATTGGCGTGGGATCTTCATGTGGTTATAGTGGAGAAAGATTCTGTTCTTACACCGGACCAAAACATGCTCAAAGACGACATGATAAATTTGTTAGAGATAGTAAAGAAGATTTGCCAGAGACGTTGGAGAATTGTAAGGAATGTGGATGTGATTAAAAAGTGTTGAACGTTTGACGTTCAACGTTCAACGTTCAACGTTCAACGTTTGGAACTTATCTTTACTTATTTTTTTAAAATACAAGAGTCAACAACTACTGTTGACTCTTGTTTACATTTTTAACAAATGACTATGGCAAATATTTTAGGTCTTCCAAATCTTGGTTTAGGATTAGGATTAAGAAGTCAACATTTCAATCATATCTTAGAAAAAAATCCACAAGTAGAATGGTTCGAAATCATTTCTGAAAACTTTATGGATTCTGGTGGTCGTCCAAGAAATATTATTCGCCAAATTGCAGAACGATATCCTTTGGTCATGCATGGCGTTTCACTTTCTATCGGAAGTTCTGATCCCTTAGATTTTGATTATTTAAAAAAATTAAAAGCCCTTGCCAAAGAAATTAATCCTATTTGGATTAGTGATCATCTTTGTTGGACAGGAATTCTAGGAGTCAATTCTCATGATCTTTTACCTGTTCCACTTAATGATGAAACACTCCAACATATTTGTAATCGGATCAAAGTTGTTCAAGATTTTTTAGAACGACCATTGATTCTTGAAAACCCAAGCACCTATCTTTCTTTCCAACATTCCAATATGCCTGAACATGAATTCTTAGCTCAAATGGCAGAAGAAACTAATTGCGGTTTGTTGCTTGATGTTAATAATGTTTATGTCTCTGCCTTCAATAATAATTTTGATCCAGTAGAATATATCAAGGGAATTCCTGCCGAACGTGTAGTGCAAATGCATTTAGCTGGACATGAACATTGTGGTGATTTTATAGTCGATACGCATGATCGAGAAGTCACTCAGGAGGTTTGGAATTTGTATAGTTTAGCTTGGGAACGAACAGGAGGTACCACTACCCTTTTGGAATGGGACGGAAATATTCCAGATTTTGACACATGCTATAATGAGTTACAAAAAGCAAAAACTTACTGGTCTGGAAATGTTCATCACGAAATCGAAACACCGAAAATCACTCCTACTAAAAGTGTTTCGAATCCTGTAGATTTTATGGTTTCTCCAGTTTTTTCAAAAACGAATTAACTTATGGCAGAAGAAAATAAAATGACTTTAGATAAAATTCAAAGTTGGATGCAAGGTACTTTACTGAATCCTTATAGTACCTCCAAAGAGAATATTGAATCACTTATTCGTCCATCAGAAAGAATGGAAGCGCATCAACATTTAGCCATTTATCAACGTAGTTATGTGGCGAGATTAAGAGAGTGTATGACAAAGCAATTTCCTGCTTTGCAACATGCTTTAGGCAAAGAATTATTTCAAGGATTTGTAGATCAATATTTACAAACCTACCCTTCTGAAAGTTATAATTTAATTGAGTTGGGAAAAAGGTTTCCACAATTTTTAGAGGAAACCAGACCTGATAAAGATGCTGAAGAAAAAGAAGATTGGCCTGACTTCCTAATTGAGTTAGCAATCTTCGAATATAATATTCAAATTATTTTTGATAAAAAAAATGAAGAAAAATATACTGTTGCTTCCGAAGCACTACCAGAAGAATCATTGCGATTAGTTCCTGTTTTTTACCTGTTTAAATTTCGATTCCCAATCAATTATTATTATCAAAGTTTTCAAAAAGGAGAAGCACCTGAGCTTCCTTTTGAAAAAACTACTTGGTGTACAATCTATCGAAATAATTATCGAATCTCTTTTCAAGGTTTGACTGCTTGGCAGTATCGTTTCCTTGGTCTTTTTAAAGAGAATAAAAATCTTTCTCATTCGCTTGAAAAGATCGCGGAGGAATCAGAATTACCTTTGGCAGAGGTTCGTAAAAATTGGTTGGTTTGGAAAAAAAAGTGGATTGGGAGTGGGATGTTGTGTTCTTAATTTAGTGACTCAAATTGATGTTCTATTGGCGAAGGATTAAGTTCTGTATTTTCGTATATCAATTTCGATACATCTAAAAACTGTAGTGATAGAACTAGCGTGTATCCTTAGAGACTCTGGAGTAATTAAGTAATTTAAAAACTAACTTTGAAACCTTAAAAACTCCATACATTAAAACCTTATAAATATATGATCACCAGCATTTAACATATACATATTGCGAAAAATCAACCTATTTTAAAACAATAAAAATTTGCTTTAGCGCTGGTTAGAATATTAATTTTAACTCTATATTTAAATTATAATTTGGTACCGAATCAAACCCAAATATTTAACTCCTACAAAAATTGAATCGCCCAACATAATTTAACACACTTACATTAAATCAAATCCTTGATCTAAATAAAATTACTCATCTTTTTATGGGTAATAGTTGACGATAATTCATCAAAACATTTTTTAAAAATAGTTATTATTTATTTTTTAACTCGAACATTAATACTTCTATTCTTATAAAGTTTAGAGTACCAAGTGTTCACCAAACTCCTATCTTATTATGAAAAATTTCTTAAAATTTTTATGCTTAGTTGGTCTGTTTATTTCATTTGCAGCAACAAGTACCAATGCGCAAACAGTTGACAATCAAACTAATTGTACTTTTACAATTGCCGTACAATATGGCGACGCTGCCTGCGGTTCAACGGGTTACCAAACATTGAATGTTCCTCCTGGAATTACTAATTTAACCTTTCCTGCTGGCTCAAGAATCATGGCTTCAAAAGGTTACCCTTTGACAGCAACTAATTGTATATATTATATTGGAAGAACGAATTGTAATGGACTTCCGACCTCTGATTCACCAAATTGTTTAACTTCAACTCAAGCTCAATGTCCAGGATATAGCGCTTCTTTGAATTCGAGTTTTTCAGTTATTACGCTTCAATAATTAACTTACACTTAAACCAATACCTAAAAATTATTAGACATTTATGTTTAAATAAAAGTAGTATTGTGAATAAGTGAAAATTATATTTTCCCTGTGTCAAAGGCACAGGGATTTTTTTTTGGAAAAGAATAGGTTTCCCACCTCTATTGGCGAAAGAGTAAGTTCTCATGCTGAAACCAACTCTGCAACTAAAAGCACCAACACTAGCGCTATCCGTTCCTGCGATAGTGCATTGTATTCAACAAAGCTTTGCTTTAAATTAAACTATAGTTCATGCTACCATTCCCCAAACAACCAACACCCCAAACCTAAAAAATCAAAACCTTTTCAGTTTTCACAAACCCTTCCGTCTGAATAGAAATCATATAAATCCCAGTAATCAAAAAAGAGAGGTCTAAAGAATAAGTATCTTTTAAAATCAAGAAATCTCGAACATACAATTCTCTTCCTGCCACATCAAATACCCGAAGCACAGCACTTTCGGCAGCCAATAAATCACTTGTTATAGTCATCACCCCTTCATTAGGATTGGGGTAAATAGAAATGGAAATATCGTCCAAATCTTCCGCACATTCGTCATCAAATCCAGGCATGTATTCATAGAAAGTTCGGTAAATCCGTGGCAAATCTTCTTTCCCCGATTGCCTTAAAATATCCTGACAATAATAATCATAGGTATAATATTCAATCGGTGAAATTGTAGTGAAATTAGTTTGATGTAACTCTTTTTCGGAAACTCGATATTGATCATCGTAAACAATGACAATACTATCCTTCTTGATTATTTTATAAGGATTGGAGGAAGTATTTCGCCATCGAATATAGTGAACCAGTTGATCATGCTCATCATAAGTCCATTCTTCTGTTTCCTCTGTAACATTAAAGCTACCAAAAATAGTAACGTGGTTTTCGATTAACCTGCCTGCCGTGTCATACGCATAATCGTTAATTCTTTCTACTATCCAATTGTCGTTATACCTTCTAAATAGTGTATCCTTCAGGAGTACATTTGATGCATTAAAAACTCTAGTCGTTTTATGAAAATATAAAATACCGCTAGGTGGCAAAGTGGTTTTCAATTCTTCAATCGGGTTACAATTTTCATCGACTTGATATTCAAAATAATGTTGGTCATACACTCCGTGGATACTACTTACACTATCTTTTAACGCAATCAAACACCCTTTCTCATTATAGAAATATTCGTCCCAATAAAAATTTTGAACGATCGCATCCGCTGATGTAAAATCATATTCCAATCTCAATTGTAGTTGATCATCACTATTATATTGATATTCTATAATTTCCGAATTAACATATTTTTCGGGTATTGAATACCAAATTTGATCAGTATACTTAGTCAAAAAGTCGCCCGAATATTCGTATAATTCTAATTCAGCTCCTCGCCATTTATCCTCACTAGTAAGATAAATTTCCGTTTCTGCTTTTATTACTTTCGGCGATTGACCGAATAAGGATGTGGTGATTAGAATAAAAGGAAGTAGATTATAAATTTTCAGTTTCATATTGTTAATTTAGAATAAATTCTATCCCCAAACTCTCCGAAGAAATGAAATAAAATTTTGATGCATAATATTATTAATGTCCTCTTGATTGAATCCTTTGTCCGTTAACATTTGAGGTACTTTTTGCAAATCCGCAATGGTGTCCAAATCACTTGGTGTTTGTTCTTTTCCAAAACCGCCATCCAAATCTGTACCGATACCAACATGAAGTGAGTCTCCTGATAATTGACAAATATGATCGATATTATCAATCATTTGTTTTAAGGTTACTCCCATACTTTCAGGAGTAGATTCTCCTCTGACCCAATTTGGAACCATCATCCAAGCATCGAGTGCAATTCCAATAACTGCGTCTCGACTAATCAGTTCTTTTATTTGTTCATCTGAAAATTGTCGATTATGATTAACGAATTTTCTACAATTATTATGACTCGCCCAAACTGGCCCGTTGTAAACTTTCATGGTTTCCCAAAAACTTATATCACATAAATGAGTAGCATCTAATATCAAATTTAGTTCTTCAATTTTCTTTAATAATGCTTTGCCTTGTTGACCAATTCCACCTTCTGAATCTGTTCCATGTGCGTACGTTCCAGGACCATAGTGTGCTGGCCCAATGGCTCGTAATCCTTGTTGGTAAGACATTTCAAGATGATCAATAGTAACCATAGAATCTGCTCCTTCCAAACTTAGAATATATCCAATAGGACTTCTAGCGGTAGGATTTTTCCATAGTTCAAGATGAGTATTCAATTGTTCAAGATTGGTGATTTGAGTCATCTCACCTTTTGCTTCCATGGCTTTGTACCAAGCTAATTGTCCTTGCGTTTGTGCCCAAGCTTGATCGGGTGAATTCCAACCAGGAAGGTTGTTATTTCGTTTTACATATCGTGCAATTTGTGTAGCGATACAAATCCCAATATTGCCTTTTCGCATTTCTCCCAATGTGACCGTACTTTTTCCTCGATCAGGTTTGTCTGACATTCCTTCTTCACTTTTTCTAATATCTTCAATTGCCCAAGTTAAATCTCTATTCCATTCTAAAGCATTCATGGAGAGGTCGAGATGTGCATCGAATATGAACATGTTTTTTTCGTTTTGCGTTGGACGTTTTACGTTTTACGTTTTACGTTTTTTAGAAAATATTTATTAAATGAATTTCTACCAATATTTATTTACTTTTTTCTCCATAGTAGAACGTCAAACGTTTAACGTAAAACGTCCAACGATCCTTTTTAATATAACTCAAACATCACTTCTACCTCAACGGGAATTCCATCTGGCAACATCATTCCAACTGCACTCCTGACTCCTATCCCATTTTCATTTCCAAAAACATCTGCCATCAATTCACTAAAGCCATTAATGACAAATGGCTGATTAATAAAATCAGGAGTACAATTAACCATCCCTAATACTTTTACTACTCTTTTAATTTTATCAATATCTCCAAAGTGTGTTTGTATCGTCGATAGCACCGTTAATCCGACTTGACGAGCAGCTACTTTTGCTTCTTCTTTTGTTAGATTATCTCCTGCCTTACCCTGCATCAAACTTCCATCCATATTAACAGGTGCATGTCCTGATACATATAAAAATTTATCAACTACTAAGATTGGTCGATACACTCCTGCAGGTTTTGGAGGAGGAGGTAATTCTAAACCTAGTTCTTTGATTTTTTTCGAAGGTAAATTGTTCATTTTATTTTTTTAGGTTCTTTTAATAAGACATTTTTAGTAACTGTTGAGCAACTAATAGTAATGAATGAATTGAACGCAGAGATGCAAAGATTTCCACAGACATTTTTTTCGAAGAAAAATAAAGCTCTGCATCTCTGCAACTCTGCGTTCAATTCATTATAGAGTCAAGTGCCGAATAGTTACATTTTTAAACAAATAAATTTAATATTAAAACTCCAACAATTCCCATCACTCCTACAGTTGTTTCCATGACTGTCCAAGTGGATAGCGTTTCTTTCACCGTTAAATTAAAATACTCTTTGAATAACCAAAATCCTCCATCATTGACATGTGACAACATCAAACTCCCTGCTCCAATTGCAATTACCATTAATTCAGGATTAGCTCCAGTACTCGAAATTACTGGCAACATAATACCACCTGCTGTCATTCCAGCAACAGTTGCAGACCCAACACAGACTCTAATTACTGAAGCAATTAACCAAGCTAAGATTAAAGGTGAAATGGAAGATTTCTCCATTAATTCTCCAATATATTTACTCACACCACTATCCACTAAAACTTGTTTTAAAGCTCCTGCTCCTCCAATAATTAATAAAACCATCGTGATTCCTGCAATACCTTTTGCAACAGAATCCATTAGTTCAGGCATTTTTTTTCCTTGGGATAAACCTAATGTATAGATCGCAACAAGAACGGAAATCAACATTGCAATCGAAGGATTTCCAATAAATTCTATTCCCTTTCTGTAAGCAAAATTTTCAGGAACCAAACTAAGCGTCAACGTCGAAAAGGCAATTAAAATAACTGGAAGCAATGCACTAAATACACTAATCCCAAAACCAGGCATCTCATTATCTTTTAATATTATTGGATTATAAAATTCCTTGAGTGGCGTAGCATTTACGTCCTTAAGTCTACGAGTTAATAATGGTCCTGCGATGATGATCGTCGGAATGGCAATGATGATTCCATACAACAAAGTTGTTCCAATATCTGCCTCAAACATTTGAGCAATGGCAGTAGGTGCAGGGTGAGGAGGAAGGAATCCATGTGTCACCGATAAAGATGCAAGCATCGGTAAACCAACATATATTAAGGGTAATCGGGTCGAAGCTGCTACCGTAAAAACCAAAGGAATTAATATAACAAAACCTACCGTATAAAACATAGGAATACCTACTATAAACCCTGCTAAGACAACTGCCCATTGCACATTTTTTATTCCAAAACTAGCGACTAATTTTGTTGTGATTCGTTGTGCAGCGCCACTATCAGCAACCAATTTTCCCAGCATCGCTCCTAGTCCCAAAATCATTACCAAATACCCAAGTGTATTTCCCATCCCAACTTGAATGGAAGAAACTATGGAAGTCAATTCCATGCCTCCAGTTAATCCTACAAATAGGCAAACAATAATAAATGAGATAAATGCATTTAGCTTAAAACCAGCAATCAGGATAAACAGAATAACTATTCCAATTAGGGCAAACAGAAGGGGCATATTATTTATTTTAATTGATTAATTTTCGAAAGTACAGATTTAATGATTAATTGAAAAATAAAATTTCAAAGGGTTTGTAGATATGTTGTTATAAATATTGATTTAAAACATTAATTAGTTTGGAATAACTTTAGAAATTGAGATTTAAAGCTATAAGTCAAAGAAATGACCGCTGGATTAAATATAAAAATCTGATTTGCTTTTACTATGCCAACGTTCCCACTAAAGTATCTATTGAAAACATCTACATTTAGTAATGTTGTTACCATTCCATCTATTTCATAAATTACAATAAAGTTTATTCTAAATAGAATTGTAGACCGTAAAACGTTCAACGTCAAACGAATAAAGTCTAATGTCTAAATTATACCATACATAAAGCAAGTAAGTCCAAAACTTTGAAATTCCCATCAGGAAAATTTAATTTTCGTTTCTAAATAAAAATCTAGATAAAGGAAAGTTACTCCCTACCAACGCTCCATTTTGATAATCTTTTCTATGGTTTACTTTTGTTCAAAATTCTACTCTCAACTCTATTTCCATTATTTTTTTTTAGGCGTTAGGCATTCTAAACTAATTTTCTTTTATTTAGTGAAAAAAAACTACAGTTTGCCACACTTTCAACAAACAAATCACAATACCTATTCTTATAAAAGCGAAAAGCCTACAGTCAAGCTGAAATGGTTTGAGAAATATTTGAATTGGGAAAATTATCCAAAGAACGTCTTTCTCTTCCCACTTTATCTTTTCGGGATTTGGAAAGCAATTATTAATCGCCGTATGTGGTTATTTAGTACTTCTAATCCTAACCTCACTTTTGGTAGTTTCTTTGGGTTAACGAAATCTGAAGTCTATCAAATTTTGCCTCCCAACACTTTTCCAAATACCGTTTTGGTTCATCCAGCTGATTCCTTTGGACAGGTAGTTAACAAAATTGCTCAAGCTAATCTCAGTTATCCTATCGTCGTCAAGCCAGATGTGGGAATGGTTGGATTACTCGTTCGAATCATCGAAGATGAAAAGCAGTTGCGATCATATTATGATTTGGTAAAGGCGGATTGGATTGCTCAAGAGTATATTTCTTATGACATAGAAGTGGGTTTGTTTTATGTTCGAAATCCAAATGAGAAAAAGGGGAAAATTGTAGGCCTATCTGAAAAAAAACCACTTTCAATAATAGGCGACGGAAAATCAACATTGCGTACCTTAGTAGAAAATGATTCTAGAACAACACTTTGGAAAGAAGAAATTTTTCGAAAGAAAAAGAAAAATTGGAATACTGTTCCAGCCAAAGGTGAATTTGTCCAATTGATGTACACAGGCAATCGAAAAACAGGTGCTCGATTAGTAGAATTAGTCAATAAAATTGATGAAGATTTAGTAGATGTTTTTGATAAAATAAGTCATCATAGTAATCAAATATTTTATGGTCGATATGATATTAAGTGTACCTCTTTGGAAGATTTAAAAAAAGGAAAAGATTTTACCATCCTTGAATTTAATGGAGTTCATTCTGGATACGGGCATTTATATCATTGCGGAAAATCTGCCAAGGAAGCCTACCAAACAATTTTTAGGATGTGGCAAGACCTCTTTCAAATTTGTATGATTAACCACCAGAATGGAGCTCGCTTTACATCCTTTTGGGAAGGATGGAAAAAACTTTTTCAAGTCATCCGACATTTTATAAAACTCAGCAAATGGGAAAAAAAATTACCTTAATTTTTTTTCAAACAAGTAGGGAAAAGAGATATGAATAAGCTGGGAAAATTAAGAAGAGTAACAACCTAAATACTACTCTACCCAATCTTTTTTTTTATTTGTCATGCAGTATTTTGGATTTAAAAAAAAGATATATTTCCTTACCATCACTCTTATTTTCATATTAACTTTTTTACATTTGTTTGTACTACATATTATTTACAAAAAATTTAAACGCTTATATCATATGAATAATGTATACCCCCACCACCACAATTTTTCTTTTTCAGGTCAAGGTTCTCGCTATTTTGGAATCTGGGCAGTTAATATCATTCTTACTGTTTTAACACTTGGCTTATATTATCCTTGGGCAAAAGCAGCAATAAGAAGATTCTTGTGGAATGAAACCAGCTTAGATGGTGATCCTTTTGTTTATCATGGCACAGGTAAAGAAATGTTTAAAGGATTTATCATGGCCTATGGATTAATTTTTTGTATGATTTTGATGGTCTATCTTTTTCCTATGGCTGTAATATTATTTTATATCGGATTAATATTATTAGGTCCTATAGCAATCTTTGGAGCATGGAGATACCGACTTTCTCGAACTTCATGGCGTGGAATATTTTTTTCATTTCGAGGTAACCTAACTGATTTTGTTAAACTATATCTTAAAAATCTTTTTCTAACTATTTTTACTTTAGGAATATATGGATCGTGGATGCGAGTAAATATTATGACCTATTTAATGAGTCATTCTCAGTTTGGACAGTATCGATTAGATTTTAGAGGATCAGGAGGAGAATTATTTGGAATTAATCTTGGAGGAATAATACTTTCTATAATTACCTTATATATATACCTACCATGGTATATCGCTAATTCTTTTAACTTCACGATAAATAATATCGAGGTAGAGCAGGAAGACGAAAGTGTATATAATTTAAAATCTACTCTATCAGGCGGCAATACTTTCTACGTCATTTTCACCAACTTATTGATGTTGATGTTTACCTTCGGTCTTGCTTTTCCTTGGGTAGCAATGCGGACTCAAAAGTTATTTACCGAAAGTGTAAATGTTCCTGAAGAAGTGGATTTAGAAAACTTACAACAAGACGCAGACGATTATAGAAATGCCACAGGAGATGATTTATTAGATATTTTAGATATTGATATCGTATAGTTTTTAAAAAAAATATAAGGTGTATGATTTCTAACATTCAAGGTGTATTTTTTGATGGGCAATCTTCTAAGCCTAATTTAGTATCTGTTTATTTGAATGAACATTCTATTTCTTTTGCCACAGATAATGATCCTTCTATGGTAAAAGAAATAGCTATAAAAGATATTGAAAATATTGATTTTTCCTCAACAGGAAATTTGCAATTAAAGTTTGGAGAGTTTCCATTTCAAACATTAATGATAGAAGGTGCAGATGATATAGCTGAATTTAGATCTAGGTATCCATCTGCTTTTTCATCTTCTATCTACTCAAGAGTTTTACGAGGAAATGTTTTTAAGGTTGTTGCTTCTTCCTTTGTAACGCTAGTTGGTGTCTTATTTATATATATATTTTTTGTAGCACCATTCATTGCGGAAAAAGCAGTTATCCTAATTCCAAAAAATGCTGAAATAGCTTTAGGGGAAAAAATGACAGAACCTTTGTTTGCTTCTTTAGATATTGATGAGTCTAAATCTAAAATTCTGACTGATTTTTTTAATGAGGTTGGATTTGAAAGTGGATATCCTCTAGAGTTATATGTTGTGGATGATCCTATCGTAAATGCATTTGCAGTTCCTGGGGGAAAGATTGTAATCTATCAAGGTATTTTAGATGTCTTTGATTCTTGGGAACAACTAGCTGCAGTCTTGGCTCACGAATTAGCTCATGTAGAAAAAAGGCATTCTCTAAAACAAATGAGTCGTAGCTTGAGTACTTACTTAGTTTTTTCTATCCTAACAAGTGATGCAAGTGGAGTAAGTGCTGTAATCGTAGAAAACGCATTTATGATTAAAGATTTGTCTAATTCCAGAAGTATGGAAACGGAAGCTGATATGATTGGATTTGATTATTTACAAGATCTTTCTATCGATCCTAATGGAATGGTAAAGCTATTTGAAGTCTTACAAAATCAGGAAGCGCTACTAGGAGAAAATATGCAAACAGCATTAAAAATTTTAAGTACTCATCCATTGACTCAGGACAGGATAAATTATATGCAAACTCGAATTGATCAATTACCAAATCAAGATTATGTGGAGCGTCCTGTTTTAGAAAAGTATTTTAAAAAATTAAAATAATAAAAAAAGTAAACAGTTCTTAATTCTAAAAACTGTTTACTTTTTTTATTAATCTAGCTATTAACCGTCGATATAGTCTTCCATAATAATGGAAGAAGATGTTCCGCCTTTCAACATTTTTTTTTGATTTTTAGTCACTTTCTGAGGTCTTAGTTTCACTTGAATCTTTTCCTTTTTTTTAATAAGTATTAACATAAGTAATTGTATTTGATTTTGTAATAAAATTTCAAAACAAGATAAATAAAAGAAAATATCCGATACAAATATACCTTGATCATGTTCTGTAATTCCTTTTCACATAATTCTTAACTTAACTATCCGAACAAATAACAACATAGATTCGTTTTCTATTAAAGCTTAGATTATAGTAAGTACCGAACCATAATTATTACTTCCAATTTTTAAAGACTACAATTGCTTGTCTCTCCATTTTGTTAAATAAAAAATATTAATATGAAATACATTTTTACGATCTTATTATTTTTTCCCATTTTCCATCATTCCGTTTTTTCTCAAAATTGTTTTCCTGACGGTTTTGCTATGTACTCGCAAGCGGAGATAGATAATTTTGCAATAAACTATCCTGGGTGTACAGAAATTGGAGGCTTCTTAATTCTAGAAGGAGATATTCAAAATCTAAACGGATTATCAGTTCTAACTTCTATTGGAGGTTATATTCTAATTTGGGGACAAGATGAATTAATTGATTTATCAGGACTAGATAATCTAACTTCAGTTGGAGGACTTGATATTCAATATAATCCTTCCTTGGCGAGTTTGACTGGTTTGGAAGGATTGACGGAAGTAACGGGTGATGTTTGGATTGGACATAATATGCTTCCTAATTTATTGGGATTGGATAATTTAGAATCCATTGATGGATTTTGTAGGTTAGAAGATGCCAACTTAACTAATTTGACAGGCTTGGATAAGCTCAAAACTATTAGTGGAGATTTAACAATGGATAATTTACAATCCCTCACCTCTTTGACGGGTTTAGAAAATTTAACCACCATTGGAGGAGGGCTATCCATTTTGTATAGTGATGTGTTATCTGATATTGTATCGCTTTCAAATTTGACTTCTTTGGGTGGATTGGAATTAGGGCTCAACCCAAATTTGACTAGTTTAAATGGACTGGATAATTTAACTAACATTAGTGGTACATTATACCTTCACAATAACCAATTACTAAATGATATTTCAAGTTTACAAAATGTAACTTCAGTTGGTGACAATTTATGGGTTACAGGTCAATATAATTTAACGAATCTAATCGGGTTAGAAAATATTAATTCCATGAATGGGAAATTAGAAATTAGCGATAATGGAATTCAAAGTTTAGCGCCTTTGGCAAATATAAATCCAAATGGAATTTCGGAATTATGGATTCGATTTAATCAAAACTTGACTTCATGTTCTATTAATAATATTTGTAATTCCTTAGTTGATGGAGTGCCAAGATTGATCGAAGAAAATGGTCCTGATTGTAAAACAGATATTGAAATTTTAGATAATTGCACAGACATTAATAAAATTTACTATTCCCTTTTTTATGACTTAAATGAAAATGGGATTCAAGAAATTGAAGAACCCTATTACAGTCAAGCTAGTGTGACTTTATCGCCAGGAAACATCATTTTATTTAGCAACGAAATCAACGAAGGGGTAACTTACTTAAACGATGGAACATATACAATTACTTACAATGAAACTAATACACCTAACTGGGCATTGACTACGCCTTCATCTAGTATTATGGTAACTGTTGATGATACTAATTTGACGGATACCGTTTTTTTTGGATTACATCCGATTAATGATATTTCTGAAGTTCAATCCAATGTTAATACTAATGTAATTAGATGCCTAGATTATTCCACAGTTAGAGCGACTGCAAATAATACTGGAACTACGATTACAAATGGAACGCTTTGGATGGAAATGGATACCTCAATAGAAGTTGGAACTTTTTATGATGTGCCTGATACCATTGTTGCTCCTAATCGTTATGGTTGGTTTTTTAGTGATCTATATCCTGGAGCTTCGATTAACAAGCAGGGATTACATCTCATGCCTGGCCCACCTAATTTCACCATTGGAGATCTCGTACATTTTAAATCTTACGTTGAATATTCGGATATGTTTGGAACAATTATTACCGATGAAATTTTATACGATCCTATTGTGGATTGCGCCTATGATCCAAATGATAAATTAGTTCAGCCACTTCGTATGAATGGTTATGCTTTGTTTGATGAGGACTTAACTTATACTATTCGCTTTCAAAATACAGGAAATGCTGAGGCGTACGATGTAGTAATTAGAGATACACTAGATGCCAATTTTGATCCTACTACTTTTCAAATGGTTGGCAGCAGTCATTCTGAAGTTTTGAATACAAGTATGGAAGCCGATCAGTTTTTGACTTTTGAATTTCGGAATATTTTTCTTCCAGATAGTACTTCAGATTTTGAAGGAAGCCAAGGATATGTAAGTTATAAAATTCGCACTAAAGATGGATTAGCTGAGGCTACCCCAGTTGAAAATACTGCCAGTATTTATTTTGATTTCAATCCTCCAATTGTGACGAATACGACTACCAATATGATGTTGTCTACTTTTGATTTTGATGATGATGGATATGAAATATTTGTTGATTGTGATGATATGAATAGTGAGGTTAATCCGGGAGCAATTGAAATTGCCAATAATGGAATTGATGATAATTGTGATGGTGACTTTTTGACTACTAGTGTGGATGAATTAACAAATAATAAAATTGTTATCCAACCAAACCCCGCTCATGATTATTTAGAAATTAATGTAGAAAGTCCTTTGGATGCAAACCTTCAAATACTTAACCACCAAGGACAACTGCTTCTTAATACGTTTTTGACAGGTAATAAGATTATTGATATAGGTGATTTCCCTCAAGGAGTATACATGTTGATTATACAAAACAAAGATCAAGTGGTGATTAAGCGAGTTGTGAAGTTTTAAGTAGTCGGACACAAGTAATCATGTCTATATCTTTTGTGTTATCGTTGCATGATAAGATTGTAATTGAAATTACTAATGTAAATATTAAGAGTACTTGTTTATACATTTTATTATTTTATAAAAATTATGAAAAAAAGCAAATCTAGAAAAATATAGATAAAAGATTTTTTTACTCTTGCTTGATATTCTGATTCTTATTTACCTTTTTGATTTAAAGAAAAATGCGATTAGATTGTTTTCTTTTAAAATTAATTCAAGTATAAATTATCTTTTTTCTTTTCCTGTTTTCTAATTAACCATTCTATTGCGGCAACGGCAACAATGAATAATACCACTTGCAGGATAAGACCAGTAGTGTCTACATAGGCAAGTACTTCTGGTGTAAAGTCAACAGGAAGATCGGCCACCCAAAGGAAGGAAGTAAAATGTCCTTTCATACCGAGCATTGATTGTAAAAGATTGATTCCAAAATGAATTGCAAACATAATAACCCCTATTCAAAATCCAAGTAAACTCTCTTTTACAAACCTGGGAAATGTTTTACTATTTCGTTTGAACCCAATACTTTCCCATGAGTTCTTTTCAAACTTAAGGACTCTCCAAGTCATAAAAAAAGCGATGATGAGTCCAAATAAGCCAAAATAGTTTTCTTTGAATTCACTAGGCAAAAGATGGATAAGTGGACCAGAAAGATTAAGAAGAATAACAAAAGAGAATAGGGAGAATTATTTTTTTTAAAGGTAGGTTTCCATTCATTTTTTAGACTGTTGGTTTTCTGTTATTAAATTTAGAAAAAGATCGAATAAATAATGTAGAGTACTTTTTTATTATCGACCAAAGGATAGTTTCTTTCTTTTAATTTGAATTTAGGCAAGTGTATTTTAGAATATTGGAAACGGTTTGCATTTATTTAATAGTTGTGTTAAATAAAAGTTATTTGGAATATGAGAATAAACTTTTATCCATTGTCATGCGTCTTTAGGTTGTATAACAATTCAAAAAAATAAGACCTATAAGTAAGAATTAAATGTAAGGAGCAATAGAAAAATAAATTCACCTTTAAAAATTACTGCCATGAAAAAGACATTTCAAAAAAGATTAGACGCAATTGACTGGATTGCAACTCATGCAAAAAATGAAGGTCAATTTGAAGTATTGCGAGAGCAATTAAATTTTAACTACATCTACCACTTTAAGTTTTTTGTAGTCATCAATGAAGATACCAATACATCCGAGGTAATTATTATGAAAAAACCGAGGCGATAAAATAAATAAACAGAAGTGTTAGTCATCCTGAATTTTCAATTGCAAAATTCAGGATGTTGTATTTTATTCTGGTTCTTTATTAATGAAGTTGTTTTACTGCTTGAGTTGATAAAAATTTGCCTTTATTACAATCTATATATTGAAGTTGTTTTAGATTAAAAAAAAGAGCATTCTCTCTAAAAATTTTATTTCTAATATCTGGAAAGGGCTTATCAAATTCTATAAATAACTCAAAGTATTTTTTTATTTTTTTTATACATGCTCTTGCATTAACATATGCCAATCAGTTCCAAAATTATTTTGTCTTCATGATTGAAATCGCCATCTACCTTCACCTCCAGCATGACCAAAACATAGAATTGAATCATTGTATTCTTCTAATACTTTTTTCCCAGATTTTATATCACCAAATTCAAAATATTTATATCTCCCTCCATACCACTATATGTTACTATGAATAAAAACGGATATCCCTTCTTTTTGACAGAAAAAAATAACTCTTGGTTATTAATTTGATATTTCTCCTCCTTTGCAGTTGGCTTTTGACGAGAAATTAAAAATTCAACTACAGAAACAAATTAACGTATACGATTAAAGTTCAATCAAGATAAAGTACCCCAACAGTTTGGATATAGCATCTATTGTTTTATATTTAAGCTAAGAAATAAATTATTTCACTTTTATCACCTTATACTTCCCTTATGAAAACGCTCTTATTTATTACATTATTTTCGTTTTCTTTCTTCTTGTCAGCTCAAACCACTCTTGAGCCAAATGACAAAGTCGTTGATATATTTCATATCTATAAAAAAAACATACTAAATAGAAAAAGCTTTGTTTGGGGAGTTAGTGGAGGAATTACTTTTGATATTAGTACTAAAAGGAATTCGGCATTCCGCCTTTTTCTTTCAGGTTCAATTGCTCGTAATGTAATACAAAAGGATCATTTTAATACATTAGGCTCCTTACAAACGGAAATAGAATTCTTCCGTGGTGGACTAGGAACGTCAGTCCTGAATGATGAACGTTATAAGATTCATGCAGAGATGAGAATTTACCCTCAATTAGTTTTTGGATTGGACTATGGAAATAAACTAGATGGTCGCCCGATGACTATTAGTATTGGACAATCTATGAGTACACTCTATGACCCTTTTGATGGATCAATTACAATTGGAACATGCTTTATTAATGGGTTAAACCATAAGAGAAATCAACAACTTGGATTTTTAATGTTAGGTATTCGCAACTTTCAAGGATTTTATGCGAATGATGGTCCCCCGTTTGGTATGTTTGGGTTAGGAGATAAATTTGATCGGTTATGGACAGGAAGTGGTCAGTTAGGTTTATTCTTTTTGAACGATTATAGTTTTTTTACGGACTATGCCATTCGCTACGATAAATTTACTGGTTACCAACCAAATATTTATGAATTAGGATATACCCTACAAGTAGATAACCTTCCTTATTACAATAATGAAATTCAATATTACAACCAGAGTAGATACCAATTACGATTAGGTATACGTAACTCTAGTCATCTTACCATTTCACTTTTCAATCCAAATTCTATTGATATGCAAGATCTAATTCATTATAAACTTTCTATGCCATACCATGTCAAACCAATGGGTAAATTTTGGACTTTTGGATTGGATTACCAATACAAGTACATAAAAATTGCTAACTAATGAAAACAATATTCGCATACATTTCTTTGCTATTGATTATTTCTTTATCGAGCTGTTCTAAGTATTTAGTCAAAAATAGATTTATCAAAAAGAATCTTTCTTTAACCGATACAGATGGAACCATTGATTTAAATATGAAAAACTTTTACATTCTTAAAACTGTAAAAAGTAAATCAAACAATGTTACAAATGACAAAAAAGAGGAATATGCAGATATAACTTTTAACGTTTTTGATCAAGTGATTAAAGGTTTTCCTCAGTATGTTTATCCCGGAGATAGTGTTATTGCAGAGGAAAATTATTTATACTTACACAACATTGATTCAAATGAATTTTCAAAAGGAAGAGCTATATACTTTAACACCTATCATCTTTTATATGAAAAATATCAAAAACCATATTTGAATGATGCCAACTATTTTTTTAGTGGAATAATTAAAGAACTAAAAATTGGATATTGGTTTAAGGTTGGAGATGAAATTTCAATTTATTTTGAGTCTTTCAATAATAGTGAAAAAGCAATTGGCTTTAAAGGTTATTTACAACAAAACAAAGAAAATAATAATTGTACATATTTGATGACAAAATCAAGTACAGTTGCAACCACAAGAAAAAACAAATTGGGAACAGGATTATCTTCGGTTGAAGAAATGGTATCAAGACTTGATAAAACTCTACTCTATGTAAAGATCAAAAATGTTTTCAACTTGAAAAAAGAAGAAGGTTTACATTTTAAACAAATTAACCCAAAACGTAGTTTCCTTCTTCAAAATTTTAAAGGAAAAAATTTTCACTCTCCCTTCTCAAAAAGCAATAATCCAATAATCAATCAAATTATTTGGGGAAAGGTTAAATCATCAAACGGAAAAAAATATCCTGCAATTTATTTTAAAACAACAGAAAACCAGTATTATCAATTCAAAAAAAAGAAGAACTCCAGCGAAAAAAAGGATAAGAAGTTCTTCTCAATTTTAAATTTACCTTTAGAGTATTAAAATTAATTAATCAATCTTAAATCAATAATCCGCAAGCTATCAGGCTATTCAATAGGTATACGATATACTCAACAATTAAAAAAAAATTGACGCAAACGAATCTCGGCATTTTTCTCTACACTTAGTTTGTAGACTTCCGAATAAAATCCACTAGTTAATGTTTGTGTAAATGTTTAACATTTAACGAGCTCCCCTTTTTATATAAAATATTGTTATACTGCACAACAAGGAAAGGCGCGATGGTATAGTTATTGTTTTAATATATGAAACAAAAAAATCCTGCCTCCCACATTAATAGCAGATACTTTTCACACAGATTATTCTTACTTCAATTCAATATTTCATTTTAAATCTGAGATACTATCTCCACGTATATTAATTGTTTGATTTTTTTAATAGGAATTCAATTTTACTAATTAAATCAATATTTAGATGACAATTAAAATCAATTATTTAGCCGTCGTACTCTTTTTGAGTTTTAGTCTTTCTGGACTTGCTCAGGAAGGAATCTCTATTTCAGGAGGTAACGGTTCAGGTGATGGAGGAACTGTTGCTTATTCTGTAGGTCAAGTTTTTTATTCTCCTAGCTCTTCTTCGACTGGTTCGGTTATTCCAGGAGTCCAACAGGCATATAATATTACTACTGTTGGATTGGATGAGTTACCAAACTTAGATCTTTCCGTTTTTCCTAATCCAACCATTAACCAACTTATTTTGAAAGTAGAAGCTTTTCAAAATGAAAAATTGACTTACCAATTATTTGATTTGGAGGGAAAATTACTAGGTCAGCAAAAAATTAATGATGCACAGACTTCAATTCAAACTAGTGAATTGCCTTCTGGAAGTTATTTCTTAAACATTATTCAAGAGACCAAAAAAATTAAAACTTTTAAAATTATTAAAAACTAATTACAACCTAAAAAAAAAAAAATGAAAAAAATATACACTACGATAATACTTGCATTTATTGCCTCTATTACATTTGCTCAAAGTCCTCAAAAAATGAGTTATCAGGCAGTAGTCAGAAATATCAATAACCGTTTGATTACAAATTCTCAAATAGGTATGCAAGTCAGCATAATTAAAAATTCTCCTGATGGAACTGTAATTTATTCTGAAACTCATGTGCCTTCTTCGAATGCCAACGGTTTAGTCGACATAGAAATTGGAGGAGGAGATAACACGATTGGACAATTCAATTTGATTAATTGGTCCAATGGAACTTTTTTTGTAAAAACCGAAATTGATCCTGATGGCGCTGACAATTATTCGATTACCGGAACGAGCCAATTATTGAGTGTTCCTTTTGCTATACATTCCAAATCTTCTGAATACACGATCAATGACTTAGTTAATGATGCTGATTCAGATCCTAATAATGAAATCCAAGATATTGTTTTAAATGGAAATAATATATCAATTACGGATGGTTCGACAATTGATCTTTCGACTGTTATGACGGACACCAAATTGAATGAGTCAGAAGTCGATGCCTTTGTATCCAATAATGGTTATATAACTGATGAAGTTGACGGATCTACTACTAATGAAATTCAAGATTTACAGTTAGTAGGTAACATTCTCACCATTACTAATAATGGGTCAGCTACGACTATTGATTTAAGTCCTTATTTAAATGATACCAATACTCAATTAACGGAAAGTCAAGTCGATGCTTTTACTAATAACAATGGTTATTTGACGACTGAAGTGGATGGCTCTGTAACAAACGAAATAGAATTACCTGCAGGAGGTTCAAATAATCAAGTTTTGAAAACAGATGGTTCTGGTAATTATGCTTGGGTGGATCAAACTACCAATACCAATACTCAATTAACGGAAAGTCAAGTCGATGCTTTTACTAATAACAATGGTTATTTGACGGCTGAGGTGGATGGTTCTGTAACAAACGAAATCGAATTGCCAGCAGGAGGTTCAAATAATCAAGTATTGAAAACAGATGGTTCTGGTAATTATGCTTGGGTGGATCAAACTACCAATACCAATACTCAATTAACGGAAAGTCAAGTCGATGCTTTTACTAATAACAATGGTTATTTGACGGCTG
>JBGCFD010000134.1:0-47026 GCA_045106765.1 Saprospiraceae bacterium | reverse complement strand
TTTTTAGGTAGGACATTTTTATTGCCTACCATGATCAAGGCAAAACCTTAAATGGTTTTCCCAAAAAAAATATTTCATCATGGATATTATATTATTAGCAGATTTAGATAAAGTTGGGGACAAGCACGAAGTGGTAACTGTAAAGAATGGTTACGGTCGAAATTACTTGATTCCTCAAGGATTAGCATTAATTGCTAATGCTACCAATATGAAAAAATTGGATGATCTTAAAGCTAAAGAAGATGCTGCTGAAGCTGCAAAAGTTGATGTTTATAAAGACATCGCAACTAAGTTGGAAGGTAAAACTTTGAATATTGGAGCAAAAGCAGGTACTAGCGGAAAGATTTTTGGAAGTGTAACTACTATCCAAATCGTTCAAGCATTGAAAGAACAATTTGATGTAGAAGTATTGCGTAAAAGAGTTTCTCTTGAAGACATCAAGGAAGTTGGAACTTATACTGCAACATTAAACTTACATCCTGAAGTTGTTGTTGAATTACCAATTGAAGTAGCTGCTGAATAATTTAGCCTGCTTTAATTTTTAGGATAAAAAAAGTCCGAGTCATTATTTATGGCTCGGATTTTTTTATGGAGTAAAGTGGATTTCTACCTGAAATAAACTTGATAGGTATAAGTGATCTTTCTCGTTTCACCAGCCTTTAATTCAGATTCCCAAGTTGCTTTAAATTTTTTATTTAGGTCGTTTAGTTGAGTTGTGATGCCAACAGTATTCCATGCAAGATCACTTTGTAATAATTCTCCGATGATTACTCTATCAATTCTTAGCTATACATTTTCTGATTTAAAAGAATTGATATTCTTTGATTAATTTTTTTAAAATCAGATTCCTGAAAAACCCGATCTATTTTCTCCTCAATTTTATCATCACAAAGATTCCCTAAACTCCCTTCGTGTGTAACTGAAGATCATTTCAGTCTTCTCATTTGGCAATTCCATCTACAACTATTATTTTTCAAAAAAATAAGATTCCTATAAAAAAAACAAGAGCCTTACTGGTATTCCAGCAAGGCTCTTATTTTTTATAGGAATAATAATTATGCATTATCAGTTGCATCGTCAATTACATCTTTTGCATCAGAAGCAAGATCACCTACCTTGTCAACTAGATTACTTGCAACATCTTTTGCACCATCAACTACGTCCCCCGTTTTGTCAGCGACAGCACCCGCAGCACCTTTTGCATCTTCTACTACATTACCAACAACGTTTTTCGCACCGTCGGCTAAGTCCCCCGCTTTACCAGCTACAGTACCTGCAGCATCTTTCGCACCATCAACCACATTACCTGCTACGTTTTTTGCACCGTCGGCTAGGTCACCCGCTTTGTCAGCGACAGCACTTGTAGCATCTTTTGCACCATCAACCACGTTGCCTGCCACATTTTTTGCACCGTCAGCTAGGTCACCCGCTTTGTCAGCGACAGCACCTGCAGCATCTTTTGCACCATCAACCACGTTGCCTGCCACGTTTTTTGCACCATCAGCTAGGTCCCCCGCTTTGTCAGCGACAGCACCTGCAGCATCTTTTGCACCATCAACCACGTTGCCTGCCACGTTTTTTGCACCGTCGGCTAAGTCACCCGCTTTGTCCATTGCAGCTGAGCCCATATTCTTGGCTCCTTCCACAACATTACCAGCTGCATCGCTTGCTTTATCGATAACATCACCTGCAACATCCTTAGCACTTTCTGCTAGGTCGCCAGCCTTATCTATCGCGGCTGCTCCCATATCTTTTGCGACTTCAGCCACGTCTCCAGCTTTGTCCATTGCACTTTCTGCAAGATCGCCAGCTTTATCTAAAACATTTCCACCTATATCTTTTGCACCTTCAGCAACATTACCTGCAACATCCATTGCGTCTTCAGCTAAGTCACTTGCTTTATCCATAACATTGCCTGCAACATCTGCAGCACCATCAGCAACATCTCCAACTGCATCTTTTGCAGAACCAAATAAACCTTTAATAAAATCGAAGAATCCCATGTTTGTAATTTTTTTTGTTAATAAATAATAGTCTAAAAAAGAGACTGAACAATTTAGATTGCTTTTAAAGATAAAAAACTTTCTCTAAAAATTTATAATTGTCTATAAATGAGACTATTACATAGTGAAAGAAGTCACTAGATTATTGTCTTATGATTTTAAAAAAGGATAGAGTGAGTGTCTTATTATGGAATAAAATTTAAGGTTGGATATTTTTTATTTTAGGAAATCAAGTACTCGATTATTTAAGACTTCATACCTGATCAATTCAACTTCGACACTAGCACTATATTTTTCTAGAGGTAATGATTTAAGTTTTTCGAATCGATCTTTATTTCTCTTTTCATAGTCTTTCTTTTTGAAGTTGCAGTATGGAATTTGCAATAACATTTCTAAAAATATTTTACTTCTATCTTCTCCCAAGTCGCCTAAAGCTCGCCTTAAATATTTACTTATATTATCACGTTCTTCAATTAATTTATCATAAGATTCAGTTGTTTCAGATTTTAATAAGTGTAATATTTTTACGATTACAATAGCAATATTATAACCTTGTTTATCTTTTTGGTGTTCAAAAACATCATTTAGAAATCTGGTATTTATATACTTTGTTGCATCTGTTTTATCTTCATTCCATAGGTCAGCATAAGATTGGAATAATTCATATCGCTCTCTAAATAAATCAGTTGGGTAGGTTTTTACTTTTCTTAATAATGCATTTACTTTTTTGAGATTAAGCAATTGAAAATTAAGAATGATTTCATAAGAATTAATGACATGCCAATTGTTATTTTTTTTATTTAGAAATTTATAACACTTGTCAATATTTTGTTGAGCTTTTTTTAAATCTCCTTGTTGAATTAGAATAGGGATGATAGGGTAATTAAACATAAACAAAACTTGATTTGCTACTTTGAATCGTTTCTTATACATTTTATCAAGTGCTTCATTGCATATTTTTAAAATATTTTCGTCATCTTTTAATAGTTGGTATTTTTTCAATTTAAGATCATAAGAAAATATTTGAAAAGTATAAGAGTCAATTTTTTTTGCTAAAATATCTAATTCTTCCAAAGCTTCTTCAATCTTTTCAACCAATTTTTTACTGTGTATTTTTTTGATAAAATATTTATTTATTTGATAGGAATACCTTTTTGCTAAGCCCTCTGCTTCAAATATTTTACGATACTTAATTTCTATTTCCTGATAATATTCAATTTGATTATGATGACCTTGGAATAAATGATAAGTAGGTAATTCTATTGCTATCATCAAGACAGCTTCAGTCATTTGGAACCGCATAGCTTGCCTCATTATTTTAGCTGCAAACAAGTTAGCCTTTGGTTCTCTCAATCTCAATTTTGCAATGGCAATAGGGTAATTCCTTTGCATTTCTAGCCACCATTTTACGTAAGTATTCTTTTTATACTTACTTAATATTTCTGGCGAGAAATAATCTTCTAAACCACTTTCAAAATCTATTAATCTGCTCATAATCAAATTATTTTCTTATACCCTTCTTGTTTTTAATCTAAGGAAATAGTCGTCACTCTATGTAAAAACGTCCAATTATAACTCTCTTTTCAGGTCTAATTTTGGTTTTAATGAAATATTATTAACAATCTAAATTATCAGACGATGAAAAACTTGCCATTAAAAGACTTCTCTCAAAAAATAACCATTCTTACTAAAACTAAAACTAAATTTTTGAAAGGTGGAGATGGTGATATAAACATCCTTGACACTAATATTCTTACAGGTGATATAGGTGCATTATAAGACATTTACACTCCATCCTTGAATCTTTTTCTCATAATCAGACGACTTGTTTTAAAAATTTAAATTGCCCATTTAATTAAAAAAGTGGTTGTCACTCTATGTAAAAGTGTCCAAGGAAATTACCTCTTTCAAATTTAACTTTATTAAAAGGTTATTTAAATAACTAAAGATGGTATTATTTTAGGCGATATATAACCATCCTTTGTTTACACTCAAAAAGTGTCTGAAGCCAAAGCTTCAGACACGCATTTAGTAAGAACAATGTGGCTGGGTCTTGTTACCCAATGCTGCACATTATGATGCCAGTTAATTTAGGTTTCATAATTCGAGTACAGCAAGTCACATTGTTTATTTTATTCTATTTTTACGAAATCAAAAACTTATCAATCTAAGGTTTTTGTTCCGACTATTTGCGTATCTAATTTTAATTCTTAAATTTGTTATAAGAACAATGCGGTTCGTGGTGTTGCCAATTTTTAAGAACTAAAAATTAGGCTCTCATGTCCAAAAAATCCATTAAAATTTCCTCAATTCATTTCGAAGATGCTCAAGCTTTCGAAAATTTTGTAGCTAGTTCTACAAGTACTCTTTCCAATATTATTAAGACTGAATCTTCCAAAAAACAAACTCCTAAAAGGATAAAAAAGATTAAAGTCTTAAAACAAAGTAAACAATTTATTAAATCATTCAAAAAATGATTTTAAATATTATTTTCATCTAACCGTCTTTTTACTTCTTCTAGTTCTTGGATCAAATCGTATACTTGCTTTTTCAATGATTCATGTGAGTCTAATGGATCGGTCTTTTTAGGTTGATATTCTTCTTGGTCTTCTTTTACATTTCCAATAATTACTGCAGCTCGAATATCATTAATATCATTCCTTAAATCTTTAGTTAAAAGATCATCAGCTGAAACATCAAATATTTCGCAGATGTTGAGTAGTCCTTCAACTTTGGGATAACTCCCAGATTTTAAGTATGCGTTAACTGCTGAATTCTTTACACCTAATTTTTCGGCTAAGAAAGTTTGGGTCATTCCATTTTTATCTAGCAAGTATTTGAGATTGAGTGCAAAGTATAGTTTATTCATTTTAAATAAAAATGTATTTTTATTCGATTTAATTTAACTTTTACAATTTAAACGTATTATATTTGCTGATACATTCAATAAGATATTTATCCTATTAAATCAGAAAGGGTGAAAATACTAAATCTATGTCAAAATTTAAAAAAATGGATATGTATCAGAAAAACTAAACCCTAAAGAGTCTGCTGAAGTAAAATGTAATTCCTACGTTGCTTCATTGTAATAAAATGATTTTAAGAGCTATTCACTTTATAACAAAAAGAAAGTAAGTCTCTATAAAGACGAATTTAATCGAATTAAAAAATATTTGATAGAAAATTTCTCGAAGAATTAAGATTGGACTCCGTAGAGAATAAAGATAAAGAAATCAAATACCTAAAAGGAGTCATCAAAAATATCAGAGCCTCCTCTAGAAAACGAGTAGCTTAATTTAAAAGGCGAAAGGTTTATTAATATTTAATTCAGCTAAAGACTAAGAAGGGAGGTTTGAGGAGCAATTTCCCTTCTATTTAAAAAAAAATCTAGAATCAACTTACTCTAAAATTTTTTAGCAGAGTTGAGCATGTTAGCAATTGGAGATGAAAAATTTAACATAAACTAGGGGTTTATTTGGTAGAATTCAAGTGGGGAGGATGCGCGCTCTTTATAATGTAATACGACCTTAGAGATGAATGGTCTTGTAATCCTCCCCCAATTCTGTTTTACTAATTAAGCTTCAACTTATTTCCAAGTGTATCCCATTCTAAACTCTGGTACCTTGAGAATATGCTTTAAAAAATCTTTCTTATTCATTAATTAGTTTAAATCTTTCTATACTACATAAATCTAAAAAAAGCCAGTAACTATAAAGTTACTGACTTTCTTTTGTAGCGAGAGGCGGGCTTGAACCGCCGACCTCGGGATTATGAATCACGCGCTCTAACCAGCTGAGCTACCTCGCCATAATGCGCTTTTGTTAAGCGGCTGCAAATATACTAGTTTTTCCTTTTTAAAAACAACTTTTAAAAGATATTTTAATATACAATTTTGACTATTTTTTAGTTCGCGGATTTCGAGAGAATTTGTACTTTTAGCATCTCATAAAGTTCAGCAAAGAAGTAAAAAAATGAAGAACCACATATTTACAATTTTCAAAAAAGAAATGCTTGACATGTTGCGTGATCGGCGGACGGTAATTACAATGATCGTTATGCCAATCTTATTGATGCCTGCAATTATTTCTTTGACTAGTTATATAGCGAGTGATCGAATAAAAAAAGCTCAAGCCAAGGACATTAAAATTGCTATTAATACTAATGATAATGGTGTTGATTTTGTTAAAAGATTTAAGCGTCAAAAAGATGTGAAAATTATAGAAGGGATTGATGGAAAAGATTTCGAACAACTTATTCGAGATGATAGTTTGGATTTAGCTATTGATATCAGCGCTGATTTCGATACTCAGATTAAAGGTGGCAAAACAGCCGGTATCAAAGTGTTTTTTGATTCAACAGACGAAGGATTATTTATGAAACGAATGGAAAACACCATTGAAAGTTATAAAGAATCTATTGTAAAAGCTCGCTTAGATTCACTCGGCGGAGAGATGTATTTAATTGAACCCATCAAAGCTATCGAACAAGATGTGTATACTCAAACAGAATCTTTTGGGAAAATGGTCGGTGGATTTTTACCTTACATTTTTGTACTGTTTTGTTTGATGGGGGCGATGTATCCTGCCATTGATTTATTTACAGGTGAAAAAGAAAGAGGAACGATGGAAACTATTTTAAGTGTTCCAGCAAGTCGATTACAAATTTTATTAGGTAAAATGTTAGTTGTAGTACTCTCAGGAGTCATTTCAGGAGTGTTGACTATTATCGGCTTATACTTAGCTTTGAAATTAAATCCAGATGTTCCAGGTTGGGTAATCACGATGGCAAACGAATTGTTAAGCCCACAATCTTTAGGCTTAATTATTTTGATGTTGATTCCATTGACAACCTTCTTTGCAGGAGTTTTGATTCCAGCAAGTATTTATGCGAAATCATTTAAGGAAGCTCAAAGTCTGATTCAGCCATTGATGTTTTTTGTTATCGTACCATTAGTGATTGCGATGATGCCAGGATTTGAATTAGATACTTTTACAGCTCTGATGCCCATCGTAAATGTTGCTTTGGCTACCAAAGAAATTGTTGCAGGTACAATTGATTATGGATTATTGAGCTTGGTATTTATTTCTCTTTTTATTTTTGCAGGAATCGGAATTGCGGTTTGTGTGAAGTGGTTTGGAGCAGAAGGAAATATTCTTAGAACATAATTTTAAGTTAATATATAATGATGAACGGTTAGTATCTCTTGGGGTGTTAACCGTTCATCATTATATATTAACCGTTATTTTTTTCGAATCATCATGATACCATCTCGAATTGGTAGTAATACATTTTCCACTCGATCATCTGCTTGCACTTTTTTATTAAACTCATCTAAGACTCTCGTGTCGGTATTCTTTTTTTCTTCCACTACTTTTCCATCCCACAATACATTGTCGACGAGCAAGAACCCTCCTGGTTTTAATTTGTCAAAAAGCAAATCATAATATTTTGCATATTCTCTTTTGGCAGCATCTAAAAATATCAAATCAAATTGCATTTCTAAAGTTGGAATAATTGCTTTTGCATCTCCAAGGTGTAATTTGATTTTGTTTTCTAAGTTGGCTCGTTTGACAAAATCTCGAATGATGTATTCAAATTCTTCATTCGCTTCAATCGTATGTAATATTCCATTTTCTGACAATCCTTTCGCAAAGCAAATGGCTGCATAACCTGTAAATGTTCCTACTTCCAAAATTGCTTTTGGCTGAATCATCTGACTCAAAAAAGTAAATAATTGACCTTGCACATGACCTGATGCCATTTGAGGAGCCAACGTTTTGAGGTGAGTAGCACGTTCGAGTTCGTAGAGCACTTCTGAGGGAGGGGAAGTGTGTTGTTCGCAGTAGTGATTAATTTTTTTTAGGGAAAAATGCATGGAAATATTTCTTTATGAAAAAAATGCAAAAGTAAATAAAATAGGACTAGCGGAGAGTTTTCTTTTTATAAAAAATCTATGGATGGGAATTACTTACATTTAATAATTTAAAATATGATTTTATCACAATTCGATTCAAAGTCATTTACTGGCTTGATTAAATTTGAAAAAAATCACTTGATGAAAAAAACTATATTTTTTATTTTCTTATTGCCGATTTTATTTTTTCCAAATAAAATATTTACACAAATAAATAGCGGTATTTTAATTTCACCTATTCAACTCCAATTTCATATCACAGATTCAAATGAATCATTGCCAGTATTTTTAAACAATATTGGTTGGGGTTTTTCTATTCACCCCGAAGTAATATTTCAAAAGCAATTTTATAGAAAATTGGATATATGGTATGGAGTAGGTTATTTATTGAGTACCGAAAGAATAAATTTTAGCAAAAGTGTAAATAGTGTTTTTACACTTTTGGAATTAGATTTAAGCGAAGTTCCAAGTACTGAACAAAATTTGGAAATTAAAAGAGTCCAGAATGGCGACATCTACTTGACTGTGCCATTAGGGTTTGCATTAAGTTTTTTAGAAAACGATCATTCATCCTACTTTATCTTTGCAAAATCAGAAATAGGCATTTTAAATTTATCAAAGAAAAAAGCTGTCCTCCAATCTTGTTCCAGTTCAGGTTTTGGATTCTTTGATGATTCGGTTTGCACCATTAGAAATGAAACGATTGCAGAAGAAATAACGGAACAAAAGTTCAAAAAATTCGACGCCAAAATTTTATGGAATACACAATTTGGGTTTGGATATAAAATTTCTAAAAACAAAAAGAATGATCTTATTTTGAGATTTGCGTTCGATATTTTTCATCGAGAACATCGCCCTGGATTGTTAAAAAAAAGAAGAGCAATAGGAGGTGTTTTTAGCATAAATCATAAATTTTAGAAAGAACTTGTTTTGAATGACTATTTATTTAACGGTCAAAATATATTTTTTATGAAAACCTCCATTGTTGTTATCCTTAGCTTTTTCTTGCCCATTTGTCTTTTTTCCCAAACGACTAAATCTGATTTGGAAAAAAAGAACAGATGGATTGATGGAATCTCTTTAATCCCTTTAAACGCTCAAATAGTTCTATCCGAACCTAACAATAAAATTTTTGAGCAAGGAAAAACACCTTATGGATTTTCTATTCACCCTCAACTTTTGTTACAAAAAGAATTGAATTCATATTTAGATATTTTCCTTGGTGTTGGTTATTCTAATAATTCAGAGTTAGCCAAGATTAGAAAAGATGTGGCCACTTTTTCTAACCTAACAAATATTGGATGGAATAATATTTCAGATGCAGATTCTTCTCTTCAAATAAAAAGTATCAATTACATAGATGAATATTTTACTATTCCAATCGGACTTAGATATTACCCAACTCCAAGAGTAAAAAAAGCTGTTAGAATGGTTTTATCTTCTAAGCTTGAATTCTCATTTTTAATTGAATCAAAAGTGGACGTGGATGTAGTCGATAGAATTGAGTCAGGCTTTTTTCGGTTACCCACAAATATACCTGTTTTCAATACTAGATATGAAAAAGATGCAGAAGCATATTTTGCCAATCGAAACGAAGATTTTTTATTAAATTTTCAATTTGGAGTGGGGTATGAATGGAGGTCAAAAGGTCGCTTTTCATTAGGTCATGAATTTGTCTTGAATTCTTTTTTGAAAAATCATAAAATAGATTTGTTAAAAGAAAAATTAATGATTGGAATGCAACTAAGATTCGTTTATCATCTTGAGTGATTGCTCATTTCAAAACCTTCACCAAATACTTCACTTTATCAGTTTGCATAAAATCAGGACTCTTTTCTATCGCATCCAAATTTTCATTTTTTGTCAATAGTCCAAACAAACTTATTCTTAGTCCTGCAGCGTGTGCTTCTTTGATTTGTTCAGCGGTGACAGTCGTCGTAGGCATAATCATTCCGTAGTAATTCCTTTCTTTAGTGTACTCAAATCCTTTCTCAAATTCCTCTAGAAAGAACAATTTTAAATCAGGACGAAGTTCTTGTAATTTTTCCAAATAAGGTTTTCTTCTACTTTCGATAAAAACATTTTCTGCCATATCATGCTTATCCAAAACTTTAATTAAGGCATTCCAATGTCTTAAAATATAATTCTCAGGATGGTCTGATTCATGTAATTTAAAGTCTAAGGAAAATATAAATTCTTTTTTGTCTTCAATATTTTCAAAAAGTTGATCCAATGATAGAATTCGATATTCTGCAAAGGGAGGATTTTTGTAAATTGCTTGATTTATTTCTGTCCAGTTTTTTTCATAAATCATTCCTTCCAGATCAGTTTGTTCTTCCAATGTTTTATCATGAAAAAGTATGAGGACAGAATCCTTGGTCATCTGAATATCCATTTCTACACCACCTGTTCCGAGAGATAATGCACTTCGAATTGATTCAAAAGTATTGATCGGAAATTGGGAAGCAATGCCCATTCCTGCATGACCCATTGGAGTTATTTTATTTCCATTGAGATTTTCAATTTGCGAAAGATCAACCTTGTTTTTCCCGCAGGAGAAAAAAAGTAAGAATACAATTAATGTGATAAAAAAAGGTTTCATAAATAAAATTTTCTAAAGGCGATTATTTTTTGCAAAAAAAGAATACCCAAAACTTAAACTTCCCCAATTTCTAAATCTAGCATAATGTTCAAAAAGTGGCGTATACGATAATTGAACAGAGAACGGCTTTCCTGTTTTTTGGAAACGATAACCAATAGTGAAATTGGCACTTAAAGAGGTGTTTCGGATTTTAGATTTAAAGTCACGCGAAGCCTGCACGAGACTCGAAATAGTTTGACCAAATCCTAAGATGGCATGGTGACTTTTATATTTTAAACCTCCTTGAATACTAATTGGAAAAAGTAAATCAGGATTTATTTTTCTCTCAAAATCTTTGAATCGATAAAATGAAAATCCTGCTCGATAAGAAATAAAAAAATCTTTTTTGGAAAAAAAACATCGTTCATAATTCAAAGAACCATAGCCTCCAATTCCTCCTGCATCTAAAACAATAGTATGTTTTGGAAATGTGTTGATCTGACTTTTAAGCGCAAAAGGCAAAGTCATTGAAAGCAAAAAAAAGAATAATATTTTTTTAAGTAAGAGCATTAGTGCTTATTTTTTTCCAAAAAAGGAGACATGAAAACTGCTCCTAAAATTATTAAAACACCTAAGTAAAAACCTACTGATAATTTTTCATCTAAAAAAAAGTAGGCGATCAAAATTCCATAAACAGGTTCCAAATTATAAGTCAGCATTGAGGTGAAAGCTGATAAATGTTTCAACGCTCGAAGTGAAAGTACATAAGCTAAAGTAGTACAAACTAATGCCAAAAGAATTAAAAAAATCCAATCTAATCCAACTGGAATAAACGCAATGTTTTCATCAAAGTGAAAAATGAATGGTAAAAGTAAACTGACAAATAACCACCCGCTACTCATTTCTAAAAACGTAATATCTTTTGGGTCAGCTTCATCAATAATCATTTTATTCCAAACTGAGAATACTGCTGCAAGGAATGCGGAAATTAATCCTACGAGTATTCCTAACCACATATCTGAACTTACATTTCCAACTACCAATGCCATTCCTGGGATAACTAAAATCCCGAGTAGTAAATCCTTTTTTTGAAATTTAGTTTTTAAAACCAAAGGCTCGATGAGTGCGGTAAAGAGTGCAGTCGTTGCCATGCAAATTAAGGTGACGGATGAACTGCCCGCCAATTTTACAGAACCAAAAAAACAAATCCAATGCAAGGCTACAATTGCTCCGATGATCATATATTGCCACAAATATCGTTTGGGTATTTTCCTCAAAGATTTGCCAAAATTGATAAGAAAGAATAAACTAATCGAGGTAAATAACACTCGCCACCAAACAATTGAAATCGCAGGAATAGAGATTAATTTATCATTTCCTAGAATGGCGGTAAAGCCAAAAAATAGAACTGCGATATGAAGTTGTAGATATGCTTTTTGTGTTGGATTCATTCAACAAAAATTGGTGATTCGTTGTTGGATTGTTTTATATTTGCGCAAGTTTAGATAAAAAAATTAGAATAATATTTTTTAATAAAAAAAATAAAAATAAAATGGAAATTAATGTAGGAAGTAAAGCACCAAATTTTACTTTAAGAAATACTCAAAAAGCAGAGGTGTCGTTAGAAAATTACAAAGGCAAAAATGTAGTATTATTATTTTTTCCTTTGGCATTTACAGGTGTTTGTACAACTGAATTATGTACAATGCGAGATGATATTGCAACTTATGAAGGATTGGATGCAGAGATTTTAGCGGTTTCAGTTGATTCATTATTTGTGTTAGAACAATTTAAAAAATCGGAGAATTATAATTTCACATTGCTTTCTGATTTTAATAAAGATGTTTCCCGAGCTTATGGCGCATTGTACGAAGATTTTGTTCTGGATATGAAAGGTGTGTCGAAACGTTCTGCATTCGTTATTGATAAAGAAGGAATGGTGCAGTATGCGGAAGTGTTGGAGTCAGCTGGTGATTTGCCCAATTTTGATGCAGTAAAAGCGGCATTGGCAAAGTTGAATTAATTAGTTGAATCTGATTAATCAAGAGAAAGCTGAACGATTTTGTAAAAATAGTCGTTCAGCTTTCTGTGTTTTTAATGACAAGGAAATTGCAATAATCACTTGCTTTTTCTCATTATAATTTCTTATATTTGAAATGCTTTTTTTTGATACTAAAACAATATTATTCAGATGATAAAATTTCATACTCAAGAAGAGACCGATGTAGATGTGTTAGAAGAGATTTTAGAAGAGATAGGGAATCAATCACAGTTAGTCGTTTATAATGATGATCATAATACGTTTGATTGGGTGATTGATTGTTTCGTAGATATTCTTCGACACAGTCCTGAGCAAGCTGAGCAATGTGCAATGTTGATTCATTTCAAAGGAAAGGCTATTGTAAAAACTGCTTCTTTTGATGAATTAAGACCTAAGAAAGATGCTTTGGTAGACAAGGGACTTTCAGCTGTTATTGAGGAAATTCCAGCGTAAGTTATTTTTATAAAAAATAGAAAAAAGGATTTAGCGGTAAACGTTAGATCCTTTTTTTGTTATCTGAATATTCCTTATTCGATATTTGAAGTTTCCATTCCACCTGACTCTAAATTTTTTTCCTAAAAAAAGGCTATATAAATCGCTGATTTTCAATAAATTAGCCATTCAAATAAATGTCCTTGTATTTTGTGAAAGTATTTTGAAAAAAAACAATACATTTACAAATCTTTTTCTCAAAAAAATAAAACCACCGTATAGATGAGACTCTTGCTAGGTATTCTGATATTTGGATTGTGGGGATCTTTTGCACGTTATTGGTACGTATGCAAAATCAAGAACCATTGTGAACCACAAGAAGTTGTCGTAGAACCAACTACTCCCGAGCGTCTTAAAAATCTCAACTTATCTTTTGGCGATGAAAATATTTTGGAAGGATACAATCAGTTTTCTTTTCAGAATGGTATTTCCCAGCCTACCGTTGATTCTAGTAATTTGGCATTTCTCGATGGAATCGTTTCTTACCTGATTGATCATGAGGAGAAAAAGTTAAAAATCACCGGACGATTTTTGGAAAGCGAAAGTGATATTCAAGTTAACTTTGATGATAACCTAGGAATTGCTCGAGCTAAAGCAATCGAAAAAATGTTGATAGACTTGGGAATTCCAGGAGATCGAATTTCATTGGATTATGCAATGGTTCAAGGGGAAGAATTAACAGAACCAATCGTTTTTGAAATATTGGAAATTTCCGATACCGAATTAGCAGACGTACAATTCACCTTTAATAATATGACTTTTTTGGAATCTAATTTTGAAAGTGATTCTGATGAGTTTAATCCAGGAGATGCCTTTTTGAGTTATGCCGATTCGATGAAAACTTATTTTGAATTAAATCCTGACAAAACTTTAAAAGTAATTGGTCATGCAGATAAAACTGGAGGAGATGCTTATAACAAAGATTTGGGATATCGAAGAGCTGAAAAAGCTAAACTTTATATTGCCAATCAAGTAGGTATTCAAACTGAAATTAAGGTCGAGTCGAAAGGTGAGAAAGAACCAATGGCAAGTAACAAGACAGCTGAAGGACGAGCAAAAAATCGAAGAATAAACTTAATCATAGAATAACCTGAAACACTCAATATAATCATGGAATATTTAAAAACATTTTGGACAGACCTTTTTACTGCAATGAATACGGAAGATAGTATTGCGGTATTGGTTTTTTTAGGCGTATCTTTTTTGTTAGGACTTTTATTTGGAGCTTGGTCGAGAGCTGGCAAAATCAAAAGATTGAAACGAGAATTGGCAGATAAAGAAATGGGATTAAAATCGCTTCGTACTCAATATGATTTACTAGTGGAGCAGTTTGAGAAAAAAGAAGATGAGTTAAAAATTGCGGAGGCTCGCGCAAACGAAATGTCGGAAGATGTTACTCGCTTGACGAATGAGCGAATGCATTTTCAAACTGAATTAAGATCAGCTCGGGAACAATTGGAAAGATTGCAAGAAGAGAATCTTAACTATGCGAAGCAATTAGAAGGAGGTGTTATTCTAGATCCAAATACAGTTGTGGATACATCGGGTGGAAATGGATTAAATGATTCAGCGACTAGCATAACTGATGAAGTACAAAATGATCGACTATCTATGATCGAAGAAAAATTGGAAAAATTAGTTTTGGAAAATGCCAACTTAAAAGAGGAAATGATTAATCTTGAAAAAACTGCTTTGAGTTCTAATCCAGTTATCCTTGGAGGAGGAACAGTTGGTGGGTCTACAGGGGTTGATATTGAAACGGGAGAAGAAGTTTTAGATTTGAGTGAAGTGCCAGTTGATGAAGTGCCAGATACTTTTGATCAAGAAGTGTTGGAAGAAGATTATGGAGAAATGTCACCTCAAGAAAGAGGAGAACGAGCGAAAGCAAAGATAGGAGCACTACTAGGAACAAAAATTCCAAGAGCAAATATTTCTGAAAAAGATGATTTGAAAAAAATAGAAGGCATCGGCCCTTTTATCGAAATGAAATTAAATGATATTGGTATTTATACTTTCGAACAGGTGAGCATGTTGAATGAAGAAGCTATTGGTTTAATTACTGATGCGATTCAATTTTTTCCAGGAAGAATAGAGAAGGATGATTGGGTAGGACAAGCTGCTAGTTATATGGGCTAAAAAATTATTTTATCTAAGCATACAATGACCAAATTGAAAGCATAAAACGAAAAACAAAAAGGGTTGTTTCTGAAAATGGAGCAACATAACCATGATTTACAAAGCGAATTGTCGAAAGACAGTTCGCTTTTTTTGTAATCTCACCCCTTGATCCATATCCCCAAAAATAAATAAATTGAAGATGAATAATATGCTTTTCAAAACAAAATTTAATTCTATTTTTTAATTTGAATCACAAATTTTTGTCTGTTTAAATTATATTTGCTAACTTCATTGCGCTTATAGTTGTTATTAGTCAAAACTATATTTTTTATTTTTTAACCACGGAATAAAAAATCACCTTTCTAAAATGGACAAAAACTTTGAACAAATATGTCGGTATTGAAATAGGCGATTAGCATTTGCTAATCGCCTGTTTTGTACAATATCCCAACTTGATAATTTATCATATATCAAGCTAACCGTTCAAAACCTTGCCCTCCTTTTTTTAGGTCTCCTTCTATTCCTACAAAAACTCAACTTACCTATGGCTTACGATACGAAGAATATACGAAACGTAGTTCTGCTCGGACATCCAGGGTGCGGTAAAACGACCTTTGCAGAAACCATGCTTTTTGAATCAGGTGCGATCAATCGTAGAGGTACGGTGGAAGATCAAAACACAATATCTGATTACACCTTCATCGAAATGGAAAGAAAAAACTCGATTTTCAGTTCGTTGATGCACGCAAAATGGAGAGATTGTAAAATCAATATTATTGACACACCGGGATTTGATGATTTTATAGGAGAAGTTATTTCAAGCTTGAAAGTAGCTGATACCGCTTTGATGATCTTGAATGCCAAAGGAGGAGTTGAAGTAGGAACAGAATTGATGTGGGAATATATTGAAAAATTTAAAACACCTGCGATGTTTGTGATCAATCAATTAGACCACGACAAAGCAGATTATGACACTACCTTAGAACAAGCCAAACAACGTTTTGGAAATAAAGTAATTCCAGTTCAATTTCCTTTGCATACCGGTATTGGATTGAATTCGATTATAGATTGTTTACGAATGATAATGTATGTGTTCCCAGATGGAGGAGGCAAACCCGAAAAACAACCTATCCCAGATTCGGTAATGGAAAAAGCACAAGAAATTCATAATCAGTTAGTCGAAGCTGCTGCTGAAAATGAGGAAGGATTGATGGAGAAATTCTTCGAGGAGGGAAATTTAAATGAGTCCGACTTAGCAAAAGGATTAACCATCGCTTTGGCGAATCAGAGTATTTATCCAGTCTTCTGTTGTTCAGCTACTCGAAATATGGGTAGTGGTAGAATCATGGGATTCATCAATGATATTGCTCCATCACCAGCCAATCGTCCAGAAGCGATGTTGGAAGATGGAGACACTTTAAAATGTGATCCAAACGGCGAGCCTGCTGTTTTTATTTATAAAACAATGTCGGAACCACGAGTAGGAACAGTCTCTTATTTCAAAGTTTACTCAGGAAAATTATCAGGTGGAACAGAATTACATAATGCTCGAACTCGAAATGGAGAACGCTTTGGTCAATTATATGAAGCTAATGGAAAAACAAGAGATGCGATTGATGGATTGTCAGCAGGTGACATTGGCGTTACCGTAAAATTAAAAGAAGCTTTGACAAACGATACTTTGGGAGGAAAAGGAATGACTAAACGAATCGATCCAATTCATTTCCCCGAGCCTCGAATTCGTACGGCAGTAAATCCACCGAGCAAAGCAGACATGGAAAAATTAGTCAAAGCACTACATCAAATAGCTGCAGAGGATCCAACTTTAATTGTCGAACAATCTGCGACATTAAAGCAAACAATCATTCACGGACAAGGGCAATTACACTTGGACATCACCAAGTATCGAATCGAAAAAGTAAATAATATTTCGATGGAATTTGTTCGTCCAAGAATTTCTTATCGCGAAACGATTACCAAAGAAGCGAGTAATGTTTATCGACATAAAAAACAAAGTGGAGGTTCAGGGCAATTTGGAGAAGTCCATATGCGCATCGAGCCTTACCATGAAGGCATGGCAGATCCAGCAGGGTTAAATGTGAGAAAAACAGAAGAGGATGAATTGCCTTGGGGTGGAAAATTAGTTTTCCTTTGGTGTATTGTCGGAGGTTCGATAGATGCAAAATATTCCAATGCCATCAAAAAAGGAGTAATGTCAAAAATGGAAGAAGGGCCACTCACAGGTTCCTATTGTCAAGACATTCGAGTATGTATTTATGATGGAAAAATGCACCCAGTTGATTCTAATGATATGGCATTTATGTTGGCATCGACGAATGCATTTAAAAATTCATTTAACGAAGCTCGACCACAATTGCTCGAACCAATTTACGAAGTAGAAGTACTTTGTTCAGGTGATGTAATGGGTGACGTGATGGGTGATTTGCAAACTCGACGTGCAATGATTATGGGTATGGATGCAGAAGGTCATTATCAAAAAATCAAAGCTAAAGTACCAATTGCAGAAATGTATCAGTACTCTTCGACCTTACGATCTATTACGCAAGGGCGGGCAAAATTCACTCGTAAGTTTTCAGAATATATGGCGGTGACTCCTGATATTCAAAAGACGCTAGTGAGTGCTTATCAAGCAGAATTACAAGAGGCGTAGAGACCTAATGCATTGCGTCTTTACAAAAGCCCCCTCCCAAATTCAATTGAGAGGGGGCTAATTATTTTCTTTAAGGTGTTGTTTTTGCATAAAATAAAACGGTATAACGACAGACCGTAAAATGTCTAACGTTCAACGTCCATCAAATAAAGTATTTTGTACTATGAGTGAATACTTTGAATCGCTTCTGTTTCCAAAATGATTCCCACTTTTGATTGACTCCAAGGACTAGTTCCTTTATCATTTTCCAATTGCATCTGCACATAAATTCGATCTCCCACAGGTACATTAGTAATCTTTACGGTACGAGAAGTGTTTGATTTTTGCCAAGCCCAATTTACTTGATCGGTAGAAACTCTTGCATTATACATCGTCGCATTATCATCTTTTGCGCATTTGACGATAACCATTCCGCTGACTCCATTAGTTTGTAAAACTACATCTTTGACTAAGCCAACTACCCCTCGTGGTTGAGGTTTATCTTGCAATTCAAAATTAGTCGTTTCTAATGCTTCTAAGTTCATCTTCGCTTCAAAAGAAACTAAGTAAGACAGTAGAATTAATTGAGTAACTGCTGCTTCCTTTTTGACTCGCTTGGCTGCGGTACGTGCAGGACTACGATCACTTGGAGTAGGAATTGATTCTTGAAAAGCCTTTAAGGCAGTATCAAAAACCGTTAAGGCTGGGCCAATGTTTGGGAAAAATGTATTGTCAGTTAACCCCTGAACAATGTCATCTCCAAATAAGCTAAATTTGGCATCAGAATACGTCGTAAATGAATGCTTAATCTTTGGTAACTTCATAGGAAATTATTTTTGGGTTGGTGAAAAAATAATAAATATCAATTATATTTAATACGAACATCGTTCCAATATTTTATTGATTAGTAAAATATAATTTTAAAATAGATGATGTTTTCAATAAAAGATTAATGGAAGTAAAGGTTTGAGTTAGACCAGAGGATGATATTTTTTTTCGAAAAAAATATCATTGTGATGGAAAATCAAAATGTTTATGGGTATAAGTAAACCGTTGATAGGCACAACAGCGCTCAAAAATGAAAAAATGATTCATTTGAAAAATATATGCGCTCAAAAATAAAAGATTCTGCTGAGAAATGATAGAATAGTTTATTGCAAGGAGGAAAATGCCCAAGGAAAAAACTAAAGTGTAATATTTCGTATAAAAGATAATTGTTTTACTATAAATATGCAAGATTGGAGTATTAGGAGAATTAAATTTTTAATTTAATTATGTTAAAATAATATATTTTGTTCTTATTTAAGGTAGAATATATTATTTTTATGTATAATAAACTAAAACTTGTTCTCTCATAATGAAATACCTTTTCTCCACATTAACCTTTCTTTTGGCTTTTCAATTTTTCTATTCACAAAGTACTTGGAGTACCGAGATACCTGATCCCTATCGAGGATATCCAAAGAAACTCCTTAAGGCAAGTGATGGTGGATTTGTACTGTTATCTCGAAAGATTGATACACTTCCATTCCAAACCTTTTCTCAGATTATGGTAAAATTCGATGCTGAAGGTCAGCTCTTATGGGGGAAAGAATATGATTTTGATGTAACACCTTCAGCTATCAATATGGATGGAGTTCATCCTACTTCTATGATAGAATTAGATAATGGGAATCTAATAACTTATGGAAGAGTAGTTGATATTGATACCACATATTGCTATTTGTTAAAAACGAATAGCAATGGAGATAGTCTTTTAATGCAGACGTATGGAGACTTTTGTTTTGGTAATTTGCAATATGTCAATAATGAAATATATGCTCGCCATGGAGATTCTAACGGAACTAATTATCTTTTAAAATTTAATACTGACGGAGACCTTTTATCTCAAGTAGAATTAGGAAATTTTAGTCTATGGGATATAGTTATAGATGAAGACTTAAATGTTTTTACAGCTAGAGGCATTAGTAATACGATGTTTAGAAAATTTTCTATCACAGGCGACCTTCTACAAGAAGAGGCTTATCCTGATGTTGGGATGTTTTTAAAGTTAGGAGCAAATGGTTATCCAACTGCCTATAGCTATGGGATGATACAATTAAACTCTGACCTAAGCGAGCGTTGGTACAAGGCACCAGATGACTTGTTAATTTCACCGACAGCCCCTAGTATATATCAAGAGGAGCGAGTTCTTTTACCAACATCAGATAATGGATTTATTTTAGCGGGTACATATGGACTTAATACTACTTCTACAGCAGACCAAGTATATATCATAAAGTTAGATGAAGCAGGAGATTGGGAATGGGGGCATACTTATGCCTATTCTTATCTTCCATTTACAGGCGCTTATGATATGGTAGAGGTAGATGATGGGTATGTCTTTATAGGATTGGATAGTTCAACAAATGGTTCTTGGCATTTAGTTAAATTGAATAAGCAAGGTTTAGTCAGTATAGGTTCCCCTAAAAATATTGGGAAGTCAATTGATTTGGACTTGAGCCCAAACCCTACCGCAGATATTCTAACCTTACAATCTTTAAATGCTATAACAGGAAAATTTAATATCATAAATCTTCAAGGAAAAATAATATTGCAGCAAGAAATAATAAAAGAAACTCAAATAGCAGTTCCAGTAATAAGCCTACCATCAGGAATTTATTTTCTTTCATTCGTTGATGAAAAATCAAATCAAGTCGTTACTAAGAAATTTGTAAAACTTTAATGATATAATGAAACACCTTTTCTCCATATTAATTTTCTTTTTGGCTTTTCAAATTTCCTATTCACAAAATACTTGGAGTAGTGAGATACCTGATCCCTATCGAGGCTATCCAAAGAAACTCCTTAAAGCAAGTGATGGTGGATTTGTACTGTTATCTCGAAAGATTGATACACTTCCATTCCAGACGTTTTATCAGATTATGGTAAAATTTGATTCTGAAGGTCAGTTCCTGTGGGGAAAAGAATATGATTTTGGGGTAACTCCTTCTTCTGTTAATATGGATGGAGTTCATCCTACTTCTATGATAGAATTAGATAATGGAGATCTAATAACTTATGGAAGAGTAGTTGATATTGATACGACTTATTGCTATCTGTTAAAAACGAATAGTAATGGAGATAGTCTTTTAATGCAGACGTATGGAGACTTTTGTTTTGGTAATTTGCAATATGTCAATAATGAAATATATGCTCGCCATGGAGATTCTAACGGAACTAATTATCTTTTGAAATTTAATTCTAATGGAGATATTTTGTCGCAAGTAGAATTGGGTGATTATTCATTTGAAGGAATGGTTATAGATGAGGACTTAAATGTTTATACCAATCGGGCAATGAATAATACTATTTTTAGAAAACATTCCATAGATGGAACTCTTCTAAAAGAAGAGGCTTATCCAGATGTAGGAAGATTTTTAAAATTAGGAGCAAATGGTTATCCAACTGCCTTTAGTTATGGGATGATACAATTGAACTCTGACCTTAGTGAACGTTGGTATAAGGAACCAGATGAGTTATTAATTTCACCAACGGCAACTAATGTATATCAAGAAGAGCGAGTTCTTTTACCAACATCAGATAATGGATTTATTTTAGCGGGAACATATGGACTTGATTTTATTTCTACAGAAGAACAAGTATATATCATAAAGTTAGATGAAACAGGAGAATGGGAATGGGGATACACCTATGCTGTTTCTTATCTTCCATATACAGGTGCTTATGATATGGTAGAGGTAAGTGATGGGTATGTTTTTATAGGATTGGATAGTTCAACAAATGGTGACTTTCATCTAGTTAAAATTAATAAGCAAGGCTTAGTAAACATAGATTCTCCTAAAAATGTAGAGAAGTCAATTAATTTCAATTTAAGCCCTAATCCTACGACAGATATTTTAACCTTACAATCTTTAAATCCTATAACAGGAAAAGTTAGGATTATAAACCTTCAAGGGAAAATACTATTGCAACAAGAAATAATAAAGGAAACACAAATAGTAATTCCAGTAATTAGCTTGCCATCAGGAATTTATATTCTTTCTTTTTTGGATAAAGAATCAAATCAAATCGTCACTAAAAAAATTGTAAAAATTTAATTCTTAAAAATTATTTCTTCAATAAAACGCTTTTTATGAAAACTTTAAAATTTGTAAGAAGAATATCGATTATGTCAATATTCTTAGCCTTTTCTTTTTTTTTTATAGCCAAAGTAATGACCATTTTGAATGTCATTTTGAAAACCCTTTTATGGGTTCACAAAACACCAATGGAACTGATTTTAGTCCAAATGGAAGAGAATTTACACCTAATGGAACATTTCGATTTTTATTTGTGGTGGCAGGCTTTGAAGGATATGAGGGGAAGAATGATGTTAACGGAAATATAATTGGTCCCAATTTAGATGGTTGGACAAATACTATTTCTTTGGATTATCAACTTCCAGATTATATCAGTTATGATCCTACTACTGGAGCAATAGAGATGAATACATTGTTTTTTCAAGAGGAAAGTGACTTTGACGATCCTATCTTAATGGCTAATGATGATAATAAAGTTAACCTATCGAATACCATTAATTTAATGTCTAAACCAAATAGAGATTTTAAATATATTGGAAATATGTTTACTGATCCATCTGGAAAACCAGTTCAGGTTGTTATTGATGCCAATGATATTGTTGATCCTAGTGGAGGTAATACTCCAAATTGGAGTGACGCAGGGGCTGAAGTTTTTGAAAAAATGATGGAGATAAACCCTAATTTTGATTACGCTAAATTTGACCAAAGAGTGAATGTTCCAGATTTTGTTGATGATAATAGTACTAATCCCACCTCTGATGGAATTATTGACTTTATTGTTATATTATATAGGTATAAACAGGCCAAAACAGCTGCTCCAACTAGTGGGTGGCAAACAGAACCTCGGTCCGGTATGGAAGATTGGAATGGCTCAGGGGGAGGGGTGGCTCATCGAATGAATTCTAATACGATTATAAATGGGTTCTCAGTAGGTAGTGCAAACACAATTGCAGATGTTGGTAGTGATCCAAGGCTTGCGATGTTTCATGAATATGCACATTCAGTTTTTAGTTGCCCTCATTATGCTGGAGGAGGGACATCAAGAGGGGCATTCTATTATAAAGCGACAGGTGGGATAGGAGCAACAGCTTTTCCTCATTTTTTTGAACCGATGCATAATGCTTTTGAAAGATGGTTTCAAGGTTATATAACACCTGATGAACCTATAACAAATGAAACAATTTCATTAGGAGATTTTGTAACTACAGGAGATGCTATTAGAATCCTTATACCTAATTCTGGGGGACAATATTTGTGGATCGAGAACCATGCAGGAAATCACGTTTTAGATAATGGAATGTGGCAAGGAAGAGAGTTTGGTCCCAATGGGTTTCAATTACCTAATACACCTACTGGAGTTTATATGTATATAGAAGAAGTTTCTGGTTCATATAGCAGCACGACAGATCTTCATCAAAAGAACAACAGATTAAAATTCCTTAATGCCTCAGGCAATTGGGATTTTGAATTTGATGGGACAGCAGCTCAAGTATCAAATAACAACGGGCCTTTAAATTTATTTAATAGGACTTTACCTAATCCTATTAGTGGCAACTCTCCTTGGGTAAAAAATCACTTTTATGATAATAATAATGAAAGGCAACATGAAGATATCTTAAGAGAGTCATTCAATGGAATTGAAACCATTCCTTATCGAGCATACGGAGCTAGTGCTGTAGGTTTTAAAAGTTCATCTTTTTTAGAAGGAGATATTATTAATATAGAGACTAATCCATCTCTCGTTAATGCCGCTCACTATATAAACTTCAGTATAAACCAATTTGTTCGTAGGTTTGACCCATTTTATCTAAATGGATTAAGTGTAGAGATTACAGAAATAGATTCAGATGGGAATGCGACTTTAGATATAAAATTTGATTATACTCAAATTACTAATGATTTAAGATGGACAGGAAATATTCACTTACCTAATATTACAGAAGATAATCAACCAGATTTAATTATTTCTAATTCTAAAAAATTGACATTAGATAAGAGTCAAACTATAAATACTAAAATTATAGATCCAATTACTAATGAATCAATAAGACCGTCAATATTTACAATAGAGTCAGGTGCTCAACTTTTAATGGAAGAACTGTCTAATTTTACAATACAGAGACATTCGACACTAATTATTGATGAAGGGGCAGAAGTGATAATGAAGAATGGTGCATGCATCGTTATAGAAGATACGGGTATACTTGAATTAAAAGGCAATGATATCACAATGATGGGAGAAGATGCCTTAATTATTATAAAAAAAGGAGGAACTCTGAGAACAGCTGACGGTGTTGATTTTACATTTAATATCGAAGATGACGTAGTTGATAATGTAATAGTAAATGAAGCAGGAGGCTATATTGCGTTTGAGGCTGGAAATATAATTGACTTAGGAGTAGATAGTGATTTTGTAATAGAAAGAGATTTAGCTACGACAGGGAAACGATTTATTCAACTATATGAAGATGCTACCTTGGCACTAATTGACGGACACTCATTAAAGTTAAAATATGGCGAAATTTTGTATGAAAAGAATAGTAGAATATTGGTAACTAACCAAGCTGCACAGACGGCTGAATCAATTGATTTATTTGGAGTAGATATGGCATATAATGGAGTAGCTAGTACAATTAATGGAGTAGTAGGAATGAAGCAGAGGGATTGGAATCTTTTGTAGCAAAATTTGTTAACTCAAGAGAGTTAAATCATACATTTAAATTGGATGCTAAGAATGGTTGGATAGGAACAAGTACCTTCACTACAAATGATATTGGAATTTCTGCAACAAATTTTGATGATATTGTTTTATATCATAATGACTTTCGAGATATTGACGGAACATCGGTAGAATTATCTAATATAGATCATGCAGTATTTGATTTGAATACCATTGATGAGGCACCTTCTAATTATAATTATTCTGTTGTAGGAATTGATTTAGATCAAGTAGGGTTTGCTAGCATAAGCAATGGTTATATTAAAGAATGTATTACGGGGATATTATCCGAAGGATCTAATGTGTTTTTAAGAGATGGAGTGATAGTATCAGATAATGTTGTGGGAGTTGATTTTGGAGATACAAACCTCCCTGATTTTGCATTGACAGTAGGAGATAAAGGATGTGCAAATATTATCAATAATGATGTAGGGGTCAGAGGGGAAAATATTATTCTAAATATAGATGCAATAGAACATGCTGTAAATAATGGAGGAACACCTCCTAAGGCAAATAGATTCGATGGGAATACTACTTTGTTTGATATTTGTTATACCGCACCAACAATTGTAAATGATAATCCAACTATTTTGATGAAAGGAAATTATTGGGGAGGTGGTAGTTTTTGGTCCAATACATCAACATTTAAAATAGATTTAGCTTTTGGTTCTCCAGCCTGTGGAACAACGGTTAATATAGATGATTCAGAATTTGTAACAACCATTCCAGGTAATTGTGATTGGATCATGTCTCAAACTCCACAAACTCCAGTACCAACCAAAGTAAAATGTGAATTTATAAACGGTAACAATGATAATGTTTTAGTTCATGAACAGGCAAGGCTAGCGTTTATAGACTTGGCGCAGGATAATTTTATAGCAGCAAAATCTAAATATCAACCAATCGCTGATTTATCAAGTCAGGATATTAATTATGAAGCAGCATGTTTACATAAGATATATTTTGCAAGATGTATGACAAAAGGGTTAGGAGATAATCTTGATGCACTTATTGCAATACTGCCAAATGAAAATAATGGTTGGGATGAAGGAGCAATAGCTTATAGTAAATCACCAATTGAAAATTTTACTATTTTTCCAAACCCTGCTAACGATTTTATTTTTATACAAAATAAGCAAAACGTTGAATTTGAAATCCTTATTTATAATACATTTGGTCAGCAAGTTTTGACTAGCGAATTTACCAAAGAATTAAACTTGGATGTAAATTCGTTTGAGACAGGAATTTATATTTTAGATATTATAGATAAATCATCGAAAGAAAGAATTCAGAAGAAAATTGTAATTCAATAAAATAAAAAAACGGCACTCGAATTTTCGAGTGCCGCTTAAGTTTGTTCATGGTTTTTGTCAGTTGTAAAAGTGTGTTGCTCAGTTATCTTTTGGATTACCTTCCTGCGCCTTCAAAAACATAAGTCATTTTACCACATTGTTTTTTAGGAGCAGAGTAGTCTTTGGCAAATTTATACTTAGTAGTCAAGTTCACCGCTTTTCTGATTACTGCAAAATCTTTAATCGTAGATGCATCTGTATCTGGTTTTGCAAATACCACTTGCCCTCTTTGATTGATACATAATTCGACTACGATGGTACCAGAGAGTCTAGTGATCTTTTTCACATCTGCTCGGTAAGTTACTTTTCGATTAAAAATTCCAGACCCAGCATTTTCTCCAAAACCAGTTCCGCTATCAGCATTTCCACTACTGGAAGTTTCTGTATCATTTCCAATTTCAGATGCCGTTCCAGCTTCTTCCACTTCGCCATCACCACTTCCAGGATTTTCTACTTCTTCCACCTCTGCAGGAGCTTCTTCGATAATTGGTTCATCCACTACAGGTTCTTCTGCTACTTCAGTTGTTTCTTTTGGCGTTTCCAAAGCTGGCTCAGGTTCAGGAGTCGTTAATATTTTTTTAGCAGGAGCAGGCTTTACTTTTGGTACTTCTTTTTTGACAGGCTTCTCTACTTTCTTTTTTCGCTTTTCTACTTTTTTTGCTTTTTTCTTTGGACTCTTCACACTAGAAGAACTTTCTTGTTGAGAAAAATCTACTGTGATAAAATTCATCTCTTCCTTCGGCAAATTATCAGGACTCATCATACTTCCCATAAATGGTAACAAACCTAAAACGATTAACACCACATGAAAATAAAAAGCGATTAACAAACCTCTTTTCTTATTCTTTTTCTCTTCCTCTTCTTGGTAAGCGTAAGCTGGTGCATTCATATTCGTAAGTAGTTTTTAATTCAAAAATATAGGGTAGTAGATTTAACGCCCTTTGTATAAAACAATATTGCAGTCTTTTAAAGGAAAATACCGTTAAGGCACTCTTAATTTTATATAAGATTTTCTTAAAGTATGGTGCAAAAATTTAATTTGAAAAAAATAAGAGGGAAGAAAAGTTAGAATTAGATAGTGAGGTAGTTTATTTCGTTACTTATTATTGAGTAGGAATGGATTACTAAAATTGGGATTAGTTAAAAAAACAGAGTCAGTTAAGGTATGTAAAAAGAGGACGATATTTTCTTTTTCAAGCGCTGTCAAATTTAATCCAACTTGGTAACTATTTTCCATTTTAGGATCTATGTTATAACTATAATTAATGCCATGAGTATAAAAATCTAAAACCTCCTCTAAAGTTTTAAATCGGCCATCATGCATATATGGAAACGTGATGCCGACATTCCTTAGAGAAGGAATTTTAAATCGTCCAATATCTGAAAGTTGATTAGAAATATTTCCTTTTCCTTTATCTATGAATTCGCTCGGAGTAGTGAAGTTATCTAATCCATTATTGCTAAATCCTGCAGTAGTTCCTAAAGCATTTGCATCCGTCGTATGACAATGCAAACAATTGCCTTTAGTTTGGTCATTGATCAAATTAAATCCTTCATACTCTTGAGGTGTAAAATAGGCTTCTCCTCTGATAACTTGATCATATTTTGAATTATGTGAAATAAGAGTTCGCTCAAATTGAGCAATTGCTTTTGAAATAGTAATACTATCTATTTTTTGATTTCCAAATGCAGCCTGGAATTTTGGGGTATAAAAATTACTATTATTAATGCGATAAGTAGCTTGCTCCCAATTCAAATCCATTTCATCATGAGACCTGACCGGATGAAGTACTTGTTCTTCCAAGGTATTTGCTTTTCCATCCCAAAAAAAATTAGCATACCATTGCAGATTAAATAAAGGCATCGTATTCCTTTTCCCCAAATTACCATTTATGCCCGTGCTAAATGTTTGAGGAGCATCTGAAAAAGCATACGCTTGCTTATGACAACTCGCACATGAAAAGGTACTGTCCTTACTTAAAATAGGATCATAAAAAAGGTATCTTCCAAGTTCCACACCTTCAATAGTTGGAGGATTATTAGTTGGAATCATTTTAGGAAAATGAAATAAATCTGGATATTGATAAAGTGTCGGGGCAGTTTTTCTTTCAAAACCTAAAAATAGGACAGAGAAAATAAAAATAGCCAATAAAAATATCTTAGAATTAGGAATCATTTCCAATCTATTTTTGAAGCATTATTTTAGCGACCTGTCGTTCTTTATTGGTTTGAATACTTAAATAATAAAGCCCATTTGGATAGTTACCAATATCAATAAAAAACTTGGTTGGAATCATTTCCCATTCCTCAAGAAGTTGTCCATTGGAATCATGGAGTTCCATTTTTTCGATGATGTGATATTCATTTATTTTTTTTGCTGAAATTTCGACTCGCCCTGAAGTTGGGTTAGGAGCTACGATCAAATATTCATCTTGTTCTACTTCGTTTACGGTATGTATAATGGTAATGTGAACGAGTAGGTTATCCATCATCCATCCTTCGTTATCGTTATCAATCGAATCACTAACTAGGGTGTGTTTTACCATAATACTATCATTCCAATTCAACCAAGTCATATCATAACAAAGCCAAATGTCTTTCCAAGTACTATCGACTCCAGTAAAAACTTCTTCTCCTGTAGCTATAGTATCCACATTGGTTTCATTATAACCATAGAAATTATAAATATAAGGATTGTTAAATGCGCTTTGCCAAGTACTTCCGCCATCAACTGAAAATTCAATCATTCCACCATCTTTTCCAAAATCCATATCGATTTTTTGTTTCCATTGGATTGCTAATATTCCCCAGGTCTCCCAGGGTTTTATGGTGTATTGAAAGGAAGAAAAATTATTACTTGGATAGTAATTAATCGTATCTGTGACGATTACATTTGGGGCAGTTGCAGCACTATCAAAAATGATTTTTTGAGGTGGTCCTATTTGCCAAATATTAAAACTTGAAGTATCAAGATCGATATTGATGACGGCGACATCATTGGTGTCAGCTCCGTCAAAATATTGATAAAATTCATATTGGGCAAATGTAAATATAGGAAGGAAAAATGCCAACAGGTAAGTTGTTAATTGAGCTTTCATTTTTTGTTTTGTTTTGCTAGAAAAAATACGAGTGCTATTATTTAAAAAATTGCACTAATCTAAAATAAGATAAATATGTCAAAATGGAATATGGAAGATCAATAATGTTAGCTGGGCTACATATTTTATTATTTAATGTGAGAAAAAAATCAATATGAGCTTAAATAAAAAAGATGAGAATGGTTGATTTTTTTTTAAAAAGATGATGTTATAAAGTATTGATAATTAGATAGTTAGAAAAGGAGGGTAAGTTTGCGAAAACTAAATAAACAAATTGTTTAAATAAAATTTGCTTATTTGAAACAAATTGTTGTAAATTTGTTTCAGCTAGAAAGAACAACATACCATGTCCTCGGTTTTATAAATTTTTTAGGAAAAGGGAGCCACTAAGGTGAATTAAAATTAGATTCATTACACTATGAATTTGCTCCCTTCTTCCTAAAATTAGAAACGGAAGATGAGGTAAAAATTAAACATACTTTTTAAACATTGGATTACTTAATCAAAAAAAGAAACACGATGCTTCAAAGATTTATTCCCCTCACTTTCGACAAGCAGCAGGTATTTACACAAACTTCAGAATGGGCAAAACGTAATTGGATTAAAATGTTTGCACTAGTTTTAGTTGCTTACGTATTAGTGCATAAAGATTTAAACTTGCAGTTAAACTTAAATGGAACGACTCCAACTGCTTATCAAGCCTCTGCATTACCACTTAGCGAATCTTCTCCAACTCCAACTGCAATGAATACTTCCTACTCACAAGTAGACGAAGAATCTATTGCACTAGAGAGTACTCCAAAAAGAAAAAAAGAGAAGATCAAATCTTCTTCTCGAAAAACCAAAGACAGTAATCTTGCCAATACTTATTCAAACATGACTTATTCTTTTGGAAAAAATGAATCCAACAAGAGTAAAACTTCCAAAAGGAAAAAACAAGAAGCTTACGTTAACCGATTTGTAGAAGTGGCGCAAAAGGAAATGAGAAAATATGGAATACCTGCAAGTATCACACTTGCTCAAGGTTTAATTGAAACCAATGCAGGTGATAGTCGGTTGGCAAAACAGAACAACAATCATTTTGGAATGAAATGTTTTTCTAAAAAATGTGGTAAAGGACATTGCGCCAATTTTACAGATGACTCACATAAAGATTTTTTCCGAAAATATAAATCCTCTTGGGAAAGTTATCGAGCACACAGTAAACTTTTGATGGGGAAACGCTACCGACATTTGAAAAAATTAGGAAGTGAAGATTATAAAGGTTGGGCAAGAGGATTGAAAAAAGCAGGCTACGCTACCGATAGACGCTACGCAGAAAAATTGATTAACATAATAGATGAATTGAAACTTTACCAGTTTGACAATGAGTAAACTACCCTTGAGTGAATCTGAAAATGGAACTTTTAAATTTTAATTTTTTGTTATAACACCACTCATTGAAGAACTAGCTTTGTTTCGTTTTAGAGGAAGGTCTTGTATTTTGCGAGGCCTTCTTTCTTTTATCGGGTAAGCATATAGAAAGCATATATTAAGTTTTATTTTTTAATACTATATGTTTATATGGTACATTGTTAGAGAAGATTTTTTATAAAGCTTTCACAAATCGCTTTACAAAAAACTGCCCTTCAATTTGTACTCTTGCAAAATACATTCCTTGTGCCAAATCTGAAATGTTTAGCCGTTGAGTAAATAGTCCATTCACTTCCTGTATTTTAAAATTAGAAATTATAGTTCCTCGAGTATCAATAATTTCGAGAGGAACTGACGAGTGATTTAAGGCAGGCATTTCGAATAAAATAAATTCATTCGAAGGATTAGGGTAAGCATTGATAAAGAAATTACTTTTTAAATCATCCGTATTGGTCAAGATAATCAAAGTTTGTTGAGCGGCATTTTTTCCACAAATATTACTGGCAGTAAGTTTAGCTATGTAAGCATCACCAGGTTGATATTGGTGAGAAGGATTAGGGAGTGAACTAGTAGTACCATCACCAAATTCCCAAAAATAAGTATCCCCAAAAAGAGAGTGATTCGTAAATTTGGCTAAGTTGTTAGTGATCGAATAATCAAAGTCTGCGACAGGATCATCGATGATATGGATTTCAGTTTCAACCATATCGTATCCTAAACCATTGAGTACTCGAAGAGAAACATGGTAAGTTCCAGTTTCAGTAAAAGTAACTACATGCGGTCCATATTCATCACTTGTGGAAGGATTCGCCGCTGCTCCAAAATTCCAAAAGAACTCATTCTCTGCATTTGAATTAGTCAAGAAAGTGATTGCTTCCTCACCCACACAAAAAGTATTACTAGTTTGATGAGGATAAAAGACAAGAGAAGCATCTGGGAAAGACTCGCGCTCGTAAACTAAAAAATTATCTAAAAATAAATTATTTCCAAAACCATTTATATTCACAAAACGAATTGCTACAGAACTACCGACATAATCACTTAAGTCAATTTTTGCTGTTTTCCAATGATAACTTTCTTGCGGGAACCAAGCAGAAATTTGATCAGGAACGGTGGCTAATTCTTCGCCATCTTTTTCAAAAATAACTTCTTCAAAATGTTCTCCGCAATCAGTCGATAGAATTACTTCAAGTCCATCTGCAAAATTACTATTGAACTGAGCGTAGGACCAATCGAATCTTAAAAATGGTTCTTGTGCTTCCGTTAAATCAATTACCACAGAATGCAATTCGTCTTTTTCGCCAAGAGCATTATAACTGTGGTTATTCATAAAAATTGCTTCTGTTAATTTTCCATCCCTACCGATAGTTAGAGTATTTTCCCAAGAAGCATCATTGTCATTATTTTGAGTAGTCCATTTTTCTAAATCTAAAATACCACTATCGAAGTTATCCCCAAAGGGAGTTGATTCTCCTTTTGAAATTTCAATATATTCACTTTTAGTAATTTGGGTAAATCCATAATTGTTAGTGACAATCAAAGTAATATTATAAGTTCCTTCTTCATTAAAAACTACAATTGGATTAGTACTCGAAGCAGAAGTTCCATCGACATAAGTAACGGTGTTTGGAGAAAAATTCCAATTCCACATGGTTGGGACATTTATAGAATTATCAATGAGTTGAACTTTTTGTTGAGGACAAGTGAATAATTTATCGGCCTTAAAATTAGGGTAAGGAGAGGACTGCGCATCAAATAATGCAATATTATCAATGGCAATATCTGTCAAAAAATCATCTCCAGTTACTCCTCTAAATCTGATGTTAATTATTTTATTGGAAAAAGCAGACAAGTCGATTTCTGTTTCTTGCCAATCATCCCCTTGCTCTCCTGAAAACGTAGGAGTAATGTTATAAAACCAATTTGATCCGTCAAAAACATCAATATGTAATCTTCCCGTATTGGTACCTTTCATGTGATACCAAAAACTAAAAACAGGTTGAGTTACATTGGAAAGATAAAAACAAGGGCTCAATAAATAAGCACTTTGATCCGTACAACCTCGTGAGCCTTCGAGATAAAGGTATTTACCATTAATAGTATTGGTATTTTGATCAAAGTCTGGACCAGTTCCCGCCGTCGGCGTGGAACCTTGATGAATCAACCAGTCTGTGTCGTCACTTACATGATTTGGATCATTATACCATCCTGATCCTAAAATACAAGGTGCATCACAAACCGCTTCTGGATCGCAATTTTGTAGATTGTCGAAATTTTGAAAATAGGGAACAGTCGATGAAGTACTCGGAACAACTTTTAATTCAAAAGTCATAGAATCATTAAAAATGGCTTGGTCGTTCAGTAGTGCAGTCCACACTTTTAATTGATGATCGCCAATCGTTGCTGCTGGAATCTTTTGATTAAAAATATAATTGATCGTGACTCCTGGAGGAATCGAACTATCGTACATCTCAGCAATAACTGGCAAATTATCAAACTGATAAAAAATTGGAATATTCGATTGCAGAGTATTTCCTGAGTTAGTAATATTGACACTTACTGTCATTGGACTTTGAAAACAACTCTGCATAACTGAGTTAGATGGGTTAGCAATATTGACAATGCTTATGTCAGTTCCCAAATCACAATTCAATAAGTCGGTTCCATCACTAATCGCCAAAGATCGTCTTCCTTCCAATCCATTTTCTCCAATAGCAGCAACTGCATACCAATTTTCTTCGGTAGGGTCATCAATCGGAATTTCGAAAAAGGGCATTTCTGTCGAAGAGAAAAATTCCATGAATTTTTCTCCTAGTTTATAAATTCGATAAGTGTTGGCATTTGCGACAGGCTCCCATTCTATTCGAACCATGTCGGGACAAACTTCTGCAATGTGTACATTTTGAGGAACGCCATAAATGGAAAAAGAGGCAAGACAAAGACTTTCTTCGTTATCTCTTTTGATTCTAATTTTAGCTTGATTGCAAGCTACCGTCGGTACTTGCCAAAGGGTACTTCTTTTTTCACCACTAACTAAATCAATTAAGTTCCACGTAAGACCATTGTTATAACTTACTTCGATTTCGAAATTCCCAAAATTACCAAATGCGTCCCAATGGATTTTTTCAGTTTCTCCTGCAACTAATTTTTCGCCTCCAAGTGGATAAGTTAAGGTAATATCATTTTGAACAAATTCATAAACCAAAAAATAAGGCTGCGTCCCTTGCGAAATCATTGAACCTTCTACAAAGAAAGAATACAATCCACTTTCAGGTAAATCAATCGTTACTTGCTCCACATTATTCAAATTGTCGACACCTCGAACAGCAGGTAAATTTAATAGATTAGAATCAGGCGAGCTATTTAAGATCCAAGGCAAATAACTTTCGTTAGTATTATTCTCAACTCTCAAATCCAAATCGTTCACTAATGAAGGAGAACTAATTGTCGAACCTTCAAAGTCATTCCAATACAACATCACTCGCAATTGTTGCGTCCCTTCTGGAATTGAAACGAAATAAGAATGAGTATTTGAATGCCCCATTCCTCCTTCAAAATATTGATTATTTTGTAAAAGGTTTAACGCTCGTCTCGCATTTACTCTTCCAAAACCATAAGAGAAATCTGGGCCTGGATTTCCCAAATCATCTGCTGTATTTAAAACGATAGATTTAATCAATGCTGAGTTTGGAAATATATTAGGATGTTCGTCCTCAAAGGCATCGTAGAGTTGAGCGAGCACTCCTGCGACTCCAGGCGCGGCTGCGGAACTTCCATTTGCGGTAGCATAAGTATTATTAGGTTGAGTCGAAAATTGAGTATCTCCATTAGCAGAAATATCTGGTTTGATTCTTCCATCATTGGCTGGTCCGCGGCTACTTGTGGAGGATAATTTATCTTTATCATCAACATTGGCAACGGTCAAAACATTCTTGCCCATTTTTACTCCACCAGTAATATTTCCCCAACCTTCCCCAGCACCATAACCGCAATCTTCATTGCCAGTATTCCCTGCGGAAAAAACATGCATTAGCGAAGCATTATTTTTAACTTGATGATCTGCTAACTGTGCTAAATAAGTATAACCTCGATTACAACCATCGCTATATGAAGTCGAAGTGATTAAAATATCTCGATTATTATAGAGTGTTGTTGCTCTTTTGACCGCATCAAATTCATGAAACATATGCACCTCTGCATGGGTCGCCGTTCCTTCCATTCGAGGATCTAAATTTCCAGCTCCTGCTAAAATTCCAGCAACCATTTCTCCATGATTTCCTTCGAAATCTCCTTGCACATCATCTTGATGGGTTCTGTTTCTAAAATCAATATGTGACTCAATCATTCCATCATCTCCAATCGCAACATTAATTCCTTCCCCATTAAATTGAGGGTAACCTGCAATTTGAGGTGTAAGTGAATTCGAACGATGAATGTTTTTTCCAGGAGTATATTCAGGAAAGTTTTGCAAGTCAGCAGGTGAGATAAAAAATGTAATTGGAAAATCAGCAATAGCTATCAAATCTGAATTATTGCAAATCACGACCGCATTGACTTCATGAAAATATTCATGAATTTCAATGTTTTTATTTTGCAAGAATTGCTGAATAAAAAGAGGAGAGAGGTTCGGATAATATTGTAACAATACTTTTTCATCAAAAAAAACAGAGGAAGCAATTTTTTGATTCGCTTCTAATTTTGTGATGCTTCTAATATTTAAATCTCGAAATTTTTCTTCAGAAAAATTCGCGGGAATAGATGCGACATAAGTTCGATGAGGCAGGTAATCGAAAAGTTGAATACCCGTTTTTTCGATGGTTCTTTTTTCTAATTCAGTTGGGATTTCAAAAAATTGAATGAGGCGATAAAATTGATTTTGAATAATTTCATCACGAGCAATTTCAGGAGAAGACAGAAAAGAATTGAAATTTTCCACAGGAGTTTGCGTACCAGTCACGAGGAGTTGGTCAAAGTTTCCAATGTGTTTTTGAGCAAAAATTAGATTTCCTAAACACATTAGAACCACCAAAAGTGCAAACGTTTTTGTTTGGTTCATAGTCAAATAAATTGTCTCGAGAGGGATCGCAGAAGTGGAAAATTCGATATGAAGATAGAACTAAATGCTTTATTTTCAAAGGGTTTTAGTCTTGAAGAGAAAAAAATAACAAGATCGGTTAATATAGCATGATTAAAGTTTTGCCTTAATCTTCTTTTTTGTCAGTATTTATATCCCAACAATCATTAAAAATAGAGCAATAGATAATGTCATATTTAAAGTTCAAATTTCGAATCAAATTCATGCTGTTTTCAAATCTTTTATAGGTGATTTTAATGGCAATGATTTTTTCTTTTGGTGAAATAAAATAACCATCGGGACTAGAAAGCGAGAGTCCATAATCCGCCTCGGGTGGAAATATTTTATCTAACTCATTTTTGATTTCCAAAAAAGAATTGACCGATTTATTATTTAAAGTCAAAGTGGCAGATTTGATTTTAGCAGGACCAATTCCTTTATTTTCTATTTCATAAATAAACTCACCACCTTCTCCAAATGAGTATCGCAAGTCTTGAACGAGATATGGGAAGACAGAAGTTTTTTGCTGGGATTGCATAATTATTTGTTGCTCTCGCATAATGTTGGCCTCATAAATTGAAACACATAAAGCACCCAAACTGACGACCAAAGCAATGAATGAAGTTACTTCTGCTCGGGAGAATTTTGGTAAAAGTTGTCTTGTTTCATTCGATTGTGCATCGCTCATGTTATTTTTTTTGAAATTAAAATTACTGCGCTACAAAACTTTTATCTATAATTAAATTCACCCAATTGTCATTACTCACCCCCATCAAAGTAAAATTATAAGTTGAATCTATTTGTAAAGGTTGCACTTGCCCGGGTCTCGTTACATTAAAAACCACATTGTCTAAATAATAATATTGGAAAAATAAATCATTAGTGTAAGTGCCTGAAAGAGCATTGCCATTTTCATCGCTGATGACTTGGAAATAAATAAAGTTATCGTTTGCCGTTCCATCTTGCCAATTGAAAATAGGTTCAACAGAATTACCTAAATCTATTTGACATAACTCAGGAGCATATTGAGTTGGTTTTTCAAAATATTTTAATCGAATAGGTTTGCAATACCAAAGTGTATCATTTGCAATAAATGAAACTATCGACCATACATCTTTTTCAGGTTTTGGTAAAAAAAAGCGTCGTAAAAAACCATTGAATAAAGGTTCATGAGTAGCATCTTTTTCCAAGAATAAACTTAGATCATTAGGATCATCATCACTATTTTCAGTTTCATAGTATTTAAAATCAGCAGCATTTAATTCTGGATAAAAGAAAACACTCAAAGGAAAATTCTCATCATCCAAAAACCCTTCTTGACCACCTGCCGCACAAGCCACTAATTCATCAAAAGGAGTCAAGTTAGTTTGTCCCTCAATGACGGACTGAAGCGTATTTTTCAAGTCTGAGTTATCATCTTTTTTACATGAAAAAAATAAAAAAAAGACAAGAAGGAGATATAAAAAGTAGTTTTTCATAAAAACGACATTAAAATGTAAAAGGTTGATTATCAGTTAGATAGAAAGGTGAAGCAGGATGATTTACAAATTTTTAGAAATTTATTTTTTCCCAAAAATAAAAAAACAAAAAAAAATGAAGAAATACTCTTTTCTGAGGCAGCATTTTTTTGCATTAATAGGTCTTGTCAAAGTAATCTCTCTCATCCCTGCGAAAAAGGGAAGTTACAGAAAACTAAGAAGGGTATGTGAGATTTGAGTGATTTGTTGAAAATTGACTCAATTCTCTGTACTTCTTAGAAAAATTTTAAACTTAATATGAAACGATTTTTTTACATAGGATTATTCAGTTGTTTATTGGTTGCCTGCAATCCTGATAAAGATATTTTTACGCCTAATCCAATTTTCTCAGAAGGATTGGTCACCACAAGTATTTCGGGACAAATTTTGGATGCAATGAACCAACCGGTGGAAGGTGCCAATATTACTTTAGATCAACTGAATCGAACAAGTGATTTGAATGGTTTTTTCTACTTTAAAAATGTTCAAGTTGATTCTAAGCGAACAGTTCTGAATGTGAATAAGGATGGGTTCTTTGAAGGAGGACGAGCAGTTTTTCCAACCAAGCAAAGCAATGCTCCTCTCAAAATTCGGTTATTAGAAAAAACAGTTGTGGCTAGTTTTGATGGTTCAACTGGTGGAGAAATAGACTTGCCAGATGGAGCAATTTTAGATATCCCAATTGATGCAGTTTTGAGTCAGGATGGAACTGGATTTTCTGATGAAGTACAAGTTTCAGCATATTCTTTAAATCCTGAATATTTAGAAGGTTTGCAAAAAATGCCGACCGACTTAAAAGGGAAAACAACTTCGAGTGAAGAAAAATTATTAGAATCTTTTGGAATTTTTCTCTTCGATTGGAGTGATGCAAATAATCAAAAACTAAGTATTGTTCCAGGCAAAAAAGTAACGATCCAATTTCCAATTTCAAATGGAGTGGGAGCACAAGCACCTTCGACACTTGGTCTTTGGTACTTTGATTTAGGAGAAGATACTTGGAGAGAGGAAGGAATAGCTTCTTTGCAAAATGGAAATTACGTGGCGGAAGTTGGAAAAACTGGTTTTTGGAATATTGCGATTCCTCATGATTTTATTTCTGTAAAAGGAGTGTTAGAAAATCAAAATAACGAAATTTTAAGCAGTATGCCTTTTAGTATTGAGATCGAAAATGGAGGGGTCTTGGGATTTGGCTATGCAGATGAGGCTGGAAGATTCAATGTAAATGTTCCTCAAGATTTGAGTTCAAAGATCAAAGTATTAGACGAGTGCAATGATATTGATTACAGTACCACGATTGGAGCGTTGAATGTTGACTCTCAAATAAGTAATGTAAAAATTAATAATAGTAGTGATTTCTCCCATATTTCTGGGACACTATTAAAATGCGATGGCAACAAAGTCCAGACTGGATACATAATATTAAGTGTGAATACTAAAACCTATTTTTTTCCTTTTTCTGATGGTATTTTTCAGGGTGACATTAACACCTGTGATATAACTTCAGCAACGTTAGTGGCTTACGATGTGGAAAATTCAAAACAGAGTGAACCATTACAATTAGAAATAATTGCGAGTACTGAAACGGGAGAAATTAGTGTATGTTTTTAATTTGAAAAAATTAAAATCGGGACAAAAAAAATCAGGGTATAGAAAAAGTTCTTTGTCAATTTGAAGAATTCTTTGAGAAGAGTTTTTTTTAGTGATAAGATATGAGTGATAATTTTGAGTTTTAGGACTCATCCTTTATTACTTCTAACTTATCATTCATCAAAAACGCCAATTCTGACAACAGCAATTTTCAGAATGACTTCTAATCAAAGATTCAAAAAACTGGTAAAAAATATAATTCATTTAGCGATGGATTATACCCTGATTACCGTCCCAATTTTAAAATGCGTAAGTCGAATCTTAAGCAGATCCTGACTTACGTGTTTTTTAGTTTAGCCTATTTTTAATCAAATAAAATCAAAATTAGAACCTTGGGTTTTAAGTTTTTTTTCTTAATTTTAAGAAAGCTATTTAATTATCTTTTTTTAGATTAGAAAAATCTCACCCAGATTCCTGTTTTAGATTGCATTAAACAAACACTTTGCCGTGAAAACGGTAGGCTAAAATATTCACACTTGGATCAAAAAGAACTCATAACTGGATGCATCCGCGGAGATCGACAATGTCAAATGGCATTGTTCCAACAATACTCAGGTAAGTTGTTGGCGGTATGTGTACGATACACTCGCCATCGAATGGAGGCGGAAGATGTATTGCAGGATGCGTTTATAAAAATATTTAAGAACTTAGAAAAGTTCGAAGGCAAGGGATCTTTTGAAGGATGGATGCGTAGAATAGTAGTGAATACTGCTTTGAAAAATTATAATAAGAGTAGTTTCAAAAAAGAAAAAATAGGATTACAAGATTACCAAGAAGGTTCAATGGATCCAGAGGTGATTGCATCATTATACAAAGAAGAATTATTGAAAGTAATAGAAGAATTACCAAATGGATATCGAGTCGTTTTTAATTTATATGTAATTGAAGGATATAGTCATAGAGAAATTGCTAAAGAGTTAGAAATACAAGAAAGTACCTCTCGCTCTCAATTAGTAAAAGCAAGGAAGATGTTGCAATCTAAAATAACTCAAATAATGAGAATAGTAGCATGAAAAAGCACCAACAAACAGATCGAATAATAAAGGAAAAAGTGGATGAATATTCCATGGAAGTGCCTATGCATTTATTTGCAGGGATTGCGGAAGCATTGGATGCTGATCTTAATTCTACTCCTGCACCACAGAAAAATTCTTGGAGAAATAGAGTTTGGTTTTTGGCATTGTTAGGATTAGTTATTGGCGGGAGCGGAATTTGGTTTTTGACTTCAGATAGTAATTCATTAAATAAAACTGAGGCGGAAATGTCAATTACTTTAAATAGTAATGATGAGAAAACTAATTTTGGTAAAAAAGAAAAAATCGAACATACAAGTATTTCAAATGTAAATGAAGAAACTTCTAACTCGAAAATTGAAGAAAATAATTCCATAGAAACCAGAAATGAATTTGTTAATGAAAAAATCGAAACAAGTATTTCTAATTTAAATATTTCAACTGTTTCTTCTGTTGATAAAAATAAGGTTGGGAAAACTGGAATTGGAATTAAGATGAATTCAAATTCTACTAAGAATTCTACTATTGAAAATGCTTCTTTTGAAACGACTACACCTAAAAATATTCTAACTCAAAAAGGTGGGACGTCAAAATCAAAATCAAAAACAAACACTTCCTCAAATTCATCTATTATTAATCTTCCAAATGAACAAACTAGTGCAAGCGAAACAAATGCAACTTTGGGAGAAAAACCAATTGCGGCAATTGAAAACAAAAAAATTACAACTACAAAAGTGACAAAGGAAGTTTACAATTTGCCAAATCTAACTCAATTGGCAAATAGTTCTGTTTCACATTCTGCTCCATATCGATTAGCAATAGAACCAACCTGTGGATTAAAACCAGATGGTTCTAGAGTTAAATTTACCACCTCTGTTGATGCATTTTTCTCACCTGATTATGCTAATCAAATGTTGGAATATAAATCAGAAGATTTTAAAGAGCATGCTCAATTGAGAACGGATACGGAAAAACCTTATTACTCTTTTAACACGGGAGTAAGAGTTAATTTTTTGACAGAGTTTGGATGGGCACTTCGAACAGGATTAGTTTACACTCAGATCAATGAACTTTTAGAAACTCAATATACTGAGATTGTAACTACGCTTGATGCCGATGGAAATGTGATTGGAATAACTGAAGGAACTCGAGAGGTGAATATAAGAAACAAATACAAAATGATTGATGTTCCAGTTGTTTTTGGTTACGAAGTTCCGATGAAAAAATTTGACTTGAATGTAAATGGAGGAGTTTATATGAATTTAATATCAAAACAGAGTGGTGCTTTCTTTTCTCCAATTGAAGATCGAGTGGTTTATTTTACAGAAGGGCATCCTGATGATTATGATATATTTAAAAATAATATAGGGTTAAGTATTTTCATGGGATTAGGATTTAATTTTGATTTGACTAGCTCATTTAATGCTGATAAGAAAATTCAACTAATTGTTGAACCACATGCTCGTTTCTACCCGAAATCATTTGCATTAGATAATTATATTTTAAATCAAAAATACTTGTCTACGGGTGTGATGATTGGACTGAGGAGGGATTTATAACCCTGTTTTCTAAAAGATACTATAAAATAATCTTCAGTTAAAAACAAAAGTCCTCTTGAATTTTCAAGAGGACTTTTGTTTTTAACTAGACTTTAATTTTTTATCAACTTCTTTTTTTCTCAAAAAAAGAAGTCATCAATTTTGCACAATCTTGGTGAGAAATTCCAAATTCAACTTTCGTCTTTGGATGTAACATCCTTTTTCCATAGATCATAAAACCATTTTTATCGTCACTTGCGCCATAGACAATTTTCCCAAATTGTGCCCAACCCGCCGCACCTGCACACATAGGACAAGGTTCTAACGTCACATATAAGGTACAGTCATGCAAATACTTATTTCCTAAATGATCAGCTGCTGCGGTAATTGCGAGCATTTCTGCATGAGCAGTTACATCATTTAGTAATTGAGTTTGATTGTGTGCCCGAGCAATAATTTGATTTTCACAAACTACTACAGCACCCACCGGTATTTCCCCTTTTTCAAAAGCTTTGTTTGCCTCCAAAATGGCTTGTTTCATAAAATGAATATCAGAATGTACGCTAAGCATGTTTTTTGTTTTTTACAAAATAACTCAAAAACCTATTAATCATCAAAACATTTTTGGATAAATCCTTGTTCATAATTTCTTTTTTTTAAAAAAATTCTAACTTTGCGCATGGAAATACAAAAAACAGTCAATCAGACGATACAATCTTATCAGGATAAATTTACAGAAGAGTCTCTCACCTTCGATGATGTTCTGCTCGTTCCCCGTTATTCAGAAGTTTTACCTCGAGAAGTTGATATTTCAACACAGCTCACTCGTGATCTTCGATTAAATATTCCAATAGTTTCTGCTGCCATGGATACTGTGACCGACAATAAGTTGGCAATCGCTATTGCACGTCAGGGAGGAATCGGAATGATTCATAAAAATATGTCTATTGAAGCACAAGCGGAACAAGTTCGAAGCGTGAAACGATCAGAAAGTGGAATGATCATCGATCCAGTTACTTTGGGCGCAGATGCTAAAATTGGAGATGCTTTGGCATTGATGAAAAAATACAAAATTGGTGGAATCCCAATTGTTGATAGCAACAATATTTTAACTGGAATTTTGACGAATCGAGATTTGCGTTTTGAAACTAGAGTGAATCGACCAGTCAAGGATTTGATGACTTCCGAAAATTTAATTGTTGCTCCAATCGGAACTGATCTCAAACAAGCGACTCAAATTTTACAAAAACATAAAATTGAGAAATTACCTGTTGTCGATGATTTTGGAAAATTAGCAGGATTGATTACATATAAAGATATAATGAAGGTGGAAGATTATCCAAATTCATGTAAAGATAATTACGGTCGATTAGTAGTTGGAGCAGCAGTTGGAGTAACTCATGATATTATGGAAAGGGTAGATGCACTTGTTAATGTTAGTGTGGATGTAATTATTGTGGATACTGCTCATGGTCATTCAAGAGGTGTTTTAGATGCGATTAAATTAGTCAAAGAAAAATACCCGGATTTACAAGTAATAGGTGGAAATGTAGCAACTGGTGCAGGAGCCTTAGCACTAGTGGAAGCAGGTGTGGATGGCGTAAAAGTAGGAGTTGGACCAGGAAGTATTTGTACGACTCGAATTGTTGCAGGTGTTGGAGTTCCGCAGCTTTCAGCAATTTACAATGCAGCTTCGGCAATTAAACATACAGGCGTACCGATTATAGGAGATGGAGGAATTCGATTCACCGGAGATATCGCCAAAGCAGTTGCAGCAGGAGCAGATACAATTATGGCAGGTTCTCTTTTTGCAGGAGTGGAAGAAGCTCCAGGCGAAACAATCATTTTTGATGGTAGGAAATTCAAAGTATATCGAGGAATGGGATCTTTGGGAGCCATGGAATTAGGTTCAAAAGATCGTTACTTCCAAGATGTCGAAGATGATATTAAAAAATTAGTTCCAGAAGGAATCGAAGGTCGAGTGCCTTTCAAAGGTTCGCTGGCAGAAGTGATGGTTCAATATATCGGAGGACTTCGAGCAGGGATGGGATACTGTGGATCCAACACAATTAAAGAAATGCAGACTTCTAGTTTTGTAAAAATAACTGCTGCAGGTGTTCACGAAAGTCATCCACATAATGTGGTGATTACAAAAGAAGCACCTAATTATAGCAGAAGATAAATGTAAATCCGTGGTACGGTTTGAAACCGTACCACGGATAATTCTTTCCATTATGAAACTCCCTCAATCATTCTACCTTCGAGAAGATGTTGTCCAAATCAGTAAAGACCTTTTAGGGAAACATCTTGTCACTAATTTTGATCAAAAAATTACTGTTGGAAAAATCGTGGAAACGGAAGCTTACCGAGCCCTTGATGATAAGGCTTGCCACGCCTATGGAAATAAATTGACTAATCGAACAAAGACCATGTTTGAGAAAGGAGGAACTTCTTATATTTATTTATGTTATGGAATTCATCATTTATTTAATGTTGTAACTGCTCCAAAAGGAATTGCTCACGCTATTCTAATCCGAGGAATTGAACCAGTCGAAAATGTAGATGTAATGTTACAAAGACGAAATTTTGCAAAGTTAAAATATAATCTTACCGCTGGGCCAGGAATTTTGACCAAAGCTCTAGGTATTTCTACCCTACAGAATGGAATAGATTTAACAGAGGAAAATAGTCCAATTTGGATAGAAAATCGGGGGGAGATTATTTCAGAAGAAAATATCATTGCTAGCCCAAGGGTAGGAGTTGGTTATGCAGAAGAATGTGCTTTGTGGGATTGGCGGTTTCGAGTAAAAGATTCGAAATGGGCTAGCCGAGCGAAGTAAGAAATAAATTTTATATTCGATGTTATTTTTAATATTCTCATTTCTAAAAATCTAAAAATAAATCTAATGCAAAGGTTTGAATACAAAACGATTAAGATGAATCCTAAAAGAGCTGCATTTAGTCAAAAATTAGAAGACGAGAAATTGGTGGAAGAGATGAATGTGCTTGGTAAGGAAGGTTGGGAATTAGTTACGTCGATAGATAATAAAGGTGGAGGAACAACCATGTCTATTGTTTTAATTTTTAAAAGACCTCTTGAGTGATGAGTTTTATAAAATATATTTGTGCTATGTGAGTTTATTTTTGTGCCAAAAAAATTCTACTCAAAATGAAAAAGCTACTATTGCTGAAAAAATATATTACAATATCGTTACTAAAAACTACTGTTTTTTATTTTCTAAAGTAAACAAATTTGAACAGATCAATTTCGAAATTGGGCTAATTCTTAATTTTTAACTTTCAAGTGTTTCTATCTCAAAACCCAATTGCTCCAAATCCCTATAAAAATCAGGATAGGATTTCACAACCACCATTGGTTTTTCAATTTTTATTTTCCCCAACAAAGCCAAAGGAGCAAATGCCATTGCCATGCGATGATCTTCGTAAGTTTCGAAAGTTGGATTGTCAAGAACAGCTTTTCCTTCTGCCATGTGAAAAATCTTATCTGATTTTTTCGAAAACTTAGGAGGTAATTTTGAAAAGAAAACTTGTACCTTTTGCAATTCATTTTGTAGGGCAGCAATTCGATCTGTTTCTTTAATACTCAAGGTATCTAAGCCTGTAAAAAGTCCAGTCGTCCCCAGTCCACCACAAATCACCGCCAAGGTTTGAGCAATATCAGGACATTCTAAGAAATCATATTCAAACATTTTAGTAGACTCATTTCCTGATTTTTTTAAATGAATTCCATTTTTATTAAAAGTAGAAATGATACCAAATTGTTTAGCTATTTTTACAATCGCAGCATCACCCTGTGTACTTTTTTCAAATAAACCGTTTAATTGTAAATCTACTTCATTGGCTAAAATAGCTAATGAAAAATGGTAAGATGCTGCTGACCAATCTGCTTCAACAATAAAATCTTTTCCATCATATTTTTGAGGAGCGATAGAAATTGTATTGCTTTCCCATTTGTGTTGAATACCAAATCCTTCCATCAATTTTAGAGTCATTTGAATGTATGGAACCGAAACTATTTTTCCATCTAAAGTTAATTCCAAACCATTTGGAAGAGTAGGAGCGAGCATTAAAAGGGAAGAAATATATTGACTACTCGTATTCGCAGAAATTGTAAGTGTATTGTTATGGGAATCTTTTTTTTGCTCTCCGATTTGCAAAGGAGGATAGCCTTCATTTTCCAAATATTTAATATCAGCACCTAACTCACGAAGTGCTTCTACCAAGATTCCAATTGGTCGTTGTTTCATTCGATCGGAACCTGTTAGAATTTGAGTCCCTTTTTGCGCAGCTAAATATCCAGTCAAAAAACGGAAAGTCGTACCAGCGTGTCCAGTATTTAATTCTACTTTTTCTCCTTCTTTTTGACTAGCAAATTCTCCTAATAATTTCTCCAATGTGATAGTATCTTTTGAAGTAGAAATTCTATTGATGGAAAAATTCTGACCACTTAATGCTCGAAGAATTAATGCACGATTGCTAATACTTTTTGAACCATTCAAAGTGATTTCTCCTTTGATGATTTTGTCAGATTTGGAAATTAAATAAGCCATTGGAATGAATGATTAAAAATGAAAAATAATTGTGGATAAATTTGGTTGGCTAGATAGAATAAAAAAACCGTAGTGCGAAACTACGGTTTTTTTATTCTAAAAAATCTTTGTGAGTAAGGAATTATTATTCTGAAAAATCATTTCTTGGAAGTGCGCCATGATCTTTTCCTCGAGCTTCTCGTTGCTCTCTTTCTTCTCTTTTTTGACGACGTTTTTCTTCCCAACGTTTTTGATTTTCTTCATCAGATTTGTTGTAAGCTTTGATGATTGATTTTACCAATCGGTGACGTACGACATCTTCTTCATCTAATTTGACTAAACCAATTCCATCCAAATCAGTTAAAATATCCAAGGCTTGATAAAGTCCCGAAACTTGATTTCGAGGCAAATCAATTTGAGATAAATCTCCATTGATAATCGCTTTGGCTGAAGGACCAATTCGAGTCAAAAACATTTTCAATTGCATTGGAGTTGTATTTTGTGCTTCATCCAAAATGATAAAAGCATTATCCAATGTTCGACCTCTCATAAATGCTAAAGGAGCTACTTCAATAGTTCGGTCAGCCATAAACTTAGCCAATTTCTCCGCAGGAATCATATCATCCAATGCGTCATAAAGTGGTCTTAAATATGGATCAACTTTGTCTTTCAAATCACCTGGCAAGAAACCTAAACTCTCTCCTGCTTCCACCGCAGGTCGAGTCAAAATGATTTTTTTAACAATACGATTTCGTAATGCTCGAACAGCCAAAGCAACTGCCATGTATGTTTTCCCAGTTCCTGCTGGACCGAGAGCAAAGACAATGTCATTACTTTCAGAAGACTCTACAAAAGTTCTTTGATTACGAGTTTTAGCTTTGATGACTTTGCCGGCTCGACCATGTACGATTGTTGTATTGGATTGACCCGTTCCTAATTTACTTTCAAAAGGTCGTCCACCTGCCATCAAATCTTCGACAGTTTGTGTGCTCAATTCTTTGTGATCTCTGAGCATACGAACCATCTGTTCCAATTTGCTTTTCGCATTTTGGGTGTCTTTTTTTTCACCAGCAAGTTTTAGACTATTTCCTCGAGAAGTAATTGTTACGTCAGGGTAAGCTTTTCTTAAAAGGTTGAGTTTGGAATTTTTTTCTCCATATAATTCTACCAAATCAACGCCATCTACGGTCAAAATAATTTCGCTCAATATGTTTTTTTTTAAGG
>JBGCFD010000133.1:0-29309 GCA_045106765.1 Saprospiraceae bacterium | reverse complement strand
CACAATATAAATTCCGCCAGAAAAACCATTAAAAACTCCAGTTGTATTGGTCGTTCCACCAACTGAAAATTCATAGTCTCCTACTCCTCCATTTGCACTCACTTCAATTGCTCCTTCTTGACCTGAACAAGAAGCTTGATTGATATTTACCAAAACAATATTCAATTCTGTCGGCTCATCAATTTGAAAATCAACAGTAGTTTCACAATTGTTTTCATCAACCACTTGAATCGCATAATTCCCTGCGCTTAAGTTTAAAAATTCGCCAGTAGTATTTGAATCCCCGTTCAATGTAAATGTAATGTTACCTATACCACCATTAGATTCCAACGAAATCATTCCTGAGTTTTCGCCAAAACAATTGACATCTTGTTGGCTTAAAATATTAGTTATTAATTCAGCTGGTTGAGTAATATTTGATTGAATTGTGCTGACACAACTATTTTCATCTGTAACTGAAATCGTATAATTCCCTGCGGTTAAGTTATTAAAAACACCAGTTGTGTTCGTCTCCGTTCCATTAGAAAATTCAAAATTCCCAGCACCTCCTGAAGCAGAGATTTCATAGCTTCCAGAAGCTGCTCCAAAGCAATCTACATTTGTATTTTGAACAACTTGAACTTGAACTTCCATAGGCTGAGTTATTTCAAAATCAACAATTTCTGAGCAATTATTCTCATCCAAAATCATCACCTGATAATTTCCTGCCGAAAGGTTATTAAACTCTCCAGTAGTATTCGTCGTACCACCCAAAGTATATTCAATCGTTCCATTGCCACCTGAAGCAGAAACGGTTACTGTTCCATTATTCTCTCCAAAACAATCTAAATTTGTTTGCTGAGTCAATTGAACATTTAAAATACTTGGCTCTGTAATCTCAACGGTCATCGCATCATCACAACCAACTCCATCGGTAATTCCGATCAAATATGAACCACTTGAAAGATTTGTAAATATACTGTTATTACCTTGAGTTACTCCATTTAAAAAATAGGTAAAATTACCCACTCCCCCATTTGCTTGAACTTCTATTTGACCATTTCCTTCTCCGTTGCAATTTATATTTTGAGAATTCAGGATAGTCAATTCTACTGCTGGATTTTCGGTAATTTCTACAGTAGAATTTACTTGACAATTATTTTCATCAATCACAATAACTGGATAAGTACCTGCTGATAAATTTTCGAAGGTCACCGCATTTCCTATCTGAACACTTCCATTCAAATCAACTGAGATTGTTCCAGTTCCTCCTGATGAATTAATGGTAACTGATCCATCATTTTCGCCAAAACAATCAATATTTTGTTGTGACCCAATACTCGAAATCAACTCATCAGGTTGAGTAAGAATGGCTTGCACGCTCGTCACACAATTATTTTCATCCAAAATTGCAATCGTAAAATTGCCTGCTGAAAGATTATTAAACTCTCCTGTAGCATTGGTTTCGTTTCCTAAAGTGTATTGTAAAGTTCCAGTACCTCCTGTACCATTTACCACTATTGAACCGTTGTTTTCACCAAAACAATTCAAATTAGTCTGTTGTAAAATTTGCGCTTCCAAAACTGCAGGTTCTGTAATCTGAACTGTTTCAATACCTGAACATCCTGCATCATCGATGGATTCTATTATATATGTTCCACTTGACAAATTTGTAAATGTATTGTTACTACCTTGACTTACTGCATTTAAAAAGTAAGTAAAACTTCCAGAACCTCCTATTGATTGAGCTGTAATCGAACCGTTATTTTCACCGTTACAAAGGATATTCTGAGTGCTGGTTATGGCTAAAGTAATTTCAGGATTTTCTGTAATTTCTACGGTGGAAGAAACCGTACAATCATTTTCATCAGTCACTAAAATCGGATAAATCCCCGCAGATAAATTTTCAAACGTCACAGGATTACTTGTTGCAGTTGTTCCATCAAAAATAATAGAAGAAGTACCAGATCCACCAGTAGTATTTATCGTAACTGATCCTGTATTCCCACCAAAGCAAGGCACATTACTTTGATTGGTCAACTCAACTAAAAGTTCAGCAGGTTCAGTTATAGTAACACTTAGACTCTCCACACATCCATTTTCATCAGATACATCTAAATTATATGTTCCACCTGAGAGATTACTAAATTGGTTACTACTCTGATAACCTTGTCCATTTATTTGATATTCTAAATTTCCTGTTCCACCTTGCCCATCCACTTCAATTATACCATTCTCATCTCCATAACAATTTAAATTAGTCTGGGAAGAAACGGCAAACTGGATAGCATTTGGTTCGACAACTGTAACATCAAATGAGTGTTGACAATTATTTAAATCAACAGTTGCTACGGTATAAACCCCTTGTGATAAATTTGTAAATACATTGTTATTACTATAAGCTCCTCCATCAAAAGAATATAAAAAATTAGGTGTCCCACCTGTTGATCCAATCACAACTTGACCAGTATTACTTCCATTACAATCAATGGAAATTTCACTTGCTACGAAAGAAATTAACTCACTCGGTTCATTGATAAAAACCGAGGTCATTCCTTCGCAATTCAACTCATCTCTTACGATAATAGTATAAACTCCTCCAACTAGATTAGTGAAAAAATTATTGGTAGTAAATGGACCATTATCAATACTATAAGTATATCCGCTTCCGAAATTTGTTCCTCCTGCTCCATCAACAATAATAATTCCGTCGTTTTCTCCAAAACAGGAAACATCAGTTTGAGTACTGATTAACGGAATAACTTCTGTCGGTTCGGTAAGCGTCACATTTATCGAAATAGTGCTCGATCCATCACCTACTTCTACTTCATAAGTTCCTGCAGTTAATCCCGTAAATACATTGTTAATTTGTGGAGTACCTGAATTAATATTATAAGTATAATTTCCAGTTCCACCCGAACCGAGTATTGTAATTGTTCCATCATTTCCTCCGTTACAAGTAGGATTTGTTTGATCTACTAATTGCAATACCAAAGGTGCTCCAGCACTACAAACGATAGCTGCTGACCCTAACAAACTTGATCGAGAATTATTTAAGATTTGTTGCATTCGAGTTCCTTGATCGGCTGTAAATGCATTCATACAATTATCATTTACATAGTCCATATAATTCATAAACATGTCTCCTCCATTATTACAACTTGGACTGGGATGACTGGGACATCCAAAGTTACTGGAAGATTGAATTGGAGTATCTGCAATCCCATCATCATTTGAACATCCTCCACTTCCCCACACATGACGAAGTCCTAAATAATGACCAACTTCATGAGTAGTCGTTCTTCCTAAATGATAAGGTACATTAGTTCCAAATCCAGGCCCGCCAAAAGTAGTAGAAGCAGTTACAACTCCATCCAAAGTAGAATTAGGTAAAGTATTAGTTCCAGGCAAATATGCCCAACCCAAAATACCTCCAAGGTTAGGTCCTACCCAAATATTAAGATAATCATCTCGATCCCATCCAGTTGCGGATTTGATCGCGTTCTCATTATTATTCAAATTCTGATTGGTCCCATATCGAGTAATTCCATCGGTTGGATTTCCACTTGGATCCACAGAAGCTAGACAAAATTCAATCTCTACATCTGCTGCGGGGAAAACACTTGGTGTATTTCCTGCATCAGCGTTGGTTCGACGAAAATCTTCATTCAAAACTGTAATTTGAGATTCCACATGATTAAGCGGAAAGTTAACACCAGTTCCAACAGATTGTCCTGGAGGATGAACGATGATTACGTGAACAGGAATGGTAACAACTACGGAAGAGTTTTCTCCAAAATTATTGAATTTTGAAATCGGTGGACTCACCAAATCATTTTCCATAGCTTTTTTATACGCAGGATCTGCGTCCATCGCCGATTGCATTTTTTGATCGGTATGGCATCTTTCGCCAGAAGTAGTTTTTATGTTTTTTTGGGAAAATAAAAATACAGGAAGTATTAGAAATAAAAATATTCCTAACCATTTAGATAGTTGTGAAACGGACATAGTTTTTGACAATTGTTGGTTTTGTAAATTTTTCTTTTTTAAATTATTTAGGGTATTGTCAATTTGGTATTTAGTAATGAGAAAATAAAAAATAACATTACTTTTAAAGGGGAATACAAATTACTTAAAAAGATACATTTTTTTAAAATATTCTTTTTGGAGAAGTTATTTCCCGACATATTAAATTTCGATGCTTTTCCTTTTTCAAACTTGCGGAGTGAAGAAAAATTAATTAATGTTACGCACTAAGATGATTACTAAAATCGAAACGTTTTCCTTTTAATTGGAAAAACGGAATATCCAATTTACAACTTGGCCTTATTCTTTTTAGGAAAATAGAGTTTAAAAAGACGTTAAGAATAATTTACTGTTTGAGTCCGATTTAGAAAATCTTGGCGAGGCATGAGCCTTAGATTTTCTTAGAGAGCGAGTTTAAACTATTTAGTCTTTTTAAGTTTCATTTTCCTAAAAAGAATACAGTCTTGATTTTTTTGCTACTTTTTTCATCAAGGAAAAAAGTAGGGAAGTAAGGAATTATTAGATGCTGCGTAACTTCAGTTAAGTAAATTTTCATCTAAAGTTCTCTGAAAAATAAAATAATAAATCACTTTTCAAAGACAAATCCATCTCGTAATCTCACCCATACTTTTGTCCCACCTCGATTAATTTCCAACAAACCTGATAACCTCAATCCTTCTTCAAAAATATTCGTTTTCCCCACATAAACTCCATGCTCATGATATCCTGCCATTCCTTCAAATGATCCAATATATTTTTTGTCCGACCGAAAAATATGGACATGAGTCAATCCTTGAAAAATATAATAATTAGTAAAAAGAATTGGGTTTCTTGATGTTGGAAAATCTTTCTTAATTTCTTCTGAATCACTCACCACAGAAAACATAGATTTATGATTGACAGGATTGTCAAAATTCCCTCCTTTAATTAATTCCAAATCTGGAGAAACTACAAAACTTTGATCTTTATAAACTAGTCGAAATCCTATTCCATTTCCCTTCGTACTTATTTCTGGAGAAATTGATCGATAAATCATTGGCAATATCTCTTTGCCATCTAAATCATACAATCCATACTTTTTATCCTTCCCCACGATGACACGTTCTACCTTTTCAAAAAACTCAACTTTGTCATATTCCAGAGAAAATATAATTTTGCCATCAGCATTAGCCCAGCCATATTTTTTACCTTTTCTTAGTTCGATTGTTTTATCCGTTCGATAGGAAATTTGTTTAGCCTCAATTTCTAACAATACATTCCCGTCTTTATCTGCAATGCCTTGAATTGCTCCATTCTTAAATTTGTAAACTGATTCATTCATATTTACTCCTACTCGATAAATCGGTTTAAGTAGAGTGTCGCCTTTCAACGTAACGAATCTTTTTTCATTTTCATCATTGGAAAAATCTACTCCATAAGTATCAAATATTTCATACAACTTTCCAGATGGCAAATCTTTTACTTTTGTAAATGTAATGTTATCAAAAAGCCAATAGTTAGTTTTATACTTATCTTCAATATCTTTTTTTTGACGTAGAGAATATTTTTCATTAATCACTTTCCACATTTCTCCACCCATCACATCAAGCTGCATGACCTTCCCATCTTTTCCAATAATAAACTTAGAAGTAGTTCTATCTTTTTTATTAAAAATTTCAGCAGTAAAAATATTTGGATTAGCCGTTTCTCTAATTTTTTGAAAAAAGAAATCAGTTTGCCATCCTCTTTTTAAATCCTTTAGTGAAGCTAATCCATCTTCTCGATACATGATCATCTTATCATCATTCAATAAATAGCAATTAAAATTTGGAGTAATTATTTCATTTCCGTTTTTATCTAGGAAAGTAAATTTCCCATCCTCAGTCATTACTTTTACATTACTATCAGTTCCGTTATCTGATTGAAAATGATCTAACCGATGCTGCTTAGTAAACTCTTTTAAATGATCATAATTTTGAAGAGAATAAGATCGAAGCGGACGTTTGGTTTTTGCGTTTAAATAATAATAACGAACTTTTTTGGAATCCTTTTTTGCCTCTTCTTCATTTTCTAAAATTCGCAAAAGCAAATCGTATCTCGGAATATTTTCATCGTACCATTCTAATTGTTCGAATCGACGAAAGTCTGTTTTTTTGATTGGTTGATTTTTATTATTTAAAACTTCCTTTCCTTCCAAATATCGCAAAGTCATCGCATCTTTTTCACCAGCCCAAAAAAACGGACAAGCCAAATTGATCATCTTCAATTCCGTAAATTGTGGTTTCAATTTTATCTCTCCTTCATAATTTGCCAAACCATATTTTCCATTTTCAAAAAAAGGAATCAATAAATGCTTAGTGAATTCTGGATCAACCTCTTCGTATTTTCTTGAAATAAAAGGGAAAAAATCTTCATTATCACTCTGACAACTTGAAACACATAAACTACTGATTATCAGCAAATTAACCAACCAAAAAAATAACTTATTAAAATTCATGATAATTCAATTTTAAATAAAACAAGCCACTTACAAAGAATGTAAGTGGCTTGATATCAAATTATAACATTACATTTACAACTTAGTTGCTTTATAATTTCCTCGTTTTGAAATCAAATAAATTTCATTTCCTCTGAAACCATAATATCCTTTTTTATCAAAAATAATATTATCATATTCACTTGATAAGACCATGGACTTTTTCAATAAATCATATAAGCCAAACTTTGAATTCTTTTTTACAATCACTATATTTTTGGCTTCACTCAAAATATCATCGAACATCGGAGGTACTACTTCTGATCCTAATTTATCTATAATTCCATATTTGTTATTGGAATTTTGAACTTTTAAATACGAGAAACTTTTCGAACCATAATAACCTTGCTGTTTCACTTTATCAGTTATTCGCTCGATATTTTTATAAGACTTTCCATTAATTTCAGATCCATTATTGTTAAGTAAATACCAATTATTTTTCTTTTGAGCCACATAAATATCAGGCGACAAAGATTCAATTAAATCAAAATCAAACTTGGTAATCATTTTTCCATAAAAATCCATGATCCCAAATTTTTTATTTTTTTCAACAATAAAGACTTTCTCCCCTCTCGAAATATCATCATAATCACAAGTAGCAATTTCGTAAGGCAAACCATTATTGATTTGTAAAATTCCACACTTATCGTCTTTTGCTGTAATCATATTATTATAACCTGACTTGGTCAATTGATCATATTCGAATGGTAAAGTAATTTTTCCATCAGCACTAATACAACCATATTTCCCTTCCTTATTTCGAGCCAGATACGAGCCATCTTTGTAAGGATAAGTAGCTATACTTTGATACTCAATTGGGATAATTTGTTTTTCATCTTCATCGATAATTCCCATTCTCCCATTCTCTTTGACGATATATAATTTCCGTCCACCTGACATCATATACAACTCATCATACCAAGTTTTAAATCGTGTTTTATCATTGATGTCAATGATGTTTTTTTCATTCCCTTTAGTTACTAGAAAATAATTTTCAGAACTTATTTTCTCAATCCGAGTGTATTTACATGGAATAATTAATTTATTTCCAGTCACATTATATACTCCAGACAAACTAACAGGTTTAGAATGATCAGTCACAATAAAATAATTTTCCAAGCCATTAATACTTGAAACTCTCGACCATTTAAAATCCGTAATTATATTGTTATTTCCATCAACAATTCCAAACCGGTTATTAAGTTGAGCTGAATATAAATTTTTATTTAAGTACTTCAGTCCTTCATAAGTTAGTGGAATATCCCAGTTCTCTGACTCTATATTATATAAACCAAAAGTTTTTTCGATTCCCAAAATGTATTGCTTATTTCCATTAGAGTTGTAAGTATTGGCCGAAAAAATCATTGGTAATAATATTTCACCTCTTTTTAAAATACCATATTTTTTTGTGTAACTGCTTCCATTTTTATCGTAAAACCATTCATACTCATCAAAGATTTTACTAGTCTTATATCTGCTATTTTGTTGCTTTCGATAGTCACTATCGATATACTCATCTACATCTATTGATTGATCTTCAAAAACTGGTGCCTCTTCTTCCATTATTATCTCTTCTGGAACTTCCATAATTACGGGCGGTGGTGGTGGTGGCTCTTCATTTTGTGCGATGATTGAATTAATACAAAAAAGTGCAAAAACAAGAACTAATAAATTTTTCATGAATATTATATTTAATTTTTTCAAATTTTTCTGTCTGCAAAAATAAACATTTCCATTACGACAAAAAGTTTTTTATTATTTATTCTTCTATGTCCATTTCACCCAAAAGGTAAATACTAAATTAGCGATCAAATAATAAATTGTCGGTCTCTAGAACATCATCTTACCATAAACAAGAATAATATACTTATATTGTTATATAAAAAATAGTTCTATCCATCTTTATCAAAAACTCACTCTATGTTCAAAAAACACCTCATATTCAGTTGGCTTTTCATCCTTGCAAATACACCATTTTTCGCAACTACTTACTACATAGATGCGACATTAGGCTCCGATTCAAATAATGGATTGACAATCTCAACTCCATGGAAAACTTTAGGAAAAATTAGATTTGCCAATCCTCTTTCTGGAAATACTTACCTCCTCAAACGTGGCGAAATATGGAAAGGAACACAATGGTACATTGACTTTTCAGGTGCTGTAGGACAATCGATTATTTTCGATGCTTATGGAACTGCCTCAGATCCTGATCCAATCGTGACTACTATTACAGATATTAACAATGCAAATAATTCTGCGAATTGGATAGAGACATCACCTAACATATGGACACTTTCAGCAAGTATTCCTCCTGGAAGATTATTCCTTGATGGCATCGAATATTTAAGATCTAGCACTCTAGCAGATGTTGGTATGAATGATTCACAAGGCGCATTCGGTCATTGGTTTTTTGATAGTTCTACTAACTTAATTTATTTGTATGCCTCGCAAAATCCAGCCACCTTGTTTACGGAAATTGAGGGAAGCGCAGTATTTGTTTCCACTTCGGTTTTTAATACCGAATATTTAACTTTTAAGAATATTGACTTTCAAGGAGGTTCAGGTGCAGCATTAGGTTTTTATGGTTGCTCCAATATTATTGTTCAATCTTGCAAATTGGGTAAATTTGCCAACTCTGGAATTCTAGTCATCAACACTACCGTTTCTGGTGTAGATGAACCATCTCATAACAATACATTTACAAATAACATTTTTGATTCGGGCTTTACTTTTTCCTATGGTTTAGGTTCTGAAAGAGGTTGTGGAGATGGTATCAAATTATTTTATGGCGCATACGATTGTGTCATCAAGGATAATACATTTAAAAATTGGGCACACAATGCGGTCGAGTTGCTAGGCACTCAATCTTCAACTACTGGCGTCAACAATAATTTGATTTATGACAATCAAATCTCAGCACCTGATATTCCTTATGCTCATGCATTAGGTGCTGATGGAATTTCTGGAAAATGTCAAAACAATGAATTTTATAGAAACAACATAAGAGATTGTCGAACGTCCTCCCAAATTAATGGTAATAATAATTGGGTGCATCATAATATCATCCAACATATGAGAAATTCTCCTTCCAAAAATCAACCAACTGCACATGCTTTTGTATTGGGAGTTTATGGAACTGATTTCGTTTCTGAGAATAATCGATTTGATTATAACTTGATAATTGATACGGATGAGTCGGCATTTTTAGTTCGAGGATATGGTTTTACCAATCAAGTGAGTGGTAATTCTATTCGTAATAATATTATTTATCAAACTGGTCAAGCACCTTATAACAATGCATACACGGAAGGTACAGGTTTGGTAATTTATGACACCAACACCAATGGAGTTGGGCCAAATACTTATCAAAATAATTTATTTTATAATTCTTTAGCGACAACTAATGATGTGTTTTATCAAGACATTTCTACTTATTATTCTGCTAGTCAATTCAATGCACAAAATGGTGTGGATGGAAATACCGTTGCCAATAATTTAAATGGCGATCCATTATTTACTGATTTGGCCAATGAGAATTTTTTACCACAAAACACTTCACCTGCAGTTAATGCAGGAATTGATGTAAGTCTCTCTATCGATTATTTATTGAATCCTCGCGTAGTTGGCGTTGCTCCAGATATTGGCCCATTGGAAACGGATGTATTAAATCCTCTTCCAGTAGAATTAAATTTCTTACGAGCAGAAGTTTTGGAAAATCAAAAAGTAAAGCTGTTTTGGCAAACCCTCTCTGAAGTAAATAGTGAAAAATTTGAAATACAACGAAGTTCCAATGAAAGTGATTGGGAGAAAATTGGAGAAATACGCACTAAAGGAAATAATAATGAAATCGCTAATTATATATTTTTAGATCAAAATCCACCACATGGGATTATTTACTACCGTTTGAAGCAAGTTGATTTGGATGGAAAATTTGATTTTTCGCCAATCGTGAGTTGCCAAATTTTGAAAAACAATCCATTAAAACTTGCTCGGTTGACTGAAGATCTGTTGGAAATCATTTCTACTGGAAATTGGGATTGGTCAAAGACTGAAATTCAAATAATTGATACTTCAGGGAAAATATTAATCACTATTTCTGGAAATTCTGAAATTAATATAAATACACTTTCTTCAGGTTTTTATTTTATTCTGGTAAAAAAAGATGAAATTGTGGAAACTTTTAGATTTCAAAAATGATTTAAACCATATCATTTTAATTTTCTATAAACACCACCCTTAACATGAAAAAAGTAATCACCTTACTTTTGCCCATTTTTTTAATGGCTGCATCTGCTGATACCACAGAATATCAAACGACGCCTCTTGTCAAGTTTACCGATGCTAATTTTAAAAAATCAGCCTTGGATAATAAAGGAGTCACCGTTGTTGAATTTTGGGCAGAATGGTGTAGTCCATGTAGAATGGTCGAACCAATCATCACCGAGCTTGCCAATGAGTATGGCGAAAAAGTGACTATCGGTAAATTAAATGTCGATTTAGAATCCGAAACTACCACGAAATTTGGAATTAGAAGTATTCCAACTATCTTGATTTTTAAAGATGGAGAAGTTGTCGACAAATATGTCGGTGTGCTATCTAAGAAAGATTTGGAGGAAAAAATTGAAGTGTTGCTCTAGAAATGTTTCAAAAGCAAAATGGAAACAAGCTTCCTAATATTATTTCACCACATAGATAACATAGCAATTCATCTATATTTTCTATGTGCCTATATGGTAATAAAAATTCTGTGATAGTTTTTACTTCTGAATATGTCTATACAGGGTTTTCTCATAAAACCCTAAGAGAATAAAAATTTTTCACTATCGTAATTTTCACCACATAGGCACATAGAAAACATAGCACATGCTGGGAAAGAAACTATGCTATCTATGTACCTATGTGGTGAAAAATATTTTTATGAGAAAGCCCTATATGTCTATATGAAATCAATTGTTAATCTGCACCCGACGCAAGCATCGGGGAATTCTTTAGATTAAAATTATGACATCATCTGATAAGTCAACAAACTCCCCAAATACGCTAACGCCGTCATAAAAACAAACTGAATTATCGCCCATTTCCAACTTTTGGTTTCCCGTTTCACCACAGCTAAGGTACTCATACATTGCATCGCAAAAACATAAAAAATCAATAACGATAAACTCGTCGCGCGATTATAAACCAACTCTCCATTATCAGGATTAATTTCAGTTGCCATCCGATCAATCACCGAAGTTTCCTCTGCATCACTTCCAATACTATAAATGGTCGCCATCGTTCCAACAAAAACTTCCCGAGCGGCGAAAGAAGTAATCAGAGCGATTCCTATTTTCCAATCAAAACCTAATGGTCGAATGACTGGCTCGATAAATTTTCCTACATGCCCTGCGTAAGAGGCTTCTATTTTTTTTGCTGCAATCAAATTTTCGGTAGTAGCTTCATCCAACTTTTTGTCCAAAGCAATTGTTCTTGCTTGTTGTTCGGCGAGTTGCATTCCATCGCCAGGCGCAAAACTTGCCATCAACCAAAGTACTATCGAAATTACAAAGATCACCTTTCCCGCTTCGATCACAAACGTTTTCGTTTTTTCATAAACGTTCAACAAAACATTTCTAGCCATCGGCATTCGATACACCGGCATTTCCAACATTAAATAACTCGTCTCCTCTGTTTTTAGAATTTTATTAAAAACCCAACCCGCTCCTAGTGCCGCTACAATCCCCAATAAATACAATCCCATAAAGACTAATCCTTGCATATTAAAAACGCCAAAATACTGATCTGCTGCCACCACAAAACCTACCAAGACAGCATAAACTGGCAACCTTGCAGAGCAGCTAATCAATGGCGTCACCATAATCGTAATTAACCTTTCTTTCCAATTTGAAATCGTTCGAGTACTCATAATCGCAGGTATTGCACAAGCTCCTCCTGAAACCAAAGCCACTATACTTCGACCATTTAACCCAAATCTTCGCATCGAATTATCAAATAAATAAACTGCCCGAGCCATATAACCTGACTCTTCTAAAATCGAAATTAAAAAGAAAAGTATCGCAATCTGTGGAATAAAAATTAACACTCCTCCAAGTCCAGCTAAAATCCCATCCGTCAATAAATCTCGAAACATACTTTCATCTAACAATGCTTTTACGCCTGCATCTAATTTTCCAAAACCTGCTTCAATCAAATCCATCGGATAACCTGACCAACTAAAAATCGCTTGAAAGATAATCATCATCAATCCAAAAAATATCAGCGGCCCCATAAATCGATGGGTCACCACTCGATCTACTTTATCACTAAAAGACTCTTCACTAGTTTTCGATTTCACTAAAGTTTGTCGAACAATTGGTCCAAATTTTTCAAACCGCTGCATCGTTTCTCGCACTTGATATTTCAATCCATCAAACTCTGGTGTGACAATAGTTTTTATTCTTATTCTTTGAGCAGCAGTCAAAAATGGCAGCCATTCAAAATGTTGTGCCCACAACCAAGCTTGATATGCTGTACTCAAACCAAATTCGATTTGAAGCTCATCAGCTAATTTTTTTTCTTCTTTTGAAAAATTATATTTTAATTGATTTTGGGAAAATTCAGATTTCCCTAACACTACATTTACAAGTTCTTTTTTTAGCTCGTCCACGCCTTCTCCGGTTCTCCCACTCACTTGGACGACAGGAACATTTAATTTTTTTGTAATCAAATCCTCGTCAACTTCAAGACCTGATCCTTGTGCCACATCTAACATATTCAAAGCCAAAACCATCGGAATTCCTAATTCTCGAATTTGACTAAATAACAATAAATGTTTTTCTAACTGAGTAATATCTGCCACATATAAAATAGCATCATACTGCTCGCCCTCCTTCCAAGAATCAACCAATGCTTCAGGACGTGCAAATGTACCGACCACAATTCGTTCGTCAATTGAAGTTGGATAAAAACTATACGTACCAGGAAAATCTACAAAATTAACTTTTATGTCGTCGGTAAGATTTGCGACACCAGATTTTTTATCGACAGTAACGCCGTGGAAGTTACCTACTTTTTGGCGTAGGCCCGTGAGTTGATTGAAGAGGGAAGATTTGCCACAATTAGGATTACCAATCAGCGCAATTTTAAAATTTTGCATGAAAGGTTTTTATTAATTAGCGACTTCTTCTAATAATATATTTGCAGCTTCGTTTTCTCTTACTGCCATCCCAAAACCGTTTACTTTAATAAAAAAGGTTTTGCCTGCACTTGCTTTTCTTACGAGTTCGATTAAGCTACCAGGGAGCATTCCCATAGTCATTAACTTACCTCCCATTTGAGAGTCAGAAAAATTTTGAACGATGCTTTTTTGTCCTATTTTTAAATCACTTAATTTCATCTATTCTACTTTTATTTTTGAAAAACTCAATAAATCCAAGGTTTTCCCAAAAAAGAAATCACTTATTTGGATTTAGTCAAAATAAACAATAAGCGAATATACATCACAATTTACATACTTTCAAAGGCATAAATAAGGTTTCTAAAAAATTACCTAAACATGTCGCTCAATACCTAACGTTAGGTATTGAAAAAATAAGGTGTGTGGTTATTCTCTTTTTACTATTTACCATTCCTCTATTTCAAACATATCTATAAAATTCTTGTATTTTTAATCAAAAAAATAACCTGATGAGTTTTATCAATTATAATAAATATGACTTTGATTTCTATCTACAAGATGGAGTTTTAACGACTGAACAAATTGAAGAATTGCGTCTACTTTCGAATAATGAAAATAGTTTGATTTCAAAGTTGCAACAGTTTATTTGTGATAGAGAATTACATCAACGCTATAATAATTATTTTGAAAATAAAAACGTCAGAGGAAATATACCACTTTCTAATACTGGTGTGGATCAAAAAATAATTAAAGAAATTCAAGGAGAACAAATTTACCATCTCAACCTTTTACTCGCTTCCAAAATCATTTCAGAAAATGTAAAAGACCGGATTCAATCTTTTATTGATCAAGCTATTTTTAGAAAACTTACAGATGTTTTTGGTCAAGCAAAAATGTTTTTAAATCGAAAAAAAGATTTCCAAAACGTAAAAAAACGAATGGAAAAAGGTTTGGCTGAAAACATCTTGACTGCTGTTCCAAATAATTCTAATGAAGTTTTAAGTAGTTTTGATTTTGTCAAATATTTTACTCACCATAAAATCTTCAATCCACAAGACTATAAAAATGAGCACGCAAGTAAAAATGTAATTGCATTGTTACAAGACATTATTTCTTTTTTGCCAAACAAAGAAAACTTTGGAAAAGTTTTTACAGAAATTCGAGATGATGGACGAGAAATCTATTACATCAATCACCGAGATTTGATGATTACAATTAATTATAATGGAAAACCAATTTCGTTGCGATCACATATCAACTTCAAATACTTTGAAGGACATGGAAAACCTGACTTTAATGAAAAAGATAAGGATTGGAATTTTTCGCAAGCACCAGATATTTTTAATAAAATCTATGCTAATTCCGAAAAAGATTATCGCCTCTACATCATCAAAGATAGCCCTGAGAATTATGGCCATTCTTACAACAATGAAGACAGCCGTTTTGCAATTGTCCTTGGCAGCCAAAAATTAGGTCAATTACCTTTTACTTGCAACAACACTAGAGATCCTAATGAATTCAAATTTACAGAAAAAGAGATTGACGACTTAGTAGACAACATGAAAAATGTAGGCTTGTTCCAAAATTATTCTGCGGAAGAGATTGAACTAGGAAGACATCTAGGTAAAACAAATTTCAGTTATGCTCCTGAGAGAATCTTTTGGTATTTTGATTATTTCGTCTTGGCGATTTGTCCGCGCGAAAATCTTGGTTATCAATATTTTATGGATAAAATTCCACACATGATGGGCAAGCATAAATTAGCGTTGGAAAATTGGCAAGAAGATATAGAAAATGGATTTTTAGAAATCACCTTAAATGGCAAGAAATACGAAACTAATCAATTATTAAAAAATCAATGTGATCCATTTTTCATTCTTTTTATCAATCAAGCATTGCAAGATCAAGGCTTAGGACAATTTTATAAATGGGAAAATGACTTTGATCCGCATGAGCAATTTTCTGTTATTTATTCTTCCCCTGAGGTAATGGAAAAAGTGTTGGGTGGGCAAAATTCACTTCCTAGGTTTTCTGAGTTAGAAGAGGAGAATATTAAATTTTGGAGGTAGCACCTCTGTGCCACGGATGGAAGGTAAAACTGAATTAACTTGGAAGATCTTCTTTTAATTCGTCAATCCAATTCCAATCTTTTTCCCAATCCACCTTAGCTTTTTGAAAAATTTCTTTAATTAAAATTAATTCATTCTCTTTAACTTTGAAATTCATTTCATAAAAATTCTCTATCATTATTTCAAATCCTACAAACCATTCACCATGCTGAATAAAATGATCCATTTCTTTAAGAATACTTTGGATTTGCTTTTTCCCAATTGAATCAAGATTCTTGTTATCAATTCTTTTACCAATTTCTTTTACTAATTTTTTAGTGTTCCTCGCTCCTGATAAATTCAATTTTATTTTTTTCGTTAAGTTTCCTAGATTCATTTCTTTTGATTTTTCATTTGATGAATAACCATTTTCTAGTGCAAAAAGAATTACTTCCCTCGTGACATATGGCGTAATAACAAATGGAAAATTAAATGCATTACTTCCAATATTCTCAGTATCAAAGTCAAAACTTGATAATATCTTTTGACCATTTTTTAAGGGAGCAATGGTAAGATTAATTCTTTCTCCATTACTCTTGACTTTCCATAAGTAGGTAATATTTTCTACATTTATTTTTCTACTTCCTTTTTTTGGTAGTGACATTTTCTATTGTTAATTATATCTATTTTAAAATATCCTTGACATGGTTTTGAACAGGTAACACAGAGGGTGGCTATTCCATCATTGCAACCACTCTCGCAGGCGCAGCAGACGCTCCTTTTATTTTTAAAGGAAAAACCGCCACCTTAAATCCTGAATAAGGCAATGCATCTAAATTCGTCAACTGTTCCATGTGGCAATATTCTTTGTCTCGTCCAACCAAGTGCGCTTCCCAAAACAATTCAGAATCATTTGTTTCTTTTGCTTTTTTGATCAAATAAGGTAAAGGCAAATCCCAGCCCCAAGCATCAATCCCCATCACTTTAATTCCTTGATCGATAAGCCATTCGGTCGCCTCCGCACTCATTCCCGTTCCTTTTTCAAAAAACGTTTTTGTTCCCATATGTTTGTCTCGACCTGTTTTTATCAAAACAATCATGTTGGGTTTTATTTCCAATTTTTCTTTTTCCAGAAAAATTTGTACATCCTTTTTTGTGATCGCATCAAAATCTTCTTTGTGTTTCATGTCGATCACAATGCCTTCACCGAAGCACCAATCTAAAGGAATTTCATCAATCGTCTTCGCAGGTTTGCCCTCACAAGTTGGCCCATAATGCCAAGGTGCATCGATGTGAGTCGTAGAATGTACGCCCATATTTTTTATGGTATCATCCGCCCAACCAATAAAGTTTTTTGGAAAAAGCCGAAAGGGTAAACCTAAATATCGAATCAACCATTTTGCTTTTCGATGCGCTTTGTGTTTGATTTTTACTTTCATAAAAAAAGGATCGCCAGCGTTGTATTGGATAGTTTTGGAAAGGTCGATGATTTTCATTTTGTTATTTTTTTGCCACAGACTTAGATAGACTAAACTGACTTTTTCTTACATCTCAAGAAGCTTCGGCAATCAGTTTAGTATATCTAAATTTGTGGCTAATTTTATTTCTCCATAAATGTACTATTTGATTTTAAAATATCCATTGGGTGCAATTGATTAATCGGCAAAACGGTTGCATTCGCTTTGACAAATTGAACCCCTTTGACTACCTGCGACCCTTTCTCGACAAATTTTCCTTTTTTAAAAAAATCAGCACAAGGTATACATCCTAAAATCCAACCCTTGGATTGATCATTTAAGATGCGTAGAAAAATATAGAAATCAGCAGATTGTTTATGAATGCCAGCCAAGTTGTGAGAGTTGACGGTGCACAAGTAATGTGGGTAAGGTTTAAATTTACAGGAAATGGTTTTTACTTCGAGGCGTTTTCCTTGGTAGGTTAAGTCAAAATTAAATTGATCATCTAACGTTTCTATTTTCAAAAAATCCATGACCATTTGTTCGCCAATATAACCGACGATAGTCCGTTTTTTTTCGGAGCCAAATTTACTAAGTCCACGATTTTGATCGAAATGTAAATGTGTTGTTTTTTGGATAGCGATGTCTCGCATCTGTTGGGTGATGAGAATTTCTTGCATGGTATGTTGTTTAAATTATAGAGTAATTTTTCACAAAAGAGTTGATGATAAATTATACAAAGTTTTCCCTTCTTTGAACATTTTTTTTAACTCTTCGGTAAAAATTTAAAAATCGCTTTTGCAATTGCTTTCGCCAACAACGGCGGCACCGCATTTCCAGTTTGCACTCTAGCTTGCACTATCCCTCCTTTTACTTCAAAAAAATCTGGAAAACTTTGGATTCGACATCGTTCCCTGATCGTCAATCCTTGATTATCTTTTGGATGTCCCAATTGAAATTGTGGGCGAATCCCGCCTGAAACTTGAGTAGGACTTAAGCCATCCCACGACAAGCGAATACGTTGTTTGAATCTTGGATACATTGGATTTCCAGGAATGGTATTTTTAATTTTTTGAATCGTTGCCGCTGGGTGATTAGGAGCAAGATGATTTGTAAGTGTATTGTTATTTTTCCTTGCCCATTTTTGGTAATCTGAAAAAGGTTGTTTTTTATAAACTATTTTCGATTGATTTTTTTGTAAAGAAGGTAAATCTCCGATCGCTTCTTTGATGGTTACATATTCATTTTTAGTGCCTTCTCCGTGCGTCTTTTTTATTTTGGAAAAATCGAATTCCTGGTTTTTCATACCGATAAAAAAGAGTCGTTGCCGTTTTTGTGGAACGCCATAGTCAGGGGCAAAAAGTAATTGACTTTTCACTTTCATTTTGCCTGCTTGACTTAATTCTTTTTCAATATTTTTTACAAAATCGCCGGCACTTTTCATGCCCGAAACATTTTCTACTACAATGCATTTGGGTTGTAGTTTTTTTACAAAACGAATAAATTCTTTGTATAAAAAATTACGATCATCTTCAGCATGACGTTTTCGATTGTTGAGGGAAAAACCTTGACATGGAACACCTGCGATTAAAACATCTACTTTTCGATCTCCTATGATTTCTTGAATTTGATTTGGTTTTATTTTTTTTATATCGCCAAGAATGGAGGAAGATTTTGGATGGTTATGTTGGAAAGTTTTGATGGAAGGTGCATGAATATCTCCACCCAGAGCAATGTGGAATCCTGCCATTTCGAAACCTAAAGATGTTCCACCGCAACCGCAAAACAATTCTACGACAATTGGTTTTTTTTGAGGTAGTTTTTTTCCTTTTTTTATTTTTGGCTGACCATTCCAATAGGCTGAGTTTTCTTCGGCTTTTACTATTTTTTCCCAGACTAGTTTTTTAGGATTTTCGTGGTGAATAGTCATTTTTTTAATTATGTTTTAGACTTTCAAAGCAAACAAATTTTAAGGAGAAAACAAAAGCTCAAAACATATTTAAATAACAATATGTTCTAGAAGAGAATTTATTGGTGTTATTTCAATTGTCGTTTTTAATATTTAAGATGTATAATTTAAAACTTAACACAGGATTAAATTTACCACATAGACACATAGAAAACATAGACCATTATGGTCTATGTTTTCTATGTGTCTATGTGGTAAAAAAATTATGCTTGCTTTTTATTTGTACATATAACACTACTTCATTCTTCAATAAAATGAATTACGCTCTATTTTATCCTTTTGATTTTTTCTTAAAACATTTATTCTATTTTTGTCTAAAAAAATAAACCATGTTTCGAAATTTATTAATCCTTATTTCCATTTTTTTATTTATTTCTTGCTCTCCAAAAATTCCAAAAGGGACTTATGCTGAAATGCAGATTCCTACGAAACCTGACTATTCCAAAAAAGAAAACTGGGCTGCTTTACCTACGGAAAAAGACCAAGCAGATCGTACTCCTGACCCTTCATTATTGGATATGCAAGCAACAGCAGAGGCTGATGTGTTTTGGCTTCATCCTACCACTTACACTAAGAAAAGAGGCAATACACTATGGAATGCTCCCACTAATGATCCAAAATTAAACAAAACAACAGACGATGGTTCCATTTTGAATCAGGCAAGTATTTTCAATGGAGCTGGTAAAGTTTATGCGCCACGCTATCGTCAAGCACATATTCAAGCTTATTATACGAAGAATAAAATAGCATCGAAACAAGCTTTTGAATTGGCTTATTCGGATGTGAGATCTGCTTTTGAATTTTACTTAAAAGAATATAATCCCATCAACTCTACAACTGGAAAACGACGACCAATTGTAATTGCAGCGCACAGTCAAGGGACGAATCATGCGACACAATTATTGAAAGATTATTTTGATGGAAAGGAATTACAAGAAAATTTGGTGGCGGCATACCTTGTTGGAATGCCAATCAAACGAGATACTTTTCAAAATATAAAAGTTTGTGAAACACCGACTGAGACAAATTGTTTTTGTAGTTGGAGAACTTGGAAATACGGTCATACACCAAAAAATTATTCTCCAAACAATAATATTGCGGTAACCAATCCTTTGACTTGGACTACTGATGCAGCACCTGCCTCAGCAGAATTAAACAAGGGAACGGTTTTACAAAAATTTGAGAAAAATTTTACAAAAAAATTAGTTGATGCGAAAGTTCAAGATGGAATTCTATGGGCTCACAAACCCAAATTTAGAGGAAGTATTTTTGTCACTTTTAAAAACTATCATATCGTTGATTTGAATTTTTATTATGTAAATGTTCGAGAAAATGCGATGGCAAGAGTAAATGCTTTTTTGAAAAAATAATTTACATTTTATAAAAGTATTTCATTTACAAAAACGAATTTCATATTAACTTGATTGAAAAGTAATGGTTAGATTTTTTTTTATTAAATTCGTTTTGACAAACCAACATACGAAGTAAATAATTCCTTCGTTTTACTTTTTTGAGAAAAATTAAAAACAAAATTATGAATTCAAAAAATGTTCTAGCCATAGTTGTTGCCATCTTAGCATTGTTGTTATGTTGGACCGGTTATAAAAGTTATAGTTTAGGCAGCCAAGTAACTCAATTAGAAGGAGAGGTTAAATCGTTAACGGAAAAAGTGGGGAATTTAGAAACGCTAAAATTAGATCTCCAAACACAAGTAGATAGTTTAGAGTCTCAATATAATGTTTTGAATGAAGAAAATGCTGCCTTAGCAACAACCGTTGAAGAAGAGCAAGCAAGAGTGAGAAGAAGAAATGCAACCATCAAGAAATTAAAAGCAGCTGCAGATATGCAAGAGTCAACCTTAACTGATAATGCTAATCTGCAATCTCAAATCTCTGCATTGTTGGCTGCCAAATCTCAATTGGAAGCAAACATCAATGATTTAAAAACTGAGAATACTGCCCTGCGAGAAAAACTTGGAATTGCTGAAGCAAGCCTGACTAAAGCGAAAGATAATAATGCTGCTCTGGATGCATTGAATAAAACAATGCAATCTGAAATTGCCAATTTGACTTTGTCTAATTTTAAGGCAACTGCCTTCCAAGTAGAAGTGGAAAAACGAAGAGGAGAAAAAGTTACATCAAAGAGTAGAAGAGCTAGAACAATTAAAGCTGCCTTTGACTTAACTAATGTTCCGCCAAAATATCAAGGTGTTCGACCAATATATATGGTGATCTCTGATGAAAATTCTAATCCAATCTTTTTAGAAAACCCAATCCAGGCAACAGTTCGAGTAAATAATTCTGATAGTCCGATTATTGCTGCGGAGAAAAAAGAAATAAATATCAAAGAAAATCAACGTTTGTCTTTCAATCATAAATTGGCGAAGCGATTGAAAAAGGGATATTATCGAGTGATTGTCTATACTGATATTGGGGTTTTGGGAGCGAGTACAATTCGTTTGAGATAGAGAATTAGTAAATGAAAAAAGTGGGGATTGAAATGTTCAATCCTCACTTTTTTCATTGAAGTTGTTTTAAAATGTCTGCTGAAATCGAGCAGAAAGGCTTGTGATTATTGGCGAAGCTCTTTTTGAGTTTCAACCCCTTTGGGTTGGGACGAAAAAAAGCTGAAGTCCAATAACCACAATGCTTTCTGCGTAGGTCAGCTAGACATTTTAAAACAACTTCATTTACTGCATTTTATATTTTTGAAAAAAATAAAACATATTATGAAAGGTTCTTTTTATAAAATCCCCCCTACCCTTTTAATTTTTAGCATATTCCTTTTTGGATGTGTGAGTAAGAAAAAACACCTTGCTGCTATTCAGACAATGAAAACAACCAACGAGGGAATAGTTGATGATTGGCAAAAAAGATACAATGAAAAACAAGAGGAACTGAATGCTTCAGAGGAAAAAGGTAGACAACTCGAATTAAATTTAGCGGAACGAAAAGGGGAAAATAATATTCTAGTTGGCTTGAGAAACGAGTTGCAATTACAAATAGAAACAATGGAATCTCAAATGACTAGTTTGGGTTCTTCTTCTCAGACTGCTGAAAATAATTTTAGAAATGATATAAAAACAAAGAAAAACAAAATTGATGCATTACAAAAAAAACTAGAAGATGTAGACGGAGTTTTTGAGAAAAATAAAAAAATGCTCGAACAAATTTCGGGCAATTTAGCTTTTGAATTCCAATCGATGAATCTTAATTCTGTTGAAGTTACTACTCGTATGGATAAAGTGGTATTAATCATTCCAACTGATTTATTATTTAGAAAAAAAAGTACTACTCGAATTATATCTTCCGGAAATGCATTGTTAGAAAAAGCAAGTAACATTTTAAATCGACATCCTCAAGTGGTCATTCAAGTGGTTGGACATACTGATAATTCTTCTCCTAGTTCTAAAAAATTTTTAGATAACTGGAATTATAGTTCGCTACAAGCTGCTACACTTGCTCGTTCTTTGGTGAGTGATTATGATATGAATGCGTCTCAATTATCTGCCATTGGAAAAGGAGAATTTGAACCAAGAACATCAAATTCTACACAAGAAGGAAAGTCTATGAATCGAAGAATTGAGTTTGTTATTTTTCAACCTACAGAAGATTTGGCAAAAGAGATTCGAAGGATAATTGGAGAGAGTAAAAGTTAGTTTAACTTTTGTCTTGTCCAAAAAAAATACCCATTACGAAGTTAATCGTAATGGGCATTTTTTTTAAATCATCTTATATTATTGAAGTTATTCTACCACAATAAATTTCTTGGAAATTCTTTCATCATTTGTAATTAAGTGAATGAAGTAAACTCCATTATCAAATCGATTTACATCAATTTTGAATTGTTGAGTTCCTTCTTCTAATTTCAAATCACGCATTTCTACTAATTGTCCAGTCAAACTCATCACCATCATTTTTACATCAGAATCGTTAGTCAATTCAAATGCAACATTTAAGATATTGTCTGTTGGATTAGGGAAAAGGTTAACCTCTTGAATGTTTTTTTCAATTTCTTCTACTTCTAAGAAATCTTTATCCGCAATAATTTCAGGATCATAATTACTTCCAGGACTACTTCCACTTGGAGAATTTGAACATCCTGTAATTACAATATCATCTAGATAAATCCAATCAGAATTTCCAGAAGCATCACATCTGAAACGGAATCTTGTCGTTGATGTGAATGGTCCAGCAATTATCGCCTGTCCAGTATTGAAAGTGTTATTGTTAAATTCATCTCCTCTATTCCACTCTTCTTCAATTGTATAAGTTGCACCACCATCCGTAGAAATTTGTAACCAAAAATCTTCATTCGAATTATCCATACTTCTTGCATAATAAGCAAAATCAACTGTCACCTCATCATAACTAGATAAATCTAAATTATCAGTAGTAGCAGTTGAGGTAGAAGTATTATCTCTAATCCTTACACAGTAAGTACCTGTAGTTGCATATTGATTATCGTTAGCACTTCTTCTACAATCTGATCCACCATCATTCCAAATTCCCCATCCTGACTCAAATCCATTAGAGTCAATTGTTTGATAAGTACATCCTCCTCCATTATCTTCTATTAAAGTAACACTTCCTGTTACTTGACAACCATTATCATCCGTAACGTCAACTGTGTAGGTACCCGCTCCAAGGTTACTAATCGTTGCTGTTGTTCCTCCATTACTCCATAAATAAGAGTAAGGTGTAGTTCCACCAGTTGGACTAGCTGTTGCTGTACCGTCACTATTTCCTGCAGTTGGATTAGTACCTGTTATTGTTCCACCTAAAGCAGTTGGTTCAGTTATCGATACAGATGAAGTAGCTGAAGTTGTTCCATCAGTTGCTGTAACTGTATAAGTACCTGCTGCTAATCCAGAAACTGTTGCGCCATTTGCACCATTACTCCAAGCGTAAGTTATGGTTGACACTCCACCACTTCCAGATGCAGTTGCAGTACCATTATTTCCTCCGTTGCAAGAAACATTTGAACTATTTGAGATGGAAACATTTACGGGGTTACCTCCATCATCTGTAATGACTACATTATCAGTTGCAGTACAACCTCTTGAGTCACTTGCAGTTACTGTATATGTTCCAGCTCCTAAATTATTGATCGTTGCTGTTGAGCCACCATTACTCCAATTATAAGAAAAACCAGGTGTACCGCCACCTGCAGTTGCAGTTGCAGAACCATTGTTCCCTCCACTTGCATTAGTTCCTGAAATATTAACTACTACTGCTAAAGGCTCAGTAATTGTAACTGATACAGAAGATGAAGTCGTTCCATCAGTTGCAGTTACTGTATATGTACCTGCTGCTAATCCAGAAGCAGTTGCACCATTTGCACCATTACTCCATGAATAAGTAATTGATGCCGTTCCACCAGATGCAGATGCAGTAGCTGAACCATCACTTACACCATTACAAGAAACATTAGTACTACTAGAAATAGAAGCAACTACATTAGAAGTAGGACTAACTGGTACACAGAAATTAGTAGTTTCAGATGAACCAAAAGATCCACCGCTTGCTAGAACTGTTCCTGAAGCATCTTCGGTTAAGGTATATGATCCATTTCCATACCCACAACAAATTCCATCACCGTATACATCATAAATAATAAAATCATAACAACCATCAGCCAAACAAGCTGCAATAGTAATGGTAGAACCATCTGGCTCATTACCATAAGTTCCTCCCGAAGCAACTGTTCCGCCACCTGAATTTACAATCGCCCAACTTGTTTCTTCTGGGTAATTATCCAATGTAATTGAAAGCGTCACACCGTTTGAACCTGAACTAAAGGAAGAACTAGCTCCATCATTAGCAGAATTTTCATCTGATTGGCCATTTGGATTACTAGTTGAAGCATCAAAAGTATGACTACCACCTCCAAAAGAAACACTTGGCAATGTTACATTAGCCGTTCCATTTTGAGCAAGAGAACCTGTCCAATTATAAGTATTATTTGATCCTCCGTCTACATTATAATTAATAGTTACAGAGGTTAGCGTATTTGAACCATAATTTCTTAAAACAACAACAGGAGTAGCACTAGATGCACATATACTTCCAGTAGGTGATGTAACTGTTGTAATTCCTGCATCATTCGCTGTACTGGAAGAAACTGAACTTACAGCAGCTTCCGCATTGACTCGACCATGCCCTAAATCATTTGACCATGTACCATTTGGTTGTCCGCCTACATTAGAATAAGAATATCCTCCTACTTTATCTGCTGTTGATTCAATAGCTGCCCGAGCTTGACTCTCTGTCAAACTTCCATTGGCAGAAAGTACCAAAGCCATCACACCTGCTGCATTTGGACAAGCTGAAGATGTTCCATTAAAACTAGTAGTATAATCTCCACTTGAGTATCCAGCTGAACCTGAAATATCTGTTGCAAAAATTTTAACTCCTGGAGCAGCTATATCTGCACCTGATCCATAATTTGATCCCCACCAAGTTTCACCATCACAAGAAGATGGATTCTTTCTTTGGTTACACATACTCATTGCAATAACGGAAATAGTCGGTGCATAAGTTGCAGGATAACTATTCGCTCCATTATCATTTCCTGCAGCAAATAAAACTGGTGAACCTAATCCGCCACGTCCATTATTTACGGCATTATCAATCGCACTATTAATCGTAGAAGATGAGCCGCCACCTCCCCATGAGTTACTTAAAATATCTGCATCGGCTGTATTGATTGACCAATTCAATGCATTTCCAATCCATGCATTACTAGTCACCCAACTTGATCCAGAAGAATAAGCGATTCTTACTGGAATAATTTTACTATCATATGCTACACCTGCTCCACCTGTATTATTATTTCCAACCGCTGCAACAATACCTGCACAAGCTGTTCCATGCGCATCATCGCCAGATGGATTTCCTCCACTACCTTGCCCTGTGGCATCGAAGCCTGCCAACATGTTCGCTGCCAAATCAGGGTGAGTCAAATCAACTCCTTCATCAACAATAGCAACTTTAATAGTTGAGGAACCAGTCGTAGATCCCCAAGCATTATATACACTCATATCTGCTCCAACTGTTCCTCCATATGCACTAGTATTCACACCATCATTATTCAATGACCATTGGTCATCAACATTTGGATCATTGGTATTCATCCGTTTCATCAATCTTAAAAAATCTGGCTCTGCAAAAGCATAATTTTGAGATTCATGCAATTCATTGGCAATTTCCAATGCATTTTTGTTACCCACAACGGTTACCTCCATTAATAATGGATCAAACTCATTGCGCTCATGATTTATAACATATAAATTCTTTTTCATGTCACTTTCGAAAAAAGAATATTGATTTTCACTCTTTAATCGGACTAAAACCCGATTCATCACACCATGAAGTGTCCCATCTTTATGTGCTAAAAAATGATTAGCATAATCAACCTTTGGGTTGGTTGCCAACTCTTGTAACAAAGTGTACACATCAGATTCAGAAGATACGCCTTGCAAATCTACTAGCGTAATTTCAGGTGCAGGCAACATCATATCCCGAGTAATCGGTTTTATTTCTTTGTGTTCGGAAAAAATTTGTTGTTGTTCAATAAAATTAGTGCCTGACTTAAATTGAACGAGAATTTTTTGTTGAGAAACTTGAAGAAATGATTTTCCTTCAGGTGAATAATAAAAATCCTGAGAATTTGCATTGAATGAAAATAACATAATCAATACAATTAGAGTCGTAAACTTTCTCATCATAATAAAAAAAGGTTTTTAGAGAATGGCAGAACTGGAATTAGTTTTTATGGTATTGTTAGATTCCACAAGCAATGCCTATCCCTGAGTTAGGAAATTTTTATAAAAAAGATTAAGGAGAATGGTAGAATTAAATATTTAAAAAATGATTATTTTTTAGTAACAAAAATCTGTAATGAGAGAATAAGGCATGGCAAGTAAGAAGAATTAAATATTGCTCAAACTGTCCAAAAGGTGTTATTATATTCTTAAAATATAATTTCCACCAATATATTGTTTTTAGAATAAATAAAAAACTTTATATGTTTTTTTCTTAAAAAATAAGTGAAATTGATTTTAAATTCGGTGGATAGAAGGTAAACAACATTGAATTCTTTCTTTATACGTAATAAAGAATAAAAGATTCATGAAATGAAAATTATCAAAAAATAAATCTTTATAATTTCAGAAAATTACCACAACCTAAAGGAATGTAACTTTTTCATTTTCAGAAACACTTTAATATTGTATTGAAGTATTGTTACTTAAAATCATTTGAAATTTTACCATCTAAAATTATCCGTCATGAAAATTCATTTTTCACTATCCGTAATTGTATTGTTATTTTTCACTTTTCTTTCCAGCTCTTTTTTATTAGAAAAAAAACCGAAACATCCTTTTGGTAAAAAATTCAAAGTACCCAAGTCATATACTTATATTCCAAGTGGAAAATTGATGATGGGAAAAACAACTAAAATTTCAGTCTTCCCTTTTTTTATGTCAAAAACTGAAATATCCAATTTGGAATACAATGAGTTTTTAGCTGACCTTAAAAAGCAAAACAAAACCGAAGACTACGAACTTGCCAAACAACATCCTGAAAGATGGAGAGAAAAGTCAGTTTCCTTCGGAGAACCATTTATCGAAACTTATCATAATCATCCTGCCTACGAAGATTATCCCGTTTTGACCATCTCTAAAAAAGGGGCAGAATTATATTGCAAATGGTTAACTGAAAAACTACAACCTAAATATCCAAAACACAACATTAATTTTAGATTACCGACTGAACATGAATGGGTTTATGCTGCACGAGGTGGGCATCAACTTGCGCCCTACCCCTGGGGTGGATACTATATTAGAAATTCCAAAGGAAAATTTTTAGCCAACTTTAAAAATATAGGTGGTGAGTCGATTCGCTACGATAGAAAAAATGATAAATATGAGGTAGTTATTGGCAATCGAAATTCAATGTCAATGCCTTCTCCTACTGACTCTTTTATTCCAAACGATTTTGGATTATATAATATGGTAGGCAATGCAGCGGAAATGGTTTCTACTCGATCCGCGAAAAATAAAGGAAATCGAACTAAAGGTGGTTGCTACGACAGTACAGCTTTTCACATTACAATTGATTCAGAAGATGAGTTTGATGGTTGGACGGAACCATCGCCGTTTATTGGATTTCGGACGATTATGGATGTGAGTTTAAAATAAGTTTGAATATCGAATATCGAACAAGGATTTATGATTTGAGAAGTTTGACGAAATTACTCATTGAGCCTTTTAAATTATCGTCAAACTTCTCAAATCCTTGTTTTTAAATCGTTATTCGATATTCAAAATTTATTTCACCCGCAATTCCTTCTTCAATATTTTGCCCGTTGCACTCATTGGAAGTGTAGCTACGAATTCAATTTGCCGAGGATATTTGTAATCTGCGATTCGCTCTTTCGTCCAAGCTTTCATCTCATCTTCAGTCGAAGTTTGACCTTCTTTCATGATGACAAATGCTTTAATATTTTCTCCAAATTTATCATCAGGAACTCCGATCACCGCAACCATAGATACACCTTCATGTTTCATCATCACCTCTTCCACTTCTCTTGGATAAACATTTAATCCACCACGAATAATCATATCTTTCGTTCGATCAACGATGTAATAATATCCATCTTCATCCTTAGTTGCCACATCACCTGAATGTAACCATCCATTTCGAATTGTTTTAGCAGTTGCTTCAGGTTTGTTGTAATATCCTTTCATCACGTTATGACCTCGATAAAGTAATTCTCCTTTTTCTCCGATAGCAACTTCATCACCATTATCATCCACTAATTTTACTTCTACTCCCCAAACTGGTTTTCCAATTGACCCCGGTTTTCTCACATCATGTTTATGATTAAAAGTGACTACTGGCGAACCTTCTGACATTCCATAACCTTCCATAATTGGCACATTGAATTTTGCTTCAAAATCTTTCAACACTTGAACTGGCAATGATGCTCCCCCTGAAAAACAAGTTCTCAAGTTCTTACTAATTTTATCTGTATCATATTTTGAAGAATCAAAATTAACCATTCCCCAATACATTGTTGGTACTCCTGCAAAAATCGTCACGTCATGTTTTTCCAATAATCCAAATACAGCATCGGGATCAAAACGTGGCAA
>JBGCFD010000132.1:0-2711 GCA_045106765.1 Saprospiraceae bacterium | reverse complement strand
TACCTTTGCAAAAAATTAGATTTCTATAACGGTTTTTAAACTGAATTTGATGAGTGATCAAATAAAACATGAGTGCGGAATCGCAATGATTCGACTACTCAAACCTTTAGAATACTATCAAGAAAAATACGGCTCTTCGCTGTACGGCATGCAAAAGTTGCAACTGCTGATGCAAAAAATGCGAAACCGTGGACAAGATGGCGCAGGTGTAGCAACTATAAAATTGAATCCCAAACCAGGGAAAAGATATATTAGCCGCCGTCGAAGCAATAGCCCACAATATCTCAAAGATGTTTTCGAAGGAATATTCGAACGCTTCCGAAAGCTTCCTCCTAAAAAATTAAATAATCCAAAATGGCTTAAAGCAAATCTTCCTTATACGGGCGAGTTGCTCATGGGACATTTACGTTATGGAACGCATGGTGTCAATACCATTGAAACTTGCCATCCATTTTTGAGGCAAAATAATTGGATCAGTCGGAATCTTGTGGTGGCTGGGAATTTCAATTTGACGAATGTAGATGAGTTGTTTGAGGAGTTGGTGACTTTGGGACAATATCCAAAAGAGAAATCTGATACGGTTACTGTTATGGAAAAAATTGGACATTTTCTTGATGATGAAGTGCACCGACTACATGCTTTCAACAAAACAGAAAATATTTCTACGGAAGAATTGAATGACTTGATTATTAGGAATGTCGATGTGCAACGAGTATTAGAAAGGGCAAGCAAAAAATTTGATGGCGGATATGTAATGGGTGGAATGATTGGTCATGGTGATGCATTTATGATGCGAGATCCCAATGGAATTAGACCTGCTTATTTTTACCAAGACGAAGAAGTGGTAGTAATGGCATCAGAACGGCCTGCAATTCAAACTGCCTTTGATGTTCATTTTAGCAAAGTGCAGGAACTCCAGCCTGGTCATGCATTAATTGTCAAACGAGATGGAGAAGTTGGAGAAAAACGATTTGTTCCACAAGCAGAAAGAAAGTCTTGCTCGTTTGAGCGAATTTATTTTTCGAGAGGAACGGATAAAGAAATTTATGAGGAACGAAAAAAATTAGGAGAGATTCTAGCAGACGATGTTTTGGAAGCGGTGAATTATGATTTTAAAAATACCGTTTTTTCTTATATTCCAAATACGGCAGAGACTTCATTTTTAGGTTTGGTGAAAGGTGTGGAGAGTCGTTTGAATGATTTGAAGCGAGATAAAATAATGAGTCTTAATGGTGAATTAAAAGATAAAAAATTACAAAAATTATTATCGTTGACTGCACGTGTTGAAAAAATTGTAGTTAAAGATGCAAAGCTTAGAACATTCATTGCTGCTGATAATGATCGAGGTGCATTAGTTTCGCATATTTATGATGTGACTTATGGAGTGGTCAAAAACGAAAAAGATAATTTGGTTTTGATTGATGATTCGATTGTGCGAGGAACGACTTTGAGAGATAGTATTATTCAAATGGTTTCGAGATTACGACCGAAGAAAATTGTTATTGTTTCTTCTGCTCCACAAATTCGTTTTCCAGATTGTTACGGAATTGATATGTCAAAAATGAAAGAATTTGTCGCATTCCGAGCTTTGGTAGAATTACTTTATGAAAATAATAAAGAGCACCTTTTGGAAGAGGCTTATGACCGTTGCAAGGCACAAGAAAATTTGCCGACGGAGCAAGTGACGAATGAGGTAAAATCACTTTATGATAGTTTTTCTTACGAAGCTATTTCTAAAAGAATTGCAAAAATTATTACACCAAAAGGCATTAAACCAAAGGTGGAAGTGATTTATCAACCGATTGAAAATTTAAAAGTTGCTTGTCCAGGACATACTGGTGATTGGTATTTTTCAGGAAATTATCCAACGCCAGGTGGGAATAGAATTGCAAATCGAGCATTTATAAATTATATGGAGAAGAGTGATGTGAGAGCTTATTAACTCTCGCTTCCTAAAGGAGAGTTTTGGATTTTCTTTCAATTGAAAGAACAATACTCTCATTATTTTAATATTCTCTATCTAAAATAAAATTAGGGAACTATTTGAAAAAATAGTTCCCTAATCTTTTTTGTAGCATGAACTAAAATTGATAAAAGAAAAATATTTCAAATGAAAGGTAAACCCAAAACTCCTCTTTAGGAGGCGGGGGTTATCCCATTAAATACTTCAGCTGCTTCAGCTAAGAGATCTTCTGTTTTGGCAAAACAAACTCGAACAATTTTTTGATTTATTTCTTTAGAATAAAAAGCAGATACAGGAATGACAGCTACACCAAATTCGATAGACATTTTTTTGGCAAACTCAAATTCATCTTCGTCGCTAATCGCTGAATAATCCACTAATTGAAAATAAGTGCCAGAACATTTTAGTGGACGAAACTTGGAATCTTTAATTTTTTCCAAAAAGAAATCTCGCTTCTGTTGATAAAAATTATTCAAATTCAAATAAGTATTTTCATCTTCCAAATATTCTGCAATAGCTTGTTGAATAAATGAGTTAACCGAAAAAACATTAAACTGGTGAACCTTTCTAAACTCTCGCATTAGATGTTCAGGCGCAACACAGTAACCCATTTTCCATCCTGTTGCATGAAAGGTTTTTCCAAAAGAATAAACAGCCAAACTACGTTGAAATAATTTTGGAAAACGTAAAACACTTTGATGTTCTTCTCCATCAAAAATTAAATGCTCATAAACTTCATCACTCAAAA
>JBGCFD010000131.1:0-16932 GCA_045106765.1 Saprospiraceae bacterium | reverse complement strand
AAATCAATTAATTTGCCACAAGGAAGTCAGGAGTTGGAAGTTGGGTTGTCAAGTTGGGCAGGAGGAATGTATGTTTACCAAGTGATGAATGAGGAAGGCAAGCAGGTAGGTAAATTTCATGTCAATTAATTATTGCAGTAGAAGTGTTATTCCCAAGGTGTCTCCAAGTCACCTTGGGAATTTTGAGATTAATTTATTTTCTTCATGAAAAACAACGACAGATTTTTTCTGATTATTTTTTTCCTTCTTTTTTCATTTCTTTCATTTTCCCAGAATGGAAATCCTGACCATTTTTTTCATAAAAAAAGATTTAATGCTGGATTAATTGCAGGTCTAAATTCATCAAGTCTAGGAGGAGAAGGATTGGATGATTTTATTGGTTGGAATGCTGGAGTTATTGGAATTGCTAATGTAACAAAACATTTACATTTTTCATTAGAATTACTTTGGAGTCAAAATGGAGGCTATCTAAAAGCAGATTTTTTTCCAGATTTAAATTATTCTAAGGTGAAAATGAATTTTATTGAAGTGCCTGTTCAGTTCAATTATCAATTGCAACAAAACGAGGAATTAAGTGATCGAAAAGGATGGCTACGAGCAGGTTTTAGTTTTGCGCATTTATTGAACAAAAAAATTGAAGCAGAAAATATTGATGTGTCTAACCAAATTATTTGGAAAAAAGAGTACTCGTTTCTAATAAATTTTGGCGGAACATTTTTTTTAAATAATAATTGGGGAATTGATATTAGAATGGGTTTTCCTACTCATTCAAAAGATTTAATTCCTACCTTTGCCTTACGAGGAATTTACCTCCTTTGAGAGAAAAGTTTACTAAAAAAAAACACTACGCCCATCTTTTTTTTATCAAAAAAATCCAACTTAATATGGTTTTAATTGTTAACCTTTTAACGATTTAAAAACCCATAAATATGTTCATATGAAAAAGCAAAGAGTCATCGTTTGGTTTCGACAAGATTTAAGATTACATGATAATGAATCTCTTTTGCATGCATTGAAGAGTGGAGTAGAAGTGATTCCAGTTTTTATTTTTGATGAGAGGGTTTTCAAAGGAGAAACGAAGTTTGGATTTAAAAAAACAGATAGACATCGAGCTCAATTTATCATCGAAAGTGTGGAAGATTTGCGAAGCTCATTAAAAAAGTTAGGAAGTAATCTGATTGTTAGAGTTGGCAAGCCAGAAGAAGAAATTTTTAAGATTGCACAAGAAATAAAGTCATCTTGGGTATTTTGTAATCGAGAAAGAACTCAAGAGGAAGTTGATGTACAAGATGCTTTAGAAAAAAAATTATGGTCTATCGGTCAGGAGATTATTTTTTCACGAGGGAAAATGTTGTACTACACAGGAGATCTTCCATTTCCTGTTCCTCATTGTCCTGACAGCTTTAGTAGTTTTAGAAAAGAGGTCGAACGGTTTGTAAAAATTAGAGAACCTTTAGCTGCACCTACGGAGCAATTTGAATCGCTAACTTGTGAGATAGAAATTGGAGAGATGCCAACAATAGTAGACTTTGGTCATGAGAAAAAAGCAGTTGATGAGCGTGCTGCATTTTCATTTAAAGGGGGAGAAACAGCAGCGCTGCAAAGGATGGAAGACTATTTTTGGAAAACGGATGCCATTGCTAACTATAAGGAAACTAGAAATGAATTATTAGGTGCAAATTACTCCTCTAAATTTTCTGCATGGCTAGCACAAGGTTGTCTTTCTCCAAAATTAATTTTTTGGGAGCTGCAAAGATATGAAGCAGAACGCACTAAAAATGATTCAACTTATTGGATGTTTTTTGAATTGATGTGGAGAGATTTTTTCCGATTTATGGGAAAAAAACATGAGAATAAAATCTTTCAAAAAGGTGGTACTAAAGAAGAAGTAGATTCTAATTTAAAAAATAATCAGGACGTATTACAGCTTTGGATTGAAGGTCGAACTGGAGTTCCATTCATCGATGCTAATATGCGTGAGTTAGCGATAACTGGTTTTATGTCCAACCGAGGAAGACAAAATGTGGCAAGTTTTTTAGTAAAAGATTTAAAAGTGAATTGGCAAATGGGAGCGGAGTATTTCGAATCTATGTTGATTGATTATGATCCATGTTCGAATTGGGGAAATTGGAATTATATTGCTGGCGTAGGAAGTGATCCAAGAGAGAATCGATACTTTAATATTTTATCGCAAGCTAAAAGATATGATCCAGATGGAGAATATGTAAAGAGTTGGTTGCCAGAGCTTTCTGAGCTTCCTGTAGAGAAAATCCATCGCCCAGATATTCTATCGGATGATGAACAAAATAACTTTCATTTGAAGTTGGGATTAGATTATCCGAAGGCGATGATTGCTACAGAGAAGTGGGCTTGAGGAGAAGAAAATAAGAGCATATTTAAAAATTAAACCTTCCAGATTATCAAAATCTGAAAGGTTTTTTTGTTTAGTAGCTAGTCAAAATTAAAGTATCAAATTCCATCAAGGTTAAGACTAAGGTTTTAATTTTATTTTCCTCTTCTTTAATGTCTCTGGGCAAAGGTTTCTTTTTCCATTGAACAGCAACTGATGGGGGATCTTTTTTGTCAATAGGGAGGTAGCATTTGATGTCCTCCAAAGATTCAAAATTATTTAAAGCAATAGATTTGAGTTTGATAATTTTATCATTTTCTGTCTTAGTTAAAACTTCTTGGTGAAAACTTTTTAAAGAGTCAAGTCGATTACTAATCTTAGCAATATCAGTTCTGACACTTACGATTTCCTTATCACTTTCTGCTTCTATTCTATTGAGTTCTTCGTTGCTCGGAGTGGTAAAGCTAACTATTGCATCATCCACTTTATATTTTGATTTCAATAATTCGTTGTAATCAATTTGTTGATCTTTATTCAGCGTTCCCATACAACTAATCTTAACTTCAAATTTTTGACTGGCAAAATTTTTAGTTATGCTTTTAGTAATAACTCTACTATCATTTAATTCATGTTGTATAAAAGCTTCTATCTTTTCTATTTTATTATTGTCTTCAATAATTCTGTAAGTTGTAAAAATACTCACACTTAGAAGCAAAAAGCTGGTGAAATACAAAATAAATTTTGACCGTTTTTCCTCTTTTGTTGAAGCAAAAGACCTAGAAGGAAAATCCATAAATCGAACAATAGAATAAGTTCCTAGAGCAACCAAAGTAGCATTCAATACAAAAAGGAAAAATGAATTGAACATAATATTGGCAAAGTCCAAGTTGATATTTTCCGCACCAATCAAGTAACCAAAAAATTGAGCAATTCCATATCCCGTAACACAAAGTGGAGGCATCAAAGCAGTTGCAATTGCGACACCCGGAATAGCGTTGGATTTATCTTTTCTAGAACTAGAAATAATTCCGGCTAATCCTCCAATTAAAGCAACCATCGCATCCAAGATAGTTGGTCCAGTTCTACCTCTTATTTCATCAGTAAAACCTTTTCCAATTTCTAACCAACTTGTAATAGCAAAATATAAAGTACTTGTAACCAATGCAATTCCAATTGCAATCATCAAATGGTATGCTGAAACATTTAAAGTATTTCGATCATTAATTCCAATCCCCAAACCAATCCCTAAAATCGGAGACATCAATGGGGAAATCAGCATGGCACCAATAATTACAGCAGGTGAGTTTAAATCTAATCCTAGGGAAGCAATAAGTATCGAACACATCAAAAGCCAAGCATTGGCCCCTTTCATTTCCTTATTACTTTTGATATTAATTATGGTTCCTTCTTTGTCCAAACCATCTTTTAAGTCCAAAAGATTATAGAAAAAATCCCAAATATTACTTAAAAATTCAGGAAAAGATTTAGAAGTATCAGTATTAATTTGTTCTGACATCGTAAAATTATTAAGTTTAATTTTCGTTGGTTTTAAGAAGCGTAAGATAATAAATTCACTTTCAAATATGTGGATTATCTTTTATTTTTGCTAGCCTTAATATTTAGTTTTTTTTAAACAAAATTACTATGAAATCATTTTTTAAAATCATTTTTGGTGCATTTTTATTAGTCGGTGGATTTTTGCTTGGAAGTTCTTGGAAAGCAAAAGATACCACTTTGGTTCAACCAATTCCAACAATAGGAAAAGAAAGTATTGACGAAATTGCTAATCGTAAAGGTTTGAATGACAGCGAGTTAGCAACAATAAAGTTGTTTGAGGAATCTACTCCAAGTGTGGCATTTATTACTACTTCAAATGTACGGAGAAACTATTGGTCCCAAAATGTAACTGAAATTCCAAGAGGAACCGGTTCCGGTTTTGTTTGGGATGAAGATGGTCATGTGATCACTAATTTCCATGTGATTCAAGGAGCAGATCGAGCACAAGTTACCTTAGCAGATCAGACAACTTGGGCGGCAACTCTAGTTGGTTATGCCCCTGAAAAAGATTTAGCTGTATTGAAAATAGATGCTCCTGATAATTTATTAAGACCGATTCCAGTTGGTTCATCTGATGATTTATTAGTGGGGCAATCTGTCTATGCGATTGGTAATCCTTTTGGTTTTGATCAGACTTTGACCACAGGTGTAATTAGTGCTTTGGGGCGAGAAATTAATGGGGTAGATGGATCAATAATTAAAGATGCTGTGCAAACTGATGCGGCAATTAATCCTGGGAATTCTGGTGGACCATTATTAGATTCAAGAGGAGAATTAATTGGAGTTAATACTTCAATTTACAGTCCTTCGGGAGCATATGCAGGCATCGGATTTTCTATTCCAGTAGATGCTGTCAAATGGGTAATTCCAGAATTAATTGAGCATGGAAAAATTTTAAGACCGACCATAGGAATTGAGTTAGCTCCTGAACGTGCACTTTCTCGCATGGGAATCAAAGGAGTCTTAGTCATGAATGTAAATGAAAAAAGTGGAGCAGAAAAGGCTGGAATTAAACCGACCTATCGAGATCAATTTGGGAAAATTATATTAGGTGATGTGATTGTTGGAATTGATGAATATCCAATTAATTCTAGAAATGATTTAAGGCTTATTTTGGAAAATTATAAACCGAGCGATGAAGTAAAAATTACTGTTTTGAGAGAAAATGAAAAAGTAACTTTGGATTTAATATTGGATGAAGCAAGGTGAGTAGCAGTAGGCAGTTTTCAGTAGGTAATATGCTAAATACTGCCTACTGAAAACTGAAATACTGCCTACTGAAACTAAGCTTTAGGTGAACTAATTTTTTTCTTTCCCTTAGTCTTAGCTGCCAATTGAAGTGCTTCGTATGCATTAATCAAACCACCAGATTGCCCCAAACTTTTAAAAGGAACTTTTTCATCATCTGTTCCAGGTTTGATTACTTGACCAGAAATAGGAACCGCACTTTTCATAATAATATCTTTTACTTGCTCAGCGGTTAAAGCTGGATAGTAAGATCTCAGAACTGCAGCCACACCAGCAACTACAGGCGAAGCCATAGAAGTTCCTTGTTGATTTTGATAAGTATCATCAGGGGTAGTAGAATAAATTTGCATTCCTGGAGCAAAGATGTCTACTTTATCAGCTCCATAATTAGAAAAAGGAGCCGCAATTTTTTCTCCTTTTTCCCAAGAAGCTGCGCCTACTTCAATCCAGTTATTCACATTTTTAACTTTATTTTTTCTAAGGAATCTCTTTTTTACATAACTGTCGTTTGGATAATTTTCAGTTGAATCATTATCTTTTCCATCATTACCTGCAGCATGCACTAAAAGGACATCCTTCTTCTCTGCATACTTTACCGCTTTGTCAACTGCTTTTTTATCCCAAGCATGACCTTTTCCAAAACTCATATTGATTACACTTGCTCCATTATCAACTGCATAAATAATGGCATTGGCAACATCTTTATCTCTTTCATCACCATCAGCTAAAATTCTAATCGCCATAATTTGAACATTATTAGCAACACCTTTAATTCCTAATTCATTAGTTCTATCAGCCCCAATAATTCCAGCTACGTGAGTTCCATGCATTGGATCAGAAGCAATTACATCATTATTTCCATATCCTTTTTCGTAAGAATCTGAATAGTTATCACCAACAATTTTTCGAGAATCATAATCAGGATTATACATATATTCTGCTCTCCCTCGGTAATGTTCTCCTTCTTGATTAAGCATGTCAATAATCTCATCCACACTTTCTACTGTCATTCCTTGGTCTTGTACATTTTTAAGAATAGCAAAACCTTGTTGTGCTTCGGGACTTAATTCTTCTGCCTTAATTTTGGCTAAATTCTCTGTGTTCAAAGGCTTTCCGTCCATTGATTTTCCAAAAGCTTTCAAAGCATTAATTACAAAAGGAGCGTAACCATTATATTCATTTAATTGTTTTTGAGCACTCTTTTGCTTTTTTTCTACCTCTTCTTTGTATGTTAAATATTTATCATACAATTTTTTGTCTTTCTTCGAAAGTTTGTCTCGATTAGCCTTGTCAAACTTAGCCTTGTACTTAGCGTATAATCGAGTTACTTCCAAAGTCTCATGCTCAACGTTTTTACCATTTTTATTTCCTAAAAAATTCCAACCGTTGATATCATCTACATAACCATTTTTATCATCATCGATTCCGTTCCCAGCAATTTCGCCTTTATTGATCCACATGACATTTTTCAGATCTTCATGCTTAGCATCAACTCCGCTGTCAATTACAGCAACTATAACTTTTTGAGAAGTTTTTCCCTTCAAAATTGTCTCATAAGCTTTTTCAATACTCACCCCATTATAATTATCCATTTTAGCATCCATTCGCCACCAACCTTTAGGAGCAGAATCTTGAGCATTGATTGAAACAATACTTAGCATGAAAATGTAAAAAATGAGACTAATTCGCGTCAAATTCATATTTATTATTTTTTAAAAATGTAATTAGTTAATTTTGTGTTATAAACAAACTTTAATAAAATCCGTTAAAAAACGCACAATATAGGATTAATGTTATTGGATTTTAATTTTTATACTCAAATTGTCTTTTTCCAAATGTATTTATCAATTAATAATCGATTTGATATTGCCTTTGTATTATAGGTCTGATATCTTGTGTTAAAATAAAGACAGCTTCAAATAAATAAGATTGCTTGAAGTTTTAGAAAGATTACCTTTTTCTGATTTTTGATTATTAAAAAAGAACAATTTTATCCTTTTTCAAAAAAATAAATTTGTAAAAACCTTAACCACATCATGACAAAAAAGAACATAATTTTAATCCTTAGTTTTTTTCTTCTTCCATTTCTATCGTTTAGCCAGCATTCAGAGTTGGGAATAACACTTGGAATTTCTGCTTATCAAGGAGATCTTTCGCCAAGTACTAGCCGATTAAATCCAGGTCAAATTAATCCAATGGTTGGAATTTTTGGAAAATATAATTTTAACAGAATTATTGCAGTAAGAGCTGGATTCAATTACGCAATTCTTTCTGCGGAAGATTCAAAATCAACCATTGAAACTTCAAAAATTCGAAATTTAAGTTTCCGATCTAATATCTTTGAAGGAAATTTAATGCTGGAGATAAACATCTTAGGCTATGAGCCCTATAATTTAGAAGAACCATGGTCTCCATATCTTTTTGCTGGAATTGCATTTTTTCATTATAATCCAGAGGCGAAATTTAATGATGAATGGGTAGAACTACAACCTCTGGGCACCGAAGGTCAAGGTCTTCCAGATTACCCTGATCGAAAACCTTACAATTTAAATAGTTTTGCTATTCCAATGGGTGGTGGGATAAAATTTGCCCTTAGCGATACATGGAACCTGGGAGTTGAAGGAGGAGTTAGAATGACTTTTACTGATTATCTTGATGATGTAAGTTCTACTTATGTGGAGGAATCACTTTTATTAGAAAAAAATCCACTTTCCGCTGCATTAGCCAATCGATCAGGTAATCCAATTGATGCTGGTTTTATCAGAGGGAATAATAAAGTTTCAGATTGGTATGCATTTCTGGGAGTTACTTTATCTAAAAATTTCTTAGATAATGGGCTGGTTGGAAGTCGGAGAAGAGGTAGAAAAAGTAAGACAGGCTGCCCAACATTTTAAAAAGAACGTTTAAAAAGTTTTCAACATTTTATTTTTTTTTTGAAAAAATGAGTTTTGAGAACGGTTTTTGAATATTGAATGCCAGAATCCATGTTAAATGGGTTCTGGCATTTTAATTTCCCCTCTTTGTTTTATCCTCTACAAACATTTTAGAACACTTCACTTTTAGAAATCTGGTTGCCAAATGTAATGGGCTAATCATCAAAAAAAACTAGTATTTCTGATTTTCAAAACTTAATTTTTAATTAACAACAAAGTGACGTGGTTCGTCACGAAGTGTTTTTACAACAAAACCTAAATAATCACCATGATGAAAAATTTAATTAACATTATCGCTCTTTGTTTACTATTACCAACAATTTCTAATTCTCAATACTTAGAAATAGGTGCTATCGGAGGTTTCTCCACTTATTCTGGTGACCTTAATCCAACTTCGCAGAGAATAAGTCACGGAGAATTTAGATACTCTGTTGGAGGATTCTTAAGATATAATTTCAACGAATATTTTACGGCTAAATTGGGTGTTTCTGTAGGACGACTTTCTGCAAGAGATTTCGATTCTGAAGATGAAGGACGTAAAGCTAGAGGGCTTCAATTCAAATCTGTTTTTGTTGAATCTGCTCTTACTATGGAGTACAATATATTAGGATACGATCCAATATTTATGACCAAAAGAATTAGTCCATATATTTTTGCAGGTATCGGAGTGGTTAATTTTAATCCAAAATCTTTCCACAATGGAGTGTGGGTTGAATTACAACCTTTGAATACAGAAGGACAGGGACTTACTGAATTTCCAGAAAGAAAACCTTATAAAAAAGTAGCGATTGCATTTCCATTTGGTTTCGGGTTAAAAGTGGCTTTGACTGATAGAATTAATATCGGCCTTGAAGCTGGTTTGAGAAAAACTACTACGGATTATCTAGATGATGTGAGCACAACTTATGTGGCTGATGATATTATGAATGAAAGATATGGACCTATTGCTGCTCAATTGGCCAATCCTTCGGGAACACCTAAAGAGACAGGGGCGCAAAGAGGAAATTCTGAATATAAAGATTGGTATGCAATTGGAGGCATAACAATTTCTTATAATTTATCTGCCACAAATAGTTATGGAAAACGAAGAAGAAAACCAATGGGATGTCCAACGTTCTAAAATAAATATATGAAAAACAATCAAGATACTTTTGATGATTAACATTACCATAGATAATGTTTTGAAGCGCCTATTTTTAATAGGTGCTTTTTTTTTGTTGATATTTTAATCACAAGATAACTTCCTCGTCGAGTGCCGTCAACTTAAGAGTTTTTGCAACACAATCTCTAGTGAGTTTTAGAACTATTGAATTTCCCTTTTTCCCAAAATAGCTGTTTCTTTGTTTTTTAATTAAATATGCTTTTTTGAAGTCTAACCTAATCTAATCTTTTGTCAAAATCAGCCAACGAAATATTAAAAAAATATTGGGGATTCGATGTATTTCGACCTATGCAAGATGAAATTATCCAATCTGTTTTGGATGGAAAAGATACGCTTGCCTTATTGCCAACTGGTGGAGGTAAATCTATTTGCTTCCAAGTTCCAGCTTTGATGCAAGAAGGAATTTGTATTGTTATTTCTCCGTTGATTGCGTTGATGAAGGATCAAGTTTATAATTTAAAAAAACGTGGAATCAATGCGGTTGCCATTTACTCTGGAATGCATTATAAAGATATTGATCGAGCTTTTGATAATTGTATTTATGGAAAAATAAAATTCCTATATCTTTCTCCCGAGCGATTGGCTTCTGATTTAGCAAGAGCTCGAATTGAGCAGATGACGGTAAATTTATTGGCAATTGATGAGGCGCATTGTATTTCACAATGGGGATATGATTTTCGACCACCTTATTTGGAAATTGCCAATATCAGAGAATTACTGCCAAAAACACCAGTTATGGCATTGACCGCAACGGCGACTTCTGAAGTAGTAAAAGATATTCAAGAACGATTAGAATTTAAAGAAGAGAATGTTTTTCAAAAAAGTTTTACTCGTGAAAATTTAGCTTATGTCATTTTGCATGAGGAAGGGAAATTGACCAAACTAAACGAAATTGTGAAAAATGTAGCTGGCTCCGGAATCATCTATGTTCGCAGTCGAAGGAAGACCAAAGAGATTGCGATGCAATTGAAAAATAGGGGAGTAACTGCTGATTTTTATCATGCGGGATTGAGTACAGAAGTCCGAAGTCAAAAGCAAGAAAATTGGATTAATAACAAGACTCGAATCATGGTTTGTACCAATGCATTCGGAATGGGAATTGATAAACCAGATGTTCGATTAGTCGTTCACTTAGAAATTCCAGATTCCTTGGAAGCATATTTTCAAGAGGCAGGAAGAGCAGGTCGAGATGGACAAAAATCCTATGCAGTTTTGCTCTATCATCAATCGGACAAATCCAATTTGATCTATCAATATGAACAGGCATATCCTTCGATGGAAGAAATCAGAAGAACCTATCGAGCACTTGGAAATTATTATCAATTAGCGATTGGTGGAAGTGCAGCAGATAGCTTTGACTTTGATTTAGTTGAGTTGGTGAAAAAATTTAAATTACAAACGGTTACGACTTATAATTGTATCCGGATCCTGGAACAAGAGGGATGGATTTCATTGACTGATGCGGTCTTTAATCCTGCAAGTGTTCGCATTCGAGTACGTAAAGATGAATTGTATGATTATCAATTAAGAAATAAAAAAGCGGATCGGATTTTAAAATTAATCTTGCGAAGTTATCATGGCGCCTTCACAGATTTTGTTGGAGTTCATTTGTCTTGGATGGCGAAAAATTTGCAGATGGATTATCAAGATTTAGAGCAGAGTTTATTGAAAATGGCGGCGAATGGAATTATAGATTTTCGACCTGAAAAAGATAAACCTCAACTTATTTTTTTGCAAGAAAAAGTAGATCCCATCAATTTAACGATAGACTTTGAGCGCTTTAATTTTCGGAAAAAAAGACATTTAGAGCGACTTCAAAAAACGATTGCCTATGCAGAAAATACCATTTGTCGATCACAACAATTATTAGCTTATTTTGGAGAAAAGGACGCAGCAAAATGTGGTGTTTGTGATGTTTGTTTGGAACGCACTAAAGTGAATTTGTCTAAAGATGATTTTCAAAGTTATAGAAATAAAATAGCTAAACAGTTGGAACGTGAGCCATTGACAATCAACGAGTTATGTGAAGCCTTCTCTCCAAAGAAACAAGCTCAAGTACTAAAAACTATTGAACTTTTAATCGATGAAGGTGACTTGGATAAAGTGGAAAATAAAATCGTTTGGAGGAAATGAAAAAGTCAAAAATTATCTTTACCGTCATCAATGATTTGACCTACGATCAAAGAATGATTCGAATATGTAAGAGTCTTGTTAAGAATAATTATGAAGTCCTGCTAATTGGTCGAAAATTATCAAATTCTAAACCACTTCAATCACAACTTTTTCAACAAAAACGACTCAATTGTTTTTTTCGCAAAGGGAAATTTTTCTACCTCGAATATAATCTACGTCTTTTATTTTTTTTATGGAAAAAAAAGTTTGATGCAGTCTGTGCAATTGATTTAGATACGATTCTTCCAGCTTATTATGTGAGTCGTTGGAAGGGAAAAAAAATGATTTATGATGCACATGAATACTTCACGGAAGTGCCAGAAGTGATCGAAAGACCTCTAGTGAAAAAAGTTTGGGAATGGGTTGGAAGGAAAACTATTCCTACGTGTGCATATTGTTATACAGTTGGTCATTCATTGGCTGAAGTATTGGAAAAAAAGTATGGAACGCACTTCGAAGTCATTCGAAATATGCCAGAATTAAATAATTTTGAATATGAAAAAATTCTTGATCAGAAACCAGTAATTTTATATCAAGGAGCATTAAATGTTGGTCGTGGATTAGAGGAAGTAATTGAGGCAATGACAACGATAAATGATGTCGAATTATGGCTCGCAGGAGAAGGTGATTTGTCTTTAGTTTTAAGAGAAAAAGTAATAGAATTACATCTTCAAAATAAAGTGAAATTTTTTGGTTATTTATTGCCTGAAGAGTTGCGGGAAATTACTCCACTTGCAACGATTGGAATTAATTTATTGGAAAATAATAGCCTGAATTATTACTATTCCTTAGCGAATAAAACATTTGATTTTGTGCAAGCTGAAGTGCCTGCAATTCATATGAACTTTCCAGAATATCAAAATTTGATGAAGGAAAAAGAAGTGGGGATTTTAATTGATGATTTAAAAAAAGAAACTATTGTTGCAGCCGTAAATGTATTGTTGCAAGATTTGAATTTATATGAAAGGTTAAAAGAAAACTGTGTGTTGGCGAGGCAGATGTGGACTTGGGAAAAAGAGGAAAAGAAGTTGATAGAGTTTTATGAAAGAGTTTTTTGATGTAACACAAATGACAAATTACTCTTTTGGATTTGGCGAATTATAAATATCTTTCTGATAATGATTATTTTTCTTTACATAAAGATTCCCTTTGTATTCAATATATTCCTCAAAAACATCAACACCCTTTTCTCGAATCATCAAGTCATCAATATAAAGTGGTAAATCCAAAGTTAATGCTTTTCCAATGGTGATGATTCGAATTTCATTTTCTGGAAAATCCACTTGAAAATCCATTTCCACCAGACTCCAATCTCCATCAATTACTTCTGAAAATTCTGGAAAACAAGTGGTGTATTTAAATTCGCCTGTATTTGGATTTCGCTCTTCCACGATAAATCTAAACCAATCATTTAACGCATCATTTTGACCATTAAAAAACCAAGCACTCAGCACATAGGTTTTATTTTTTTCAAAAGTATTAGCATCAAATTTTGCTAACTCATTTTCTCCACGTTTCGTTTTTTCAAAAGCTCCATTGCTATAACGTGAATATTTACTAGTTGAATTATTAAAATTGTTTTGATAAAAAAATGCACTAGAATCAGTTGTAAGTATATTGTTGTAAATCGGCGGAGGAGTGTGAAACATTTCTACCTCAATTCCCAATGAAATTTTGAAATCCTCTAGTTCGCTCAATAATTTAGTCGAATCCAATTGAAGCAATTCTGCTTTTGAAATTTCTCGAACACGAAAATTTTTAGTTCCAAAAATTATTGAACTTCTATCTTTTAATTCTGCTTCATAATCAGTTAATTCATCACTTTCAATAATTAGAAATGGTTTTTTTGAGGGTAAATCATTGATTATCAGTTTTTTATAAATGTTTGGAGAAATTACTTGAACTATCTTTTTACTTTCTTGAATACTCGTTCTTCCGACATCAAAAGCCAAAAGTGGTAGCTGTGTATGATAAGAAAAAATTTTTGACACCTCCGAAGAATGATCGTGAATCGGACGACTAAAATTTTCAGAACCACAATAATAAAAGGGTAAAGGAATAATGGCTTGATACTTAGAACGATCAATTTTTTTGAGTGCAGATAAATAATCTTTGCCTAAATTTTCTTTTTCAAAAACATTGACCTTCGTGGTAATCTTTTTCGACATCTCAAAATGATGAGCAAATCCTTCCATGAAGTAAAGTAATGGTAACATTGAAATTAATAACAATATAATTACGGGCTTTCCTTTTTCTTTTAGTTGCTCTAAATACTCTTGTAAAACATAAGTCACCGAAACTGTCGCTACGAAATAAAAAATCCATCCAAACCTTCCTGTCGTTCTAAAATTTTTGATGAGTGGAATCCATTCCAATAAAATTGGAAATGCTTTAAAAGGATAACCAAATGCAAAAATCAAACAAAGTAAACTTGCAGGAAAAGCAATTTTTAAATGATCATCTTGCATCCAATTCAATTTAGGATAAATCCTTTTTTGTTCGAAGGCTTTTTTTCCAAAATGAAAAAGTAAAATCAATAAAATACTAGTCGTCAAAATTCCAACATACGACCACGCTTCCCATTTTAAATGAATGTCAAAAAAGGAATCTAAAAGTGGTTTTAAAGGAGCATGATGAGGAATAAAAATATCATCTGGTTCTGCATTATACAATAAAAAACCTAAAGGATTTTCTGTTCGACCAACATGAGTATCAGTTATTTTTACAAAACTCATAAAGCCAATAAGTGGAAAAAATACTTGAATAAAAAAATGTAAATAGTTTGTTATAAATGTCCAGTTTTTATTTTTAAAAAAATAAACTAACCAAAATGATCCTGAAAATAAGGCTGCAATTAATCCCAAATAACTATGGATAAAAAACCACCCTAAGTTATTTAAGAAGAGTAGGGTAGTCCACTTCTTTTGATTGGTTGATTTTAAGAACTTTATCATAAGATACCAAGTCATCGGGAAGCAATTCAAGTAGGCTAAGGTGAGATGATTATCGAATCTTCCGACTTGTGGTGCAAGAAAAGTTATTCCAATAGTCGCACATACTGCTAGCCATTTTTTTACACCTAATTCCTTGAATATCAGGAAGATAAATATAGCGCAGAACAATATGGAAAAAAGAATGGAAAGGTTAGTAATTGCAACGTTTTGGTGCTTGATGGATGGAAAAAAAATTCCAAGAGCTTTGATCGAATTGGAAATAAGTAATCGATATTCAGAGTAAACCGTATGCTCTCCAAAAGGATAATTTGACCCTTTAAATTCCGTGTAGGAACTATCAAATTCTATGTGCCAAGAGGTATTATAATAGGCAGTTAATCCGTCTCCAGTTGGAGCAAATAAATATTGATTGGGTGACAAAATTATTTTTCCATAAAAGAAAAAAATCAAACAACTCGTCAATACAATTGTCAATAAAAAATATTTTTTTGAAGCACTCATTATGATGAAAGATTCCGAATACTACTTTCAATATTTTTGTAATTGATAAAAACAAAAAGACCTGCAAAAAGTAATCCTGCTACCAAAACCACAGGATGGAAGAATCCAAATTCCATTCCTTGCTTGGTGAAAAAGCTGACGATAAAGAATCGAATAATCACATAAAATAGAATAGTTAATACCATCACCATTCCAAATAAGGACATCAAATGTTTCTTCAGAACTTGTCCAATTTGATTTTGTTTGTAGCCTAGTTGGAGCATTAAACTAATGTCACCACTTGATTTTGAAACCATCAATTGGAAATTTAATACAAAAACCAAAACGGAAAGAAGTACAATTAAAAAACCAATTACAGCAACTGCTGAAATCAAGGTTCGAATTAACGCTGCCGTTTCGCCTCCAATCAATCTTCCTGAACTTAGTTCGTAACCATTTTCTTTCATAAAATTTCGAAAGGTATCCGAGAAAGGATTATCTGCCAAAACGATAAGCCTTGAAGATCCTTTAGGTTCGTAATCTTGAAAATTATTATTGGAGTATTCCATAAAACTTTGAGGTACAATTATCGAATTGATCCGATCACTAAAACCAACAATTCTACCTTTGAAGTTTTTACTTTTCCCCTGTCCTCTGATGACTACATCTAATGAGACTTCTTGAATACTTTCGAAGGGAATTTTAGGTAAACCTTGACTTGCAGCAAATCCAAAATTGTACAAAGCTAAATAATCTCGAGCCACCACCACAGGAATTACAACATCTCCTTCTGACCATTTGAAATCATCACTTTGAACATCAACAAACTCATCAGGTACACTTTCAAAAAATAAATCTGTTCGGAAATTCAACATCGCACTCCCTGCACTTACTCGATAATTACTTGCTGAAAATTGTCCTACTTTCTTTACAAATGACTGGTTTTCAATGTTTTGTATCTCTTCAGGAGTGAATTTTGCTTTTGCTCCAAATGAACTTACTTCTTTATTGATGATGACAAATTGATCCTCACTTTCAGTCAATTCTTTTAAATCCATGTAGAATTGAATAGACAATAGAAGCAACAATAAACCCATAAATGAACCAATCACCGCACCGACGATTTGCCAGATATTATTGTTTTGCCAAAGGAGTTTGTTGAGAATTTTCATGGAACAAATATATAAATTTTGGTATAATATTTAACGTGTTATGGTTAATTGGTTATTATGTTGATAAGTTATTCACTCTATGACTTGGTAATCAATTATTTTTGTACATTCAATTCTTTTATTAATAAAAACTTAAATATGAGATTCTTAATTTTTGCTTTAATATTGACTTTTTTAAGTTGTGGTTCTGAAACGAAAACTGCTGAAACTAATTCAACAGAAACCAGTTCATCAGAAAATACCACTTCTGCTGAAGATTCAAAAACAGTAATTACTCCTGCACCAACTCCAAAAGGTCATACAGATATAACGGCTAAATATAAAAAGACGGCAAAGAACTCCGAATTTGCCGTTTTCAGAACTACCTCTGCAACAGATAAAGAAATGGAATTTTATTTCAAAACATTAGATGGTATTAGCATCAAATCAACTTACCTACATGAAGGTGGTCGTAAGGTAGTTGGGTTCAATCAATTACTTGAATTTGCCAAATACATGGAAGGACATCCTGGTGCAAATGGAGAAATGGCAGGGAAAATTTTTGAATTGATTTATGATGAAAATAATGATATTGGGGAAGTGAGATTGGCTGAATTGGAGGAGTAATATTAGTTTTTATCGGTTGACAATAGATGGCTGTCTACTGTCAACCGATAAAAACTAATATTATTTCCTTTTACCCTCTTGGAATAAAATTAAAGTACTCCGGTTCCACCAACAACCCATACTTATTTCCATCTTTATATAATAAACTCCTCAAGTTGGTGATCGTTCCATCTCTCAATTGAATCGGATCAGGATTGTCTTTTAGGAAATCCATAAAAGTATTGATATCCGACCGATGACTAAAGAAAGAAGCAAATCTTCTAAATAATTTGGGGAAAATCACAACGTCTTGTTGAAT
>JBGCFD010000130.1:0-43844 GCA_045106765.1 Saprospiraceae bacterium | reverse complement strand
CGAATAATTCGGGAAGCGATTTCACCACGATTGGCAATTAATATTGAATTGATATTTTTCATTAAAATAATATTGTCAAGACTGTTGTTGAAGTTTTTATTTTTTTATAACAAAATACACACGTTTCATTCTAATGCCTCCAAACACCATATGCATCTGTTCCTTTTATTTTTTGATTGTAAACAATTGCTAAAACAAAAGCCATATAATTTCTTGTTTCTCTTGGATCGATAACTCCATCATCCCAAATTTCTGAAGTGGAAAACCATGCAGAAGATTTTGATTCTGCATCTGCCATTAACATGGCTTTAAGCATCTCCCCTTGTTCCTCATCGAATTCTATGCCTTTAGATTTGGCGGAAGCTCGCTGAACAATTTGCATAACTCCAGCTAGTTGTTCGCCTCCCATTACTCCAATTTTTGCATTAGGATAAGTGAATAAAAAACGAGGTTTATAAGAGCGACCATTCATTCCATAATTTCCTGCTCCGTAGGAATTACCAACCATTAAAGTCAGATGTGGTACTTCACTATTGGAAACTGCATTGATTAATTTTGCTCCATTCTTAATAATACCTCCTTCTTCGTAAGCCTTACCCACCATGTAGCCCGTTGTATTATGAATGAAAAGAATTGGAATATCATTTTTATTACACAACTGAATAAACTGCGCGCCCTTGTTGGCAGATTCGGAAAAAATCACTCCATTGTTTCCAAGTATTCCAACTGGATAACCATGAATATGCGTAAAACCTGTAACCAAGGTATTCCCATATTCAGGTTTGAATTCTGAAAAATCTGAACCATCTACTATTCGCATAATCAACTCTCGAATGTCGAAAGGTACTTTTGTATTGGCAGAAACGATGGAAAGAATTTCTTCTGCAGGAAAAAGAGGTTCGATGATTTTTCCTTTAGGAATCAAATGTGGTTCTTCCACTTTGACAAAGCGCATAATATCCCTAGCGATTTTGATAGCATCCAACTCGTCTTCCGCTAAGTAATCACTCACCCCTGAAACTCGACTATGCATTGCTGCACCTCCTAATTCTTCGGCAGAAGAAACTTCATTGGTTGCCATTTTCACTAGCGGTGGTCCTGCTAAAAATACCTTTGCTGATTCTTTTTGAAAAATAGAAAAATCCGACATTCCTGGTACATATGCACCTCCCGCTGTTGCATTTCCAAAAACTATGGAGATGGTAGTTATCCCTAATTTTGAACGATTGGTAATATCTCGAAAACTTCTACCACCTATATTAAAACATCTTGCTTGGTCAGGAAGATTAGCTCCACCACTTTCTACCAAATTAATACATGGTAATTTATTTTCAAGTGCAATGTCACCTACTCGCAATGATTTAGCCATGGTAGAATAATCAACCGAACCACCTTTACGAGTTCCAACATTGGAATTGATAACACATAATTTTCCTTGCACCAATCCTATTCCAGAAACAGAAGTTCCCCCAGCTCCAAATCCTTTTGCTTTCATTCCTGCCAACGGCATTAGTTCTAAAAATGGGCTGTCTTCATCTAATAGCAACTCTATTCTTTCTCGAGAAAGAAACTTTTTTCTTTTTCTTGCTCTGGCTATTTGATGGTCTCTTCCTTGAAAGAGTCCTTCTAATTGATGCTTTTTCAATTGCTCAATAAAGGAGAGCATCTCTTCTTTATTTTGTTTTGACTTTGCGTTATTGACATTGATCTTGGATTTTAATACTGCCATTATTTATATTATCTTTTTAAAACGAATGTAAGTACTTGGACATAAGTAATCAAGTATTTATGGCGGTCTATTTTTCGCTTATTCTTCGTTACAAAAATACTCACTACCCGTTGGGGTGGCTCCGTTTTTTGTGCCTCGATTAAACAAAAAATAGCCTCGGTCAAAACACCTAATTACTTATGTCCAAATACTTACCAAAGATATAAACTTACAAAACAAATTAGTCGTCAATGACTAATTTGTTTTAAAATCACTTTATGCTAACAAATGGAATTAAAAGATTGGTATGATGAGTAGATTAAAATAGTTAGACCTTAACGGTACTCATATTTAATAAAAAATTTTCGCCTTTCTTTTCTTTTAAGGAGTTCTCAAATCTAATCTGTTTTTAACAAAAAAAATTTTGGATTTTCTATTCGTAATACCTAGTTTTACGTGCTAATGAAAAAACTCTTCATAATATCATTATTAAGCTTGATGCTAATTCCATTACTTTGGAACGGAATAAGTTTTTTACATTATGTTATGGAGCATACTCATACCTTTTGTGCAAGCGAAGAAAATCATGAACATCAATTAGCTGGTGATTGTCATACTATTTGTCAAATCACTCCAACGCACGACAAAAGTCAATTACCCAATAAGATTGAATTTTATAAGCTCAAGCAATATGTAACGGCTTATACTTGTTTGCCTATTCAAAGTACATTTTCAAATCAACTTTCTACCAGCACCGCTTTTTCTTTCCTTTATGGTAGAATCATTTCCGAAGACATTTTCCGTCCTCCCATTTCCTAAAGTAAAATATTCAATACGATTTTAGGTTTTTAATTTGATAAGTAAATTTTATCTCAGATGTCGATAAAATACTAATGCTAGCGTACGTCTCATACTTTGAGGTGATACTATTCTAGTAGATAACATATTCATAACTCTATTTAAAAACGTATTGACCATCAAGGAAAAAAGCAGAAAATTTTATTCAAGTACTAAGTAGTTGAATAGGTTCAGGCAACGCTTAAATCTGATTTTCTCTTTTCCAAAAATTAAAGAATTATTTCATTTAAAACAGCGAATGGAAATAGTGCATCAACACTATTCTCCAATACACTCGTCTGTCAAACACTTGATTAAACGATGTTAAAAGCAAAAGATTTAACAAAAAAATACGGTAGTCATACCGCACTTGACAAATTGAATTTGACGGTGCAACCTGGAGAAATATTTTGCCTTTTAGGTGCGAACGGTGCAGGAAAAACAACCACTATTAATTTGTTTATGGACTTCATTCAGCCAACCGCTGGAAAGGTTTTTATCAATGATATGGACGTAAGTGAACATGGTAGTGCTACAAAAAAACACTTGGCTTACATTCCCGAAAATTTGAATCTCTACAGTAATCTAACTGGATTGGAAAACCTCCAATTCTTTGCAGGATTGGGTGGCGAAAAACCTGATGATTTAATAGATACTCAACTACTCCAATCAGTAGGCTTGGCGCATGAAGCGGTCAATAAAAGAGTAGCTCAGTACTCCAAAGGAATGCGCCAAAAAGTAGGTATTGCCATCGCCAAAGCTAAACAAGCGGAGAACCTTTTGTTGGATGAACCTACCTCTGGATTGGATCCAGAAGCAAGCAATGACTTCGCTCGATTACTGCAAAATATGCGTGAAAACAATGTCGCGATTTTGATGGCTACGCATGATTTGTTTCGGGCAAAAGAGACTGGTACTCATATCGGAATTATGAAAGCGGGCGTATTGATTCACACTTTGAGAAGTGATGAAATCAAGTTGAACGAATTAGAAAAATTATATTTAGAAACTATGAAAACCAATAAGAATACTATTACAACATAATTTAAAAAAATAAGACAATAAAAATCATGTACAAAAACATACTAACCACTTTACTATTTATTTCAATTGTGCTTAACTCAAGTTATGCCCAATTTAGCCTAAAAGGAAATATCACAGATGAAAGTAATATACCCGTGATAGGTGCGGTAGCTACGCTTATTAATTCGACTGGCGAAGAAAATACGGTAACTGATATTGACGGTAATTTTGAATTTACCGACTTAGATAGAACTTATGAAAAATTAATCATTCGTTCACTTGGGTTTAAAACCTATGAGCAAATGTTAGACGCTTCCAATTTTGAAACACCTTTAAAAATCACTTTAACGTCTGACAATTTTCAATTACAATCGGTAGAAGTAATCGGTCGGGCAAGAACAGATTACAATAGTGACTATTCTTTTTCTGCAACTAAAGTGGCTATTCTAAATAAGGAATTACCCCAAGCTATCTCATCGATTACCAAAGAATTTATAAGTGATAGACAAGCCTTTCAATTAGCCGATGCTGTTAAGGCTGTAAGTAGTGTATCCTCTACTGGTCTTTACAACCACTTCAATATACGTGGAATTACCCAAGCTGAAGATGGTCAATCAATCAACGGTCTGCGAACCAGACAATATTATTTTTTACAACCAATTACTTCTCATATCGAAAGAGTAGAGGTAATCAAGGGACCTTCTTCGGTTACTTTTTCTAGTGCTGATCCAGGCGGAACCATAAATATGGTAACTAAAAAACCCTTAAAGGAAAAAAAGGGCGAAGTTTCTTTAACTGCTGGAAGCTTTTCAACATTGAGAGCGGCTATGGATTTTACAGGGCCTTTGAATAAGAATAAAACTTTGCTCTATCGGTTCAATGCTGCTTTCCAGGAAGCCAAATCATTTAGAGACTTGGTGAACAACAATGCCTTCTTAATTACACCTTCACTCAGTTTTGTTCCAAATGAGTCGACCGCCTTAAACGTTGAAATGATTTACAACAAAAGTGTTGGAAACCTAGATAGAGGTCAGCCGATTTTTGGTGCAATTAATGGTGAGTTTGACATTAATAGTACGCCAACTTCATTAAATGTCGCGGCTGCCAACGACCACTACAAGACAGATGAGCTCATCTTCACGACTAGCTTTAATAAAAAGTTTACTGAAAAATTTGGTTTCAATGCGCAGTACATGAAACAAACGTGGAATGAAGATTTGGCAGAACATAGAGTGGATGGTACTGCTGTCGACATCGATGGTAATGTGATTCCAACTCTTGCTAGATTGAGATATGACCAAAGACAACAATTTTGGGAAACCGATAATTTTACCGCTTACTTCAACTACGATATAAAAAGCGACAACATTACTAATAAAATACTGGTTGGGTTCGATGCTACCCGTTGGGAAAGAAAAATCGGTGCAGGTTTTTTACGTGCGAGAAGATATTTAACGTTAGGCGGCGGTCAGTCCAATTTCAATCCAGACAATGCTGCTAATTTTCAAACCATGGTTGTAGATGGTGTTACGATGCCTGTGCCTGCTGTGCCTCATTTCAACTTAGAAAATCCTTTTAATGGTGCCAGAAATACAAATGCCTACAACCTTGCTGAATTAACAATACCGGCAAACTTAAATTCCTCCAATGGAATCTATCTTCAGAATCAATTCAAAATTGGAAAATTTTCAGCGCTTTTTAATTTAAGGTACGAGTCGTTTACAGATATTTTTAATTATAAAAAATCAGAAGACGAATTAAATACCAACGCCTTTGTACCTAGATTAGGAATCACCTATGAGGTAACAAATAATATTAGTGCTTATGCTACTTATTTGGAAGGTTTTCAACCTCATACGAATACCGTATCATTGTCACCAACTGCAGAAGGATTCTTTTGGGCAGCTTCACCAGCCAGATTTGACCCTCTTGAGAGTAGTTTAAAAGAAATTGGCTTTAAAGGTGAATTTGCCAACGGTAAGATATTTGCCAATCTGGCTTTTTTTGACATCATTCAAAAGAATATTTTATTAGGCGATACCTACGATTTAGATAATTTAACAACCAGAGGAGAGCAACGCAGCAGAGGTTTTGAAATGGATATTTCTGGATACATTACTCCAAATTTCCAACTGATCGCCTCTTATGGTTTTAACGATGCTGAAATCGTAGAGGATGCTATTGAAGTATTTATTGGCGAAAGAATCGGAGGTGCTCCAAAGCATACTGCCAATTTCTGGGGGAGATACAATTTTACGAATAATATATTGAAAGGAATCGGAATCGGTTTAGGTGCCCAATATGTTGACGAAAGATTTACCTGGTACAACCCTACCTATGGTACAGACAGAGTACTTTTGCCAGCTTACACCGTTTTTGATGCTGCTATTTATTATAGGCCAGATAACACCAAGATGCAGGTGATTCTAAAATTCAATAATCTATTTGATGAAACTTATTGGCTGGGAGGACTTAACCCTTCCAGATTAGGGCCTGGAGCTCCTCGCAATTTTATCCTAACAACTACTTATAGATTTTAATTAAGTTTTAGTTTTTGTCAACTAACTATGTCTTCCCGTTGAGTGTTCATGGTAACACTCGATGGGATTTTTAAAAAATATTTTATGAGAATAAAAATAATACAGCATTTATTCCGCCATACCTTTACCAATCTCTTGAAGAGTAATGGTACCAAATGGCAGATTGCAATATTTAATATTTTGCTTGTATTTGCTTTGGGAGCTGCATTTTTTTCTTTGCAAAAACATCAACATACCGCCGCACATTACAGCCAAGAGGTTCGAGAAAGTTGGGAAAATAATCCTGACAAACATCCTCATCGAATGGCACATTATGGCTATGTGGCATTTCGCCAAAAATATCCATTAAGCTTTTTTGATTATGGAATGGATAGCTATTTGGGAAATGTTGTTTTCTTGGAAGCCCATCGCCAGAATACTATCAACTTTTCCAAGGCAAGTTTATCGAGTAGTTTAGTTCGATTTGGAGAAATTTCAGCCGCATTGATTTTGCAATTACTATTGCCGCTACTCATTTTTTTTGGGGGCTTTGCTTTGATTGCAGGGGAACGAGAATCGGGAACACTTCGCCTGGTTTTATCGCAAGGGGTCAATTGGTCAGAACTCCTTCTTGGAAAAACGTTGGGACTTTTTTTCCTCTCTTTGACACTTTTAATTCCTACGGTGTGTATCGCTTTAGTTTTCCTTTTCTTTAATTCCATTTCTGTAGAAGTATTGTTAGGTTTTAGTTCGCTGGTGATAAGTTACCTGATATATTTGTTTGTCATTTCCCTTTTATCGGTTTGGATTTCTGCTCTTTGCAAAACTTCCAAAACTGCTTTGATTCAGTTAATCGGTTGTTGGTTATTTTTCACTTTGATGTCACCCAAGTTTTCACAAGTGGCTGGGCAAGTCTTTTTTCCAACTCCTTCAAAAATTGAATTTGACACCATCGTAGAACACGAATTAATCCAACAAGGAGATAGTCACAATCCTGACGACCCACATTTTAAAGGCTTAAAAGATTCGTTGCTAGCTGCTTACCAAGTTGAATCTACCAAGGAGTTGCCTTTTAATTATAGTGGTTTTATCATGAAAGAAGGAGAGCGATTAAGTACCGAAATTTTTCGTCATCATCAACTTCAATTGATGAGACGCTACGAACAGCAACAGAACTTAATTCGTTACACCGCTTTTCTAAATCCATATATCGCCATCAAAAATTTATCTATGGCATTGTCTGGAACGGACTTTCAAGCCTATCGAAATTTTCAAAATCAATCAGAGGACTTTCGCTATAATTTGGCGCAGACGATGAACGATTTACAAATCAAACATATCAGTAATAATGTCAAAAGTTCGGCAGATAAAAAAGCAGTTCTTAGTCAACAATACTGGATTGATTTTCCAGATTTCCAACATCAACAATTACCTTTTAAAAAAATTATTCAACAGGAATGGATTTCCTTCATTGCTCTTTTGCTCTGGATGATAAGCCTCTTGATATTGGTGATTTTTAATACTAAAAAATTAAAAGCCTTTTAATATGACCTCCTTATTAATCAAAAAACTCCTTCGGTCAAAAGGCTTAATGTTAGGTCTTTTGTTACTATTTTTTACAGGCTTAATCAGTCTGCATATTGGAAAAATTTTCCTTAACCAACAATCAGATACCGTAACCAAAACAGCTCAATTTCAAGATGAAAATCTCCAGCGGCATTTAAAACATATAGATGGCGAAATTGGATTATTGCTTTACTACATTCGTTTTGGATTAGTCAACGAGACCCCTCGCTTGGCTGGATTGGCTATTGGTCATCGTGATATTCATCCATCTGTTCAAAGTGTAAATATTCGAAATTTAGAGGAGCAAAAATATGCCAGCGAATTAAAGAATCCACTTTATCAGTTGTTAGGCAATATTGATTTTAGCTTTGTTTTAATTTATCTTTTTCCATTAATCATCATTGCATTTTGTTTTAATATTTTGTCAGAAGAAAAAGAAAATGGGACGTGGAAATTAGTTTTAAGTCAATCAGAAAAACCGCTGCAAGTCATTCGTACCAAATTATTCATTCGGTCGGCGAGTGTTTTTTTGACGTTTTTTATTTTATTATTTATTGGAAAAATTCATTTAAAAATCCCAATGAATATTGACTTCGCAGCCTTTGCGATGACAGGAGTTTTATATCTCACTTTTTGGTTTGCCTTAGTTTGGTTTATGATTAGTTTACAAAAACCTTCTAGTCAAAACGCCTTGTTACTTTTGTTAAGTTGGATAGCGTTAACTATCATCATCCCTACTTCGGTCAATGCGTTAGTCGTTAATTTATATCCTGTTCCCGAAGCGTTCAATACGGTGCTGGATAGTCGAGATGGGTATCATAACAAATGGGATCAACCTAAAGCGCCCACCATCAAAAAATTCAAAGAGCACTATCCTCAATTTGCAAAGTACGAACATCCTGAAGGGAAAAGCTTCGGTTGGTTCTGGTATTTTGCTATGCAGCAAATGGGAGATGATGAAGCGGCGGATGCCTCCAAAACAATGAAGACTAAACTTCAAAAAAGAGATAAATTTTCCCGAACGATTGGTTATTTATTTCCAAGTATCCACACTCAATTTACCCTCAATAGTCTAGGTCGGTCAGACCTGAATAACTACTTGAATTTTCTAAATCAGCTAGAACTATTTCATGAAACTAAGCGATTATATTTTTATCCTAAGATTTTTGAGAGTCAACCAATTGATTCAGAGGATTGGGGAAAAGTTGGTTTAGAATATTTTAAAGATAATAGAATATTCGACTGGTTTAATGGACTGTTTCCCTTAATTTTTGGAAGCCTATTGCTCTTATTATTAGCGAAAGTAAAATGGTCATCAATCTAAAATAATTTATAAAATAAAATTACTTCAAAGAATAAATAAAATTTTTAAACCAAAAAAAATTAAGACAATGATTACAAAAGAAAAAGTATTGGAAGCACAAAACACTTGGGGCGCAGGAGTAGTAAAGATTGGTTCTCTTAAAAACAATAGGTCAGAATGTGAAGCTTTCACTAGTGGGTTTCTTGATAAACTTTATGCCTTTGAATTTGGCCCAATTTTGTTTAAACCAACGAAATGTGCTGTCGAACAATTTAGACCTACAAAAGTCGAAGCGCAATCATATTTTATTGCAGGAGAGAACCGAGCATGTCAAGAAGATACAGGTTTTGCAATCGCACCTTGGACAAAAGTAAGATTTGAAAATACAGATTTCATCTTAGAAAAAAGTCGTGCCATTGCTATGGGAAATTATTTTTTCACCACAGTAGATGGTGATGAAGTCAAAGTAGAATATACTTTCGGTTATCAATTGTTGGATGGTGAATTGAAAATTGATGTACATCATTCTTCTTTTCCTTACAACCCAAACCCTGCTGTATAATGAAGAGTTGCTTGTATTTTATATGTCCAACTGATTCCCTTGAATCAGTCATTGAAAATGCATTTCACCAAGAGAATTATTTCTATAGTTCTCTTGGAAATTCTATCTCCTTTACCAATAAAGACTTGAATCAAATTAAGAAATTGATTTGTAGTAAAGGGATTAGAAAAATCGTTTTTGTCTTATCTGATGACAATCAAATCGTCTTGGATGCTTTGGGCAAACAGGTCTTTTCAGATATCAGAGGATTAAAAAAAATTTATAACCAAGTGCTACTACAAAAGGAATATCTAGAAATGTCATGGCAAATCCAAAATCCACAATTTCTAATTCTATCATCTTTTCTAAATGAAAAAATAGAAAAATTGAAAGATGGACTGAGTGATTTAATGATTGGTGAAATTACGATAAGTGGGAAAGTGTACAGTAAAGAAAGATACAAGTTTAAAGATATTTATTCTGATTTGCTTTTTACAGAAGCAATAGTTTTTAGTTAGGAATAGGGTAATGGAATGGAGTGGTGGGACACTCCATTCGTTACCTATTTTTTCAGACCATTTAATATAAGACAATGATTCAAACAAAATCTTTATACGCAAATGCAGTCATTAGCAATGACGTAAAAAAAATGCAAGACATCCATATAAAATCTAAGAACATTGCTATTTATCAACGCGACATTAGTCCACTAAAAAAGGAACTTAATCAGGTCGCTCAGCAAGCTATCGAATGTCGTGCCTCTGGAACAGTTGAGGATATTTTGTCTTCACTAAAGAATTACTTTGATGAGAATCTCTCTGGGAACATTTCTTTTTTCGAAGACATATCTGAAATTTTAAGACTGTTTGAAACAACAACTCAAACATCCTCCTTTCGTCTTTTATTGGCAACTGTAAATACAAATATGTGTCGCAAATTTCATACGGACATCAATGATTTACGATTGCTATGTACTTATATCGGACCAGGAACACTTTGGCTTCCAGATGATGCAATTGACGAAAAAGCCTTGATCAGAGGAAGAGGAAATCAAGAAATAGTAAAAGATGAAAAACAAATACAGCAAGTAAATACAGGAGATGTAGTTATCCTAAAAGGAGGATTGTATCCAAACGCTAACCCTATATTACATCGAAGTCCGACTATCGAAGAAACTGGAGAAATGCGATTGCTTTTAAGAATTGATACTAATGAGTCAGTAAATTTTTGGACGTAAAATAGTGTCAGAGAACTTTTTTATATAAATAAAAACCAACAAACTATTTCTCGAAAAGAATACTAAAGATGGATTTCCATTGCCTGACTATCCGAATAATTTTTTTTAAACAATCGCAAAAAAAATGATTAATTATGGATGATTTTAAACGAAGAGAATTTCTCAAATTAAGTGCTTTAGGATTTGCAAGCATCGCTATGCAGCTTAATTCTATATCTTCCTATGCGCAAAAGGCAAATGGTTATTTAGGTAAATGGAATGCTGACACCCCACTCAACTGGGATGCCTTTTTAGAACGACTTACAAGATTAGCGAAGACTCAACACAACTTACCTTGGAATCAAAAACAGTATACAAATCAAGTAAAGCAATTATTACTTCAAAGTAATTTCCCCGAATTTAAAAACATCAAAAAAGAAATGGAAAGCTATGAAAATAAAAACCCAAACTGGTTTGAATCTTCCTATTTACATTATCGAGTAGATTTTCAAGTATCGCTCTTCCAATTCGAAAAAGGGGAATATATTCCGCACCATGATCACCCTGATATGACTGGAGTTTTGAATGTTGTTTCTGGAAGTATTCAAGCCAAAAATTATACAATCGAAGAACAACTCTCTTCAACTAGAGAAGTAGTAAAAGATGGACAAACTACTGTATTGAAAAAATGTACGCTTCGAGAAACGGAGAATGAAATCATAACAGCAGGTAATGTAAGTGCACTACATGCCCATGAAGGAAATATCCATTCGATTATGCCAAATGAATTTACCCAATTGGTCGATGTGTTCACTCCGGCCTACAAATTCAATACAAATGCTAATTGGTACAAAGTAAATGAAGAGGAATTTTATCAGGGGCAAAAGAATTTGTATGAAGCAGAATATTCAAATGTAAGGCTATAGAAAATTATCTCTAATGAATTTTAAAAACCAAACACTAAAAAAAAAAATTAAAATGGCTACAATAAAAAAATTACCCGTCACCGTATTGAGCGGCTTTTTGGGTGCTGGAAAAACAACTTTACTCAATCATGTTTTGCATAATAAAGATGGATTAAAAGTAGCCGTTATCGTCAACGATATGAGTGAAGTTAATGTAGATGCCAACCTCGTAAAGAGTGAAAATGTGCTGTCGAGAACAGAAGAGAAACTCGTAGAAATGAGCAATGGATGTATCTGCTGTACACTTCGAGAAGACCTTATGATAGAAGTAGAAAAGTTGGCAAAAGAAAATCGGTTTGACTACCTGCTTATTGAAAGTACAGGAATTAGTGAGCCAGTACCTGTCGCTCAGACCTTTAGTTTCATTGATGAAGAAAATGGAATTGACCTTTCAAAATGGAGCTATGTAGATACGATGGTAACGGTGGTGGATGCACTTAATTTCTTCGAAGATTTTGGAAGTCCAGAAATGTTGGCAGATAGAAAACTGACGGATATAGATGGAGACGTCAGAACGATTGTCAATCTTTTGACTGACCAAGTAGAATTTGCCAATGTAATTATTTTAAATAAAACGGACTTGGTAACCAAAGAAACGGTGGATTTTCTCAAAGCCGCAATTCAAAAATTAAACCCCTCTGCCAAAATTATTAAGTCAGCTTTTAGCAAGGTCAACCCAAGAGAAATTATTGATACAGGGCTTTTTAATTTTGAAGAAGCAGAACAAAGTGCAGGTTGGATTGAAGAATTAAATAAGGAAGAACACACTCCCGAAACGGATGAATATGGCATCAGTTCTTTCATCTATCGAAGTAGAAAACCTTTTGACTCTGCTCGCTTGTGGACTTATATCCAGCATGATTTCCCCTATACCGTTATTCGGAGTAAGGGAATGTTTTGGATAGCCTCTCGTCCTGAGCAAGCGATGATTTGGGGGCAAGCGGGCGGTTCCATGCGAACCGATAGTGCAGGTGTTTGGTGGGATAGCATGCCTTGGGAAAAACGAATTAATTATATCGCTTTTTTAGAAAATCAACAATTGATAGAATCCGACTGGTCTGCAACTTATGGTGATAGAAAAAATGAAATTGTATTTATTGGTCAAAAAATGGATGAAACAGGAATTAGAACTGCTCTTGACGCTTGCTTGGCAACAGAGGAAGAACTTGAAACGAAACGATGGAAAGCAGGTTACGCTGATGAATGGCCCATACAAAAAAATTAAAATATTATCAAATGAACAATTTTCAATTAGTAAAAACCATCAATAGTAAGTCCGACTTTTTTGGAGTAGTGGCAAGTGGTTTATGTATGGTACATTGTTTGGCAACACCCTTAATTTTTGTAGTTCAAGCTTGTACTAATAGTTGTTGCGAAGCAGGCCCTTGGTGGTGGAGTTTTGTCGATTATCTTTTCTTAATTATTTCTTTGATTGCCATTTATTATTCAGCGAAAGCGACCTCTCTTAGATGGATGCCATTTGTTTTGTATTTGAGTTGGGGGTTATTGGCACTTCTTATTTTTCATGAGCGGTTTCCTTATTTTGAAATCCCTCATATGATGGTTTATTTGCCTGCTTTTAGTTTAGTGTTTCTTCATTTGTATAATCGGAAGTACTGTGTTTGTGAGAAGGATAAATGTTGCGTGAATTGAAATTATGGGAAATTGGATCTTATTCTTTAATTCTAATATTATTAGAAACTGGAGTCATAGAATAGTAAAACTCAATTACTTGATAATTTTGACTTTGGCAAATTAATTCGAATCGGAGATTTGTCTACCACTAAAATTATGAAAAACAATTGGACAAAAATGAATTAGATGTTTTGCTGATTACCAAATTATAAAGAAATCGTTTTTTCCTACTATGATTTCAGAGATTGTAGTGTCTTCTTTATTTTCCCAAACTCCATATTCATTAAGTGATTGAGCAATTTTCAATTTCCATTAACTTCCTGAAACCATTGAACACCTTGTGAACTAAGGGAGCATCTAGTTTTTCATATTTCTCATTTAAAATTCTACTGAGTGTTGATTTACTAATTTTACATTCGACTTTTTCGAGTTTAGCAACAACAATTGTCTGTTTGTATTTCTTTTTTTCATTCAGTAAATCAAAACCATCTTTGATTATTTTTATTTGTTTTTCTTTTGAGTAATTAATAAATATTTATTAGAGTTTATTCTAAATAGAATTGTATGGTGGGACGTAAAACGTGTAACGTTCAACGTCCATCGAATAAAGTCTATTGAGATCTGATAATTAAAGAAGATCCTAATTTGTATGTATACTGCTAGGTTATGCATCGGTTCGAACTACTGAGGTCTATGCTAAAATTATAAAATAAGGATTTGGATGACGTAATGGATATTTTCAATAATTAATTTTTAAATTAAAAATAAATAATATTTAATATTTAATATTCTTTGAATTTAAACAAATACAATCTTATATTTGGATTGAAAATATTTATATATACGCATACTCTGATTAAAACTAAAACCTATTCCAATCTATTTCATAACCGATTACTCATTAAGAAGGAGGGAATCTTTTTTTATTCATTAGTTATCTAATGATACATTAATTTCTTGTAGGTTATATTTAATTATAATCAAAATAGAAGTTATACTTAATCACCCTTCAATCTATAAAACCAAATGAGTGATTTACTCTCACCAAAACAATGGACTCATCAAATCCTCAAAATAGAAGAGGCAAGAAATTTCCTAGGATCAAAGAATCTTGACCAACATGGTAAGGGTTTAATTATTGCTGTAATAGATAAGGGTTTATTATCCGATAAGGGTATTGTAACTAGTGGGGAATTATCTGGTAATCGAAAAGAAAGAATAGTTGGGAAACTAACATCGTCAGGCATTTCCCTTTCAGCAAAATTTAAGGTAAAAGACATCTCTAAAGTTAGTAATAATCAAGAGATATTAATTGGTACTCCGGGGTCAATTAACTGCGAATTAGTAAAAATAAAAAGCAAAAATATTTCCACAAAAGAAGTTACAACCTACCCATTTAATTTTTTCAAATTTCATCATAAAAAAGGCACTAGTGTTTATTTAAAGACTGGAAATACTTACGAGTTAAAAACTCAATTAAATGATTTGGTTAGTCCCACCAAGATGGAATTAACCATAAAAAAGCCCTATAAACAAGGTAACCAATACAGAATTGGAGCAGTAATAAAAATTGGAAATGATAAATTTATTAATGATGATTTTTACTATCATCGATCTGTAATAGAAAAAATAAATGACACAGCTACAAGAACTAAAATAATTGCGCATCCTATTTGGGCAGAGCATACAATTGATAGTTTAATACCAGAAACAAGTTATGTCATACAAAATGATAAAATTTTTGCTTTATTTAATGGTTTTAATGCAAATAATTTTGCTGTTGACAATGATACAAATACATTAGCAATTCCTGGGGCTTTTCATGGATTGGCATGCGCTTCCATAGTTGCAGGGAGTTATTCGTTTAATAACACAGAAGGCAAACATGCATATGGTACAAATGGTATTCTTCCCGGTGCTAAATTAATGGGAATAATACTAAGCTCTGTTCATTCTGAAGCATATGCTATAAATTTAGCTACACTAAGATGGATTTCAGGTACTTCTAAATTTGACCATGGAAGTACTCAAGGTGGTGCAAGTGCCAAACATTACAAAGGAACACCATTCTCAATTGCTCCAGATATTATTACTTGTAGTATGAACCTACCTGTTCCTCATAATAAATATCCTGATATTAAACTCTCCAAAATTACAAGAAGAGGAAGAAATGGAAGAGGAACACTTTGTTTTTTCTCGGCAGGGAATAATAACACTTTAATGGATGGAAATATTTATAGTAATAAAAGGATAAGTAATTCTAAATATTTATTTGCATGTTCTGCTTCCACCTTAGATGAAACTGGCAATGAAATAAAAGCACCTTATAGTAATTATGGTATGGGTATTGAATGGTGTGCTCCTACTTCCAGATTTTCAGACCTTCCTCATAATCCTCCCAACAATTATCATGTATTTTCTCTAGATGAACCTAAAAAAGGAAATTATATTTCTTATCCTGAAGTAGAAGTAGTATTAACAAACACTTTACAAACTACATCTCGAACTGAATTAAGAGCTAGTGTCAATATTGGTGAAAGAATCTTACCTGTTGTTGATACGCTAGACTTTGCAGCAGATGATTGGATTCTAATTGGAAGTTTTAGAAAACATGAATGGAAACAAATTGAAAGTGTTAATCCTACAAACAATACCATTACATTAAAAATCGGATTAGATGATAAAAGGCAAGCAACAGGAAGAACGAAATTAAATAGAGAACATCAAGAAAACGAATTAATTTTAGAAATCGAATATATTGAAAGATTTTCAACCATTGATATTAACAGATTGAAAAAAAGTTGGATTCATATTAAAGGATCTAATCCTGAATGGGTACAACTAGCTAATGATGATTCTTTAATTGATGAAATCAATGGTACTTTATTATTAAGCACTAAATTACAAAACAAACATAGCAACAACACAGAAATTGAAATTGAATATTATAATAAAAACGTAAACGGAGTTTTGTTTAATTTAAATTATGTTGAACAAATTTCTAAATCAACTACTATTCAGGTTACAATTACAAACCAAGCAAAGTTTAATGAATTTTTTAAAGAAGAGAAATGGATATTGCTAAATTCTCCTCAAGAATTAAATTCAGAATCAGTTCTAATCCGATCAGTAAATAATAACAATATTGAAATTTCATCTCCATTTCATACACATATTCCAGGTGAAAAAATTTTTGGAGGACCGAATGATTATCAAGATGATTTTGGAGGAACCTCTGCTGCTACTCCATTATGTGCTGGAATTGCTGGATTAGTACTTCTAGCTAAACCAACTCTAACTTGGTTAGAGGTTAGATATATTTTAAGGACTACAGCTGAGAAAATTGACTCTAATAATCCCGGTTTGACTACACCTCACCCAAATGCTGGAATCGGAAAATGGGAAACACAAGGCGTTGATTTTAATTCATACTATGGCTACGGAAGATTAAATGCTTTAGAAGCAGTTAAGGCAGCTTTTGATTTTTCACATGATGATTTGGATTTGATGATTCGAAATTATTTGTTCGAACATGATTCGCTTGGTTTAATCCAAGATGATGGCATTACAAAAATTTCAAATACTGATGCTGGAAGGAAATTCCATAGTCCAGATATTTGGATTAGCAAAAATAAAATAGATGCACCAATCCATGCTGACCAACATCCTAATCATATAAACCCATCTGATGAAACTACTATTTCTTTATTTTTGCATGCAAGAATAAAAAATAGAGGGTCAACAATAACGAGCATTGGGGATTCTGCAATTCGATTTTATATTTATCGATCTGGCAATAGCTCACCTTTTCAATTACCTGAATTCGTAGAAGATGAAACTGATATTTCTGAATTAAGTAATGATAAGGATGGTTTATATTTTTTAAATGAATTAAAAATAGGTCCTATAAAACCAGAGACATTTAAAACGTTGAGTTATCATGTTACAGAAGAGAATCTAAAAGAATTTGTCGAATGGAAAGGCAATATCAGACCTCCAAGCATTACCAATATTAATCTAAGAAAAAGAACTTTTATTTTAGCAGAAATTACTCCTTATGATGGTGTATTAAATGGAAGAACTTTAGGTGATAATAACAATTTTGCAAGAAGAGAAATTTCTTTTGCAAAATTAGATTTACTTGATTCAAATACCGGATATAAATTAGAAAATAAAGTCCTTCAATTATCTACAATTGCAGGTGATACCAATACTGCTTATTCTGTAAAAGTAGTGGACGATATTGGTTTTTTCAAACCAGATGAAATTTCTATTGAAATAAAAAGAGAGAAAAAATCTGGCGGGTTTGAAACTCAAAAAATTGAATTTGAAATTATTAATAATGTAATTACAGAGAAAAAAACAGTCACTCCTTCTGGAGGAGTCTCTTGGGTAAATTCCAAAAATTTTAATTTCCTTCCTACCAACTCTCCTTTATTTAGGTGTAATGAATTTGAATTAAATTTTGAGGCTATTCTTGATAACAATTTTAAAAACTTTTCAATCCGAGTAATTCAACTTGGAGGTGGTGTTTCACCTAAAGCGACAATCAATGAACATAAATTTGAAGCGACCGTTATTGCACCATATGAAAATCCGAACTTAAATTTTTCAAATCTCAATTCATTGTTATCCTCTCGAAAGGGAACCAATGTGATTCCTTCTTTGCAAGCGAAATCCCATTTTTTCATTAATGGAAATAACTTTACTCAAAATGCATCACAAATATTTGGGCCAATTTCTAATACTCAATTTAGAACAACATCAAAAGTAAATATCATAGGAAACCAGTCTATCTATTCTATTTGCTCGGGACAAATATTAATTCAACCAAGAAGTGGAAATGTAAGCAAAGTCAATGTTATTTTACGTCCTTTCAAACAACCTATAAAAGGAGTTTCTATAAAGTATATAATTTATAGGAATATGAATAAAAACGATTTTATAACTTCCTCTAATAACATAGCAGCAAAAACAAAAACAGGTTTTACAAATTTCATTTGGAATGAATTTGAAAAATTTTACGACAATGAAACTACTCCAACTTTCACCGGTGAATATATAGGATATTCTCAAAATTCAATCGCACAAAATGAGTCCGATTTGATTGATCAATATTTTCATAAAATAACTAAAGTTGTGAATGAAAGTACTGGAGAAGAGGATGAACAATATGCCTTTGAATTACCTATAGTCCCAAGAGGCACTCACCTAGGGAATGTAAGTGGGAACTTTGGAATTGATATAATTTTAAATAATGGAGCCATACATAACAATGCTTCTACATTTAAATTCGATTTGAAATTTGCAAGAGAACTTGAAGGGATAATAGATACTGCGGTTGAATCTAACTCCTTCAAAAAGAAGATGATGAAAGAGTCTTGCCTGGCTTTTATGGATCTTGCAGCATATTACGGATTGCATGCTAATGGCTCAGGCAAATTATATTACAATGATGAATCTTCTCATTTAAAAACCAAAGAAGATATTTATGATAAGTTAGCTGGTTTTTTGACAAAAAATAACTTGTATATCTACATTCAAAGTAATAGGCAACGATCTTACAATTTTTATGAGAATTATAATATTTCAAATACAAATGCAAATGATTTAAAAATTGGAGTAACTGAAGAAAATCTAACCGAAACTAAATTTGGTACACAAGGCTGGCCTATTCATATTTTTAATGATGTACAAAATACTCAAACAGAGGATAGTCAAATTTGCCTTCAATTAACAACTGATAATCATATACAGTCAGGGTTATATATTCAAAATGGTCAATTAGTTTCTGATAATGAAGAGAACTTTGTGAGGAGAGAATTCTTGCTTCAAGGTTCTACAAATCAAACACCAGATATTTTCACTCGTCCTCAAAAATTTATTTCTCCGGCTATTAGTAGTAAAACAATTGCTACTATAGTAATGCTTTTTTATCATGGAAAACAATTAGAAGTTGAAGAATTTATGCCTCCTGGATCAACCATCACTCCTGAAGTATTATTGGTGAAAAATATTGATGATGTCTTTGGATTAATTGAGAAGTCTTCTTTTATCAAGACAAATAATGAAAACCAATTCCCTTCAATTATTGATAATCAATTACAACTTTTTAGTTTCAGCCATTCAAAAAATAAAAGCGACTTGGGTGTTATTCGATTGAAAAAAGTGGCAGACAAAGTACAGTTCGGAGATGATGATACTTTCATCGAAAGAGTTACTTATGAAACTTTATTGCAAAATATATTTCGAGAAAGCTCTCCGTTAATTAAATCAACTTCAGCATCCAGCGAAAATGATATTGCAAGGATTGATGATTTTAGTAATAATTATTATCAACCTGAAAACCCATATTATTATAAAATAAAAACATTTTCAAATTCCACCAAAACCATTAATGGTTTAATCTTAGAAATAAAAAACAAAATTCCATCAAAAAAAATTATTGGAATTTCTAAGACAGAAAATAGTCAAATTGAACAATTAATAAATGACAATAACTTATCAAACGCTAAGTTATATTTAAAAAATACTTTGCTTGAAGAAAGCAATTTTTTCAAATCCTCCGAAGGAATAAAATATAAGCAATATCAACTTGGTCTAATTGCTGAGGAAAATTCTGGGAAATTAAAATTTTTCCAACCCACTAATTCTATTTTACTTTATACCATTGACGAATGTGTGTTCTTCTCATATGATTATTGTGAGTATGTGCAACAAAGTGAAATTCTTATTCATGATTCTTCAATGACAATACCTGAACTATGAATGTAGTAATCACAAAAGGAGGGAGTATTTTAAAACTAGGTTCTGATTTTGAGGAAATTAGATATAATCAAAAAGGTATGGTTACCTCTTTTAAGCATACAGGAAAAAAATATAAATATATCAATACAACTGATCTAAGAAAAATTGATCAGCGTCAGAATTTCATAAGTGGATTTTTCGAAGAAGATTTGTATTTAGACTATATTCAATATATGACTAAGTTAATCATAAACAGTACTTCCCTTATAAAATTAAAAACTCTAAAAGATTCAAAATTTCATTTTCTCAAAGAACATTTTGCACAAGCTCAAGAGGAATTAGAAGTTCCCAAAGTCGTCTATGTTGCCCCGTTTGAATTTTACTTTAGAAGATGGAATTATAAAATTACATTAGAAGAAGATAATTATGGATATTTAAAAAACTATTATGATTTTCGAACAAGAGAAATTCTTATTCCAGATAATACTCCAGCAGTCAGTTTTGATGTTGATAAAAATCTAACCCCAAGAGGATATTTTTATAAAAAGAATTTAGCAGATAATATTTTGAACTGGCAAATAACAGATGAAGAGAGAAAAGAATATGCTAAAACCACCACATTGATTTGTTTTAAAATTAATAGTATTGAAAAAAATATTCTCTCAAAAATAGCAGACAACATAACTGCAATTGACCAAGCTGGTGAATCAGAATTAGAAGCTAAGATTAATGCATTATCACTTGTTGACCAAATGATTTTGACATTAAAAAAGAGTTGGGGATATTATTTCAAAGCTGATCCAAATCCTTCAAATCCACCAATCCGAGACTTTGATCCTGTTTTGCCTAACGCTCCACATCTCGATGTATTTAAAAAATACGATAGGTCATTAGCTAGTCTATTAAATAACACTTATCGTGTACAAGATATACTAACAAACAAAGATGAAAAGTTAGAATATTTACTTCGAATTCTACCGCTTCAAGCACTAAGAGCAATTCCTCTTGAAATAAGACAAAAGGCTATCTATAATATCGTAACAGAAGATTTTGAAGAACAAGACGAATCATTAATCATTAGAATAATTGCTTCCATAGATAAATATCAAGCAGATACTTTTTTAGATTTCTTATTGGAAATAAGAGATGGTCAAAGAACTAACTTTGAACTACTATATAAAAATATTGATGACGATAGATTATATCGTTATCCAATAGTTGGATGGTTTAATAGCCCTGAACCTCAAAAAAAACTGTTTGTTTATGCTGTTTACGAATTATGGAAAACATCAAAATATAATTTCTATCATATACCAGATGGAATTCAAGCCAATGAGGATGGTCTAAATCCAGATTGTTATTTTTTAACTGATGGACTTGATTATTATCCAAAATATAATGAAGAAGGTAAAGTAATTAGTGGCTCAGAACCTATCCTTGAATTTGAAGTTACAAAATTTGATCCTGTAATATCGAATTCTTCCTTTTACCAAAAAACAATAAATACAGAATATATAGGAAGCCCAAGATTTCTTTTTGAAAAATTATTTTTAGAAAAAAAAACAACTACCACAGAAGTTTATGCTGTAGCATCTATGGGAGGTGGTGAAAAAACCAAAACAGAAATAATACCTTATGGAATATATCACCTTTTTCAACCTATTGCACTTATAGGATTTCAACCAAATCTAGATTTAACCATACCTGCAAATACTACAATTCCAGCATTCTTATTTCATTATGTAGAAGAATATGATAAGCTTTATGATTTTGATGCAGCAATGTCTTTCACTATTGAGGTGGCAATTGAAATTGGATTCTTTTTCTTAACAGGAGGTTGGAGCACTATAAGGCATTTAAGACACCTAAGACATATTAAGCATATTACTAAAATTAATCGAGCAAAAAACTTAACTGGAGCATCTTTGAAAGAGTCAATTTTATTTTGGCGAGGAATAGAAAGTGGTGCAGAAGTATTATCTGTGAGTGGTTCTGTAATTTCATCTTACTATACATTCCAAGCTAGTATAAGCAATGATCCAATTTATAAAAAACTAAATGAGAAATTAAGTTATTTCTTTCTAGCACTTACATTTGCCTCAGTTGGAACAGCTCTTTATAGCAGATACAAAACAGTAAAGGCTGCAGATGAAGTACTTGCTGAAATTAAAAAATTGGATGTTCAATATAAAGATGTAATTCCGAAAGATGTTCTGGATGTTGTAAAGGCTGTAAAAAACTCGAAGGCGATAAGTAAAGCCATCTTTGAAAATAAGTTAAGAAGATTGAATCTTGATGGAGGTACAAATGAAATAATTAAGATTTTTGATAATTTAGATGAAGCAGAAAAAGCTAATTTCTGGAAACATTTCCATAAAGAAATTGACAACATTAATTTCTGGAAAAAAATGAATAAATCAGAAGATGGTATTAAAGCCGCTCGATTTAAACTATGGAAAGATGCTCCAGAAAAATTTCGTCATGCAACTAAAAATATCAAATATTTAGACAACCTTCTTTATATAAATCAACCTGCCGTAATAAATAAACTTATAGAATTTACTAAAGTTAATGGGAAATGGGTCGGAGGACATTTTGGTCCAGCGATGTTTGATAATTCAAGATTAATCTATGCTACGAAAAAACCTAATATAAGTATCTTCTCCAGAAAAATAGGAAATAGATATTATAAACAAGTCAAGAAAACTTCTTTTGAATTGCATGAGGCTGGTGGAGGAACGAAACTTAAAAAGGGCTGGCATACTTGGATTGAAGGAATTTCAGAAAAAGAATATATATATGACGTTGCCTATGCATATGCAAACAAAAAGCAATATTTAGTGGAATTGGATACTATGGGACATAAAGTAACAAGGTATCGATCTAAATTTTTAGATGGTACTACTGTTAAGTTTATTGAAAAAGAACCTTTTTTTATTGAAGAATTAAATGATGTGTTTTCTCATCATTTATCAGCAATTATTATGGAACCAAAAAGATTAAAAATTGAATAAATATTATGAATCTATTAAATCAATATGAAATAGAATTTAAAATAATTTCTTTTGATAATGATAAAGATGTATTTGCTACGCAAACCAATAATTCAAATATTAGTTTTTGTTTGGCAAATTTTTTAACGGATCATTTAGATCCAGATTATCTTTCAGATGAATTAATTATTGAAATGGATAAGGCTATTCAATCTGATTCTTTTGATGAAGATGGAGGCGGTATCTCTACTTTTTTAAAAATAGGATTTCCCAATTCTATTTTTACTTATACAAGTGATTCAGAAAAAAATATAAATATCTCGACTATCGATTTGAAAGACATAATCGTTTTATGGATAGAATTTTTAAATAACAATATAAATGAATAAATAAATTATTCAAATGCCCACAATAATAACCAAACGATACTACCCTTCCCTATCATCAATAATCACCATTGATGACATTCCTGATTCTTTAGGTTTTCTTAAAGATGGCATTGTTAATATTTTAGAAAAAATTCATTTCAAAGATTTACAATATAGTATCAGTTCAAAAGGAGATGCTGGATTTTATAGCTTGTCTATCGTTTCCAAAAAAAGAATAGAATTTGAAATTCCTGGCACAGGTATTTTTCTCATCCTAAATCCCGAACTTGAAAATGTAAACATTTCGAGTTTTCCTATTTCCATAGATTATAATTGGAAGATATTAGGTTACATCAGAGATTTTGATATCAACAACTTTACGGCTTCACCTCAAGAAATATTTGAACTAACTTTAAGAGTTCTAAATGTTTCTGAAGAACAAGCATTGGCTCATTTTATTTCAGTTTTTGTAGAACCTCCCTCCAATAATATTTCATTTATCGAGCAGTTCATTATTGACCTGAATAACTCAGAAGGCTTAGGTTTACCAATGCCAAATAATAGAACTACACTTACAGAAATTGCAGAAGAAATTTTTTTACGATCAGGTGGACACTTTAGTTCATTGATTGCTTTTAGTACCTATATTTTACAAAATGATATTGAAGAAACTAAAATTAAATTAAATACCTATTTCAGAAAATTTCTTCCTGAAGATCCTGAAGAATTTATTAAAGATGTAATTCTTCCTAAAGCAACTATCAATCTTGCTCTTTCCGCTGCAATTGAATTTCCTAGGAATATTCTCCTACCAGTTGATGAAACTACTTTCGAAGTTATCGAAGAATTATTGGATAATGGTCAGCCAAGTGGCTATCCTAAAACTCAATTCCGTTTTAACGAATCTAATTTTAGTATCAATACAGAGAAAGGATTTGATTCCTCTCTCGATTTAGCATTAAGTTCTAGTTCTCTCTCTCAAATCGGTACAACTGGTTTGATGATTGATTTCGAGGATATTAAAATTGATTTGAGTGAAAATAAAAATATTGAAGAAGCTGATTTAGATAACCGCCCCAATTCTTTCAAAGGTTTTTTTGCAAAAGAAGTAACCATAATCCTTCCTCCAATTTTAAAAAATCAAGGAGGTGAAATGATTCGAATCAAAGGTCAAGATTTTCTTGTAGGCTCAGAAGGTGGTGTTTCTGGAATAGTTTATTTAGATTCAACTCCATTAAATGCAAATCTAAGTATTCTCGAATTAGAATTTGAATCGCTTTATTTTGAGTTTACAAAGAACGCCATTCTAAATTCAAACATTCAAGGGAAAATAAATATCCCAGGACTTGTTCCTGATGATGGAACTAGTTCTATTATATTCTCTCTCTTAATTAAAGAAGATGGAAAACATACTGCTTCTGCAAATTTATCTGGAGCATTTAATACCCTAGGCCTCCCAATTACATTAAATGAAATCAATATAGAATTTGATCACAAAAAGATCAGTAAGTTTGAGGCAACAGGTACTATTAGTTTACCTGGATTAGGGCAAGATGAAGGAAATGTAGGAAATGAAGGGTATTTAATCATCGATATTTTATTAGGAATAAAAGCAGGTCAATATCAAATAAAAGCAAATGCTCAAGATGACCTTTTCTTATTAGGATTACCTCTTTGGCTAGATGAAATTGATATTACATTTGGAAACAATATTTTTACTTCATTTGATATTACGGGTGGAATAATTATACCCGGAATTAAAGAAGATGGAACAGGTTCAGATGCAGAATTTTCATTTCAATTGAATATCCAACAAAACAAATACAAGCTCTCTTTTAATCAATCATCAGGCAGTTTAAAATTATTTGGCTTACCTATTAGCTTTGATGATTTTGATTTATCCATTGTAGATAATAAAATAAGTGAATTAATAACATCAGGAAATATTCTCCTCGACGATATAAAAGATGATAATGGAAATACTGCCAAGTTAGAATTTGATTTAACATTAAAACCTAATGATTACCAACTCCAATTAAAAGCAGTAAATCAAGGATTAAGCTTAGGAGGCTTACCTATTACATTGACTAGTGGCCAAGTTACATTATCAGATTCAGGATTAACAAGTTTACAAATTGAAGGAAAGATTACCCTTTCCCCAGAATTAGGGAATGGAGAAACTGACTTTTCCATAAAAGTTGATGATGCAGGAGTGGATATTACAATCATTGGTATTCCAAATAATATGTCCCTAGTTATTCCATCTCCTATTTTAGAACCCGTTCCTGAAACTAATGCGACCGAATCCAAAATTGATTATTCCATTTCAGGATTAAGTTATACTTCAGGAAGTGGAATTGCTGTTTCAGGGATTTCCTTCCAAGGTTTTACAAAATCAGAAGTTTTAAAGACAGGGATAATAATAGAAATTCCAATCCCCACTCAAGCTAATCCAAATGAGGTTCAAATTGACTTAAGTGAAACCCATAATCTTATTTCTAAAAAAGAAGATTTAGAAAAACCTTTTAAAGGAGTCTATATTCAGTATGCAATTATCGAATTACCTGATTGGTGGAAAAAAGATGAAGATCCCAAAGCTAAAATTGTTGGAAAGGATTTACTATTTGGAAAAACAAATGGAGAAAATGTTATTGAGGCAAACTTAAGTTTAGAACCTATAATAAATGAAAGATCGTTAAAAACATATTTGAATGTTGAAAAAACAACAATACTTACGTTAAGTGAATTTACAGTAGTTATCAAAGATCAAAAAGTTGACTCTTCTTCAATAAAAGCAACGCTACAAGTTCCTGCTTTTGAAAACCCAGAGGACAAAATTGGAATTGAGATGACTATGAAAAGTGTAGTGGAAGGAAGTGAATCTTTTTATAACTATGAAGTTACTGCAAATGATTTTCCAACATTTAAGTTAGGAAGTGTAGATATAGAAATTTTAGAAGTCGATCTTTTAATGAATAGGAATGGACTCCAACATGTCAAAATAAATGGGGATTTAAAATTTAAAGATGGAGCCGAAAAAGTAAATGTACTCATTGGAGTTTTTGGGAACGATTTCTATATCCGTGGAACCAAAACACCAGGTATAGAATTAAGTCTGCTAGAAGTTATCCTGCTTAATATTAGAGGTATCGGTTTTGGAAAAAATGAGGGCAAATGGTTTTTTGAATTATCAGCTGATGCGGCCTTACTAGTGGATATTCCTATGATGAATAAAATCATCCCTCAAAAAATTAGTGTGAATCCTCTCGTTATTGGCAAACCTCTTCTTCCAGATAATACGACCTCTAATGCCGAAACCGAATTAAAAATGGAATGGTCGGATGGTTTGAAAATTGAATCAGAATCTGGATCAGTAAGTACTAAAATACGCGTTGGAAAAAAAGTCTTGAATTTTTTAATCATTAACGAAATAGGTATTGAGTTAGAGACATTCAATGAAACAAATAAAAAAGGAGTTGGCACAGCAATTACATTGGACGGCGGAATTGAGCTTGGTCCTATAACTGGAATTATTGAAGGAATAGGATTAGAGATTGAAGCAACAATTGATTCAAGTAAAAATGGAAATCTTGGATTACTTGATCTTAAACCTGTTTTTAGACCACCTACAGGAATTTCCATTTCGATTGATTCAGAAGGATTTTCAGGAGGAGGATATTTATCTATTGATGGCAATAAATATGTTGGTATTGTTAATCTTAATTTTAAAAACAAAATTAATTTTACCGCCATCGGGATAATAACCACCACTTTGGAAGATGGTGAAAAAGGATTTTCTATTCTTTTATTAATAACGGTAGAAGGAATATCCATCCAATTAGGCATGGGTTTTATGTTAACAGGTATAGGTGGAATAATTGCCTTGAATCGTTCGATGAATGTGGATGCACTTCGAGCAGGAGTAAAATCTGGAGCATTAACAAGTTTAATGTTTCCACAAGATCCATTAACTAATTTTAGTGTTATCATTAGTGATCTTGAATCATTTTTTCCAATCCAAAAAAAGCAATTCGTATTCGGGCCGATGGTGAAAATTGCATGGGGAGGTGCCAAAGCATTATTAGAACTTGAATTAGGATTATTGATAGAGTTACCCAATCCAACACGGATTGCAATACCAGGTGTATTAAGAACACTTATTCCAAAAAGGGATTCAAAATTGATAAGTGTCCAAGTAAATTTCTTAGGCGTTATTGATTTTCAAAAGAAAAGCATTTCATTTGATGCCAGTCTATTTGCCTCTCGATTGACAAAATTTACGATGAGTGGCGATATGGCATTTAGATTGACTTGGGGAAAAAATCCAAATTTCCTTTTCTCAATTGGTGGCTTCCATCCAGCCTATGATCCACCTCCTTTGGATTTGCCAGCTATGGATCGTCTTGCAATTTCATTGTTAGATACTAAAAAAGGAAAAGTAAGATTAGAAACTTATTTTGCCATTACCTCCAATTCAGTACAATTAGGAGCTAGACTCGAAGCAAAGTTTAAAGCATTAAAATGGAATGTAGTCGGGATGATATATTTCGATGCACTATTCCAGTTCAACCCATTTAGTTTCATTATTAATGCAGGGGCAATGTTTGCTGTTATTAATAAAAAAGGAAAAGAAATTTTAGCTGTTTCATTAGACCTATCTTTATCTGGCCCAAGTCCATGGAATGTAAAAGGATTAGCTTCATTTAAAATCGCGGGAGTAAAAGCCAACGTTCGATTTAATAAAACTTTTGGAGAAAGAAAAAGTACCACCCTACCAAATATTACAATTTGGCCTCTACTTGAAACGGAGTTTAAAAAACAAGAAAACTGGAAGGCTGTTTTTCCAAAAAATAAAAATGACCTTGTCAAACTCAAAGAATTAAAAGCTCCTAGCTTTTTAGTACTTCACCCAGTTGGTTCATTCACAGTAAGTCAAGGACTTTTACCGTTAAATGTCAAAATTGAAAAATTCGGAAATCAAAAACCTTCAAGCGTTCAAAAATATAGTATCCCTTCCGTTGAAATTGAAAGTAGTTTATATTCCATCAATAACAATCAACTCGTTTATGTAGACGGTCAGTTTGCCCCTGCTCAATTCCAAAACTTGAGCGATAGTCAAAAACTATCTACCCCGTCCTTTAAAAAATATAAAAATGGAGTAAGTGTAACTGCTACAAGAGAATTTGCTTTAGGAAATGCTGCAAAGCGAATTGTTGAGTATGAAACGATTTTACAAAATAACCCTGATAAACTTCCATCTTCTCCAGAAGATAGTACTCATTTTTTTCATTTTATTAAATCTAGCGCTGTAAGTCAAACCAGCATGTCTTATTCTAAAAAAGAAAAAGTAAGTCAACTAGATACAAAAGTCAAAACAATGGACGAAACCTATGTTGTTGTCCAAAAGAGTGATATGTCACCAATCAATAATGGAATGGAATATAATTACGGTGAGGCTATTGATGCATTAAATTTACATATATCCAGTTCGTCAAATCAGGATGATTTAGAAATAGAAGACTTTCAAATTATACCAACATTTGAACTCGAACCTAGTAATTAAAAAAATAGAAACAACATGAATGCAGAATACACATTTATTTCATATTTCCGTGAGGGACTTGCTAATGAACTTACAAGTATTGATGCTAATACCAAAGAAAGAGTTTCATTAGAAATAAAAGTAAAGGTAAATGCTACTGATATTAAGAAGGATGCAAAGTTATATGGACCAGCTGATGTTATAGGCATTAATCCAAAAGCAATTATTCGAGTTTCTCCATTGGCAGGTTCCAATAACATGGAAAGTAATTATTTGCCTTTTATAGAATTTTATGATGAGGATTTTCCATGGAGATATTCACCAGCAATAAAAGATGATAACAAGATATTTCCGTGGTTAGCTTTAATCGTTTTAAAAGAAGATGAATTCACTATTGCAAAAGATCAGACCACACCATTACCTTATATTAATGTGATAGGAAATCCAACTGCATTTGAATTTCCTGCAGCCAATCTTTGGGCTATGGCTCATGTACAATTAAATTCAAACTTAACAAATACTGCCGGCAACTCTATAAATTTAAATGATACTATAAAAAATGAAATAACTGATAAAATAAAAGCAAACCCTGATATAGCGCTTTCAAGAATAATAAGTCCAAGAAAATTAGATACGAGTACACCAAATATAAATTATACTGCTTTTCTAATTCCTTCCTATGAAACTGGCAGGTTAGCAGGACTGGGGGAAGTTACTAGCAATACAAATGTGCTTGAACCTTCTTGGAATGCGCCAAACCACCAAAAAAAATATCCATTTTATTATCAATGGTCATTCCAATTAGATCAGCATGGAGATTTTGAGTATTTAGCGGGACTTTTAGCAGCAGGCAATTCCTCTAATTTAAAAGTAAATACCCTTGATATTCAAGATTTAAATAATGAATTTTTTGTTGGAGGAGGAATTAAACCTGGGGGTGGAATTTCTATTTCAGGAAGTGGTTCTGGAGGCTTAGGTACAATTGGTTCAAAAGTTATAAAGAAAAATAGCAGCAAGCCATTAAGAACAAAAAGTAACCCTCTATTAAAAGGAGATGTAATTTTAACGCCTAAAAAATTTGAACCTACTAAAATTTTAGAAATAGGAAGTGTTTTAATTCCTCCCAATTACAGTTTACCAGTTTGGCCAGGGAATAAAAGTCAAAACAAAATTGTTAGAGATAATTTAAAAAAGAGAATTTCTAAGGGATTAAATAATTTAGAACATAGCGGAAGCAAAGACCCAATTGTAAATTATCCCGAAGTGTATGGAAGGTGGCACGCCAATATTAAAGCAATAGGCGGAAACTCAAAAAAATGGATTGATCAAATTAATCTCGACCCAAGGTATAGAGTTGTTGCTTCATTAGGAGCAGAAGTCGTTCGCCAAAACCAAGAAGAGTTTGTGGATTTTGCTTGGGACCAAGTTGGAGAAATTATGGAAGCCAATAAGCAACTAAATTTAATTCATTTAGCAAAAAATGTTAGTGCAAGAATTGAAGAAAAGCACCTCACTCAAAGAGAGGAAGATGATTTATTGACTTTGACTTCAAATGTGCACTCCAAAATTAAGACAACCAATACCAATGCTACAATTCATTCACAAATTGTAAATAGTAATTTAACAAAAGCAGGTACAAATACTGCTTTCAAAAAAATTACTAGACCAAATGGAATGATTAACAAAAAAATAAAAAAAACTTCAACTAATAATCTCTCTTCTCGATTAATAAAAAATTTAGATGATACCTCTAATCCTAGTATTACCGCAGCTGTACCAAAAGATGCTCCATACAATTTAAGTTTAGTAACAAATGTTTCATACAATAATGACTACAATAATTTATCTGAAAATGAAAAAGAGACATATGATACTCTAAAAAATAATACTCCAGATTCTCCATCTTCTTCTCCTTCCATTAATTCTGATACTGCTGGACCAGAAATTAGATCCGCAATTGGAACGAAGAGAATTCTTAAAAGGGGATTAAAACGGCTTCATCTACCCTCTTCCGATTCCAATACTTCTAACAGTAATTGGGAGACCATGCAAATAATGGCTTCCCCTGTCATTCCTCATTCTATGTATGATTATTTGAAAAAATTAAATCCACAGTTTATTCTTCCAGGGTTAGAGGGAATTGAAAACAATACAATTACATTATTGGAAACCAACGGTGCATTTATCGAAACCTTTATGTTAGGTGCCAATCATGAATTTTCTAAAGAGTTACTTTGGAGAGAATATCCTTGTGATCAGAAAGGAACGTATTTTAAAAATTTCTGGAATAAAGATGACTCCATGATTGATGGGGCAGATATTGATATTTCTGATATAAAAGAAATCCAACAATGGGGATCTTATCTTGGAAAACATCAACCCAGCCATGCAAGTACCTCCATAAAATTGGTTCTAGCCTTGCGAGGTGATCTATTCAAAAAGTTTCCCAATACCATCATTTACGCTCAAAAAGCTAACGCCAATAATGAGCTTGAAGCCAATACATTTGAGTTTCCAGTTTTATCTGCTAGCCTAGGGAAGGATCTAACTATTGTAGGTTTCACTCTTTCCTTAGATGAGGTATTAAATGGTAATGGCTGGTTTTTTATGTTTAAAGAAAGATCAGGTGAAGTAAGATTTGGATTGGATGAAGGTCCTAATCAACTACCATTTGACAATTGGAATAAAGCAGGATGGGATGATTTTGGAGGCAACAAAAAGTATCTAGATATTGATACTAATATTAATGATATTACTGATAAACCAATAAACGGAATTGAATGGGGAAAAAACTCCGCACACATGGCACATATTTTATATCAAGTCCCAGTTGCATTTGGGATTCATGCTTCAGACTTATTAGCAGCAAATAATCAGTAACAAAGTACATAAAACAATCAAAAGAAAACATTATGGGTAGTTTTGATAAAGACATAATAAACATCTCAGGTTATACCGCAGATACTCCTATTTTAATGCATCCACTAAAAATAGAAACCATATATGTATCTCTAAATGGATCAAGTTCGCCTGGGAATGGTAATGTTGGAAATGGGGCAAGAATAATTAATAACAATACATCTACAATTATTGGTTCGATTCAAACAATCCCAACATTTCAGAAGGTGTTCAATATTAAATCGATTGTAAGACAACATCAACACCTTCTTGACAATATTAAAGCATCTAACTCAAAAGAAATTAGTGATGAAGATATTTGGAATCTAGTTAATTTAAAAACTAGTATCAATCAATTATCGGATGAGGTAAATCCCAATATTTACAAGGGCTGTAATGAATATGATTCTAACAATAAAAAAATAAAAAATTTACTTTCTAGTATTTCCAAACTAATAACAACCAAAAAAAGTAAGTCTAGAAAAGAACTCAACAAAAATATTCGAAAAGATTTAATCACGGAAATTCAAACTTTGAATTTTAAGATTCAAAAAAATGTTGATTTATACAATGAAAACATGACTGCGATTATCTCTGATCAAAAATCCATTTTTCAATCTTTATCTTCTATCAAAAATTTACTTTCAATTCCTGAAAAATTAAATCCAAAAGAAAGTCTTTGGTTGGAAAAAGAGTTGAATGAAATAAAACAAAATATAAAATTATGGAGCATTGACGTGCATGATTTTTTTTACAAAGAGGAATCAAAATGTAAGGAAATTGAAAATCAAATTTTGTGGCTTAATCAATTTCATATTGATCTTCCAAATCATTTATCAAAAATACAAAACAAAAAACTTGTACAAGTATGGGAATTAATTTTATCAATAAAGACTTCTCTTACTTTTGTCCAACAAAATATCAATAGTATTGAATTTGAAAAATTGAAAACAATACTAAATTATCTAAATTCAAAATTTAAAATTTTATATAAAGCTGTTTCTGAGCTTAAAGGAACTCCTGATTATTTATTATTGTCGGTATTTAGTTTGATTGGATATTATAAATCTATTTTTATTTCTTGCCAAGAACAAATCATTTTTAGAAAAAATAAGAATGATGTTTCTCTAAGAAAAATACTACACATTTTTGAAATACTAGATGATGCATTAAATATCAAAAAAGATAAAAACAGCGATCCTTTAAACAATGATGATATCGAAGAAATTTCTTCTTGGTTCTACTCCATTAATACTGCTTTAATAGAGTTCGAAACTTCAGACCATAGAAATGATTTAGAATTCGACCATAGCCTCCAACAACTCCAAATTATATATGACCAACTTTATAAATGTCTTTTTAGATTTATTAAACTTTCTCCAAAAGATGTTGACTTTCTAAAAGCATTAGCAAATCCAACTCTTGATTTGCTAAAAAAGTGGACAAGAAAAGCAAAACATTTTGTCAAACAAAATCAATTAGATGAGGAAGAAATTTCTGAGGCAATAAAAAAAACAAACCGAGTATTTAAAAAATTTGTATCCAAAAAATCTAATATAAAACTCAACAAAACAGATTATTTATTTTGGAATACGTTGTATGAAATAAATCCCTATTTGGATTTTTCCAATTATCTTCAAAGGATAAATCTATCTGAATCCTTTACCAAATTTCAACAACTAAAAAAACAACTTATTAGCATAAATACCCAAATACTTAATATAGATATTATTACTCCTGATATCAAATATCGACTGGCATCGATTGTAGGTAGGAAGAATTATTTTGAATTACTTTTTCCAAAAACAATAGAGAGTCAAGTAAATGTATTGATGGAAAAAAAAGAAGAAATACTTTATTTAATAAAACTCTTTAACCAAGGAAAAAAAATAAAAGTTGATAATCGGTATACCGCAAGTTTTGATAGGGTCGAACGATTAGTCAATTTTTATATTCAAAAAATTCAACTTGAGTTGGACGTTAATAAAAAAACATCCATTGAAATTTCAGAACGTTTCCAAAAAAATGACCAAATAATTTTGTGTGCAAAACAAGCACTCAAATTGATTCAATCTATAGACAAAACAAGTCGCTCAGATTATCGACGTTTAAAAATAAGTTTGAATGAAGGAATAAGGCTCCTCCAAAAATGGCATGATAAAATTTCATTGGAAGAAGAAAGCTGGAATAAAAAAATAGAAAAAATCTCTTTATTAGGTCAAGAAATTGGTTCTAATATATTACCGCTTAAAAATTTTTATAAAGGAAATAATCATCTTTCAAAATCAGTAAAACTTTGGGAACTTAATACAAAAGTTTCAACATTAATTGAGATCATCGAATTTAAATCGAGTAACCAAATTAATTATCAAATTGATTTAACTGACTTGAGCAATTCTTATGATGAACAACAAAAAAAAATAACGCAGATAAAAAAAATACCTATAAACTTAAAATATCACCTTCATCAAACAAATAAAAAAGCAAATAAGATTCTTGAAAATCTGAAAGATAAAAAGGCTAAGGAAATTGGTTCATTAACAAATATGAAATCCAATCTCCAAAAATCATTGAGAGCATTCAAAAAAATAAATGATTTGCCTCAAGATGGAAGAGTAAAGCAAATGAATTTAGGAAAAAAAGAATCCATTCAGAACTCCATTTTTTCTATCAAAAATATTAATAAAAGAAATGGTCTGAGTAAATCAATAGCTATCCTTGAAAAAGAAAATCAGGAACTCCAACAAAACTTAAATACTGTTATTTCATCTTACAAAGGACTCAAAAAAATAAATAAAAAAGATGCCATTGAAATAAGACAAGATTTTACAGAATCAATTGAAGAACTTTCCTCAAAATATACACTCTTAAATAACCTGGAGTTCTTGGCTCAAAATGATATTTCACTAATAAAATCTCAATCGAATCAAGTATCAAATTGTTGTACAAAAATGGAAGAGCATCTTGCCCCAATAAAGCATGGTGGAAATTTTGATATAAAAGGACCTCTAGAAAAAGGACCTTTTACATTTAATACGAAAATCACGAAGGCATCAGGAGGAAGTAACAACGATCATAATTATGAATTATGGATACGAGTATTTCCAGATACTTTTGCTATTAATAATCATGAGCCTCGTCTAACTCAATCAGAAATTGATGCTGGAAAAAAATACTGGCAAACCTGTTGGGATGTTCACAATAGATCTGGAGACATAGGAGCATGGCGTGCATTGTGCGAAAACTATGATACTCAAAGAGCTACTTGGATTGTCAAAAAAACTAAACCCACCAATCTTAATTCTGCCTCTCCTAATTTTCATAATAATCTACAAGCTCAGGTTATTGATGAAAGTGCAGTTCAACCTCCAAGGGTAAATGTAATGCCAGATTATTTAGTTTTTCAACTTTATGATGGAAATGGGATCGCATATAGAAAAAAAGGGGCAACCATTAATGAATTACGAGTAGGTGTAAATTCTGAGAATACCAGTTTCGCTACTCATGATGCAAATGGAGATTTGATAATGGATGCTAGTATAAAGTGGATGACAGATTTCGATGAAGCTATTGCAAAAGGAATGGGATTTAAAATTCCAATCGCCGATAAATATTTTGAAAATAATGGGACTAATCCTCCCACTAAATTTGATAGAATTATTGTTGCAGGTATAAAATCTAATTCATCAAACAATAACAATTCAAAGACTGCACTAGAAGAATTATTTGAAGGGCATCATTACTCTAAAGGAGGAATGAGTTTTCTTCCACCGGGAACACCAACAAATAATACGATAAAAAACAACTCTCCTTATTCAAGCCAAGATAATGTAGATGAAGCTTTTCATTTGGAATTTGGTTCTCCTTTATTTAGTTATGATATTGCTGCACAGAGAGATCATAAACCAGAAAATGATATTGATGAGATAGACAAAAACGACGGAATAATTCTGGGAGAGGCATTAGGCATCAATCCTAATATTTTTAATAAAATAAAAAATAGTGATAATTATTCTAGGCGAAATAGTCGTCTGATGAATGCAGCGCTTTACCCTGCCACCTGGGGATATTATTTAGAATCTGTTCTTGCTTTTTATAATGGTGGTCATTTTTTAAAGATACCAGAGGATACTGATTTAATAAGAGATTTCTTTGTTGAAAATATTTCTGGCAGAGGAGCATTACCTACACTAAGAATAGGAAATCAACCTTACGGCATTCTACCTGTGAGTGTTATGAATAGTACTAGTACTACTCAATGGGATGAAATTGTCAAAAAAATTAAAATTAAAAATAATGGCGTCTGGGATTATTATCCAACTGAAATTTTTAAAAATGAAAAAACATTCTATAATAATCTCTACAAATTTCTTACAGGAGGAATAAAAATTGATTGGTTAACAGCAGCATTAAGAACTAAAACAATAGATGAACTTGGTAACCTTGGAGATACAGTAGAACAAAACCAATCTGGGTTTATGGAACTGTTAGGCTTACATGCTCACTCGGTAGAATATTATCAAAGATATGCAATTGGCAAAGGTGATACTAATTTAAGCCAACTATTCAAATTCAATGGAGGTGGTTTTAGTGCGGGAGATTTAACATCTTTTTTTAAAGACAAAACAAGTCAACTTGCTGTGTTACCTGACTATGCTGGAGCTGATAAATTATATGAAAATGAATGGCAAGATTTGATTATTGCGCAGTTAAGAATGTTAGGAAATCATTCTCTCCTCTCTGGAAAAAAAGTGGATACTTTAAAATCGAAAAACAATCGAAAACTATCAAATGATTTACCCAACAATAATAACTTTATTGAATGGTTGCTAGAAAGACCTATCAAAAAAATCTATGACACTTCAAGAGTAGACAGCACCGACAACCCACCAAATACTCTTTTATATTTACTACTTCGTACTGCTTTGCTGAATCAGTATTGGAATACTTCTGTAAATATTTATGAATCAATCCAACTTGGAGATTTTAGATCAAAAAGTTTATCAAAAAGTGATTGGCAAAAATCTTCATCTGCAATTAATGATTACAGCAAACCTCATCCTGCTGTAAATAATCTAAACAACGTGATGATAGATTGGTCAAAAATTGTAGCTCAAGATTTAACAGTTTATGATTTATGGAAAGCTGCAAATGGAGATACTTCTATTTCAATTCCAAATTTGAAATACGCATTTAATCTATTAACATCTCCCGATGAAGATGAGCAAGTTTTTAATCAATGGTTAACAGAATATGATGCTAACCCCACTATGAATATTGATGATCATAGAAGGAAATTAGCAGAGAAAAAAATTGAAAAAAGCCGAATCGACGTAGTTGTTGATCGATTATTTTACAAAAACTTTACCCTTGGTGTGGATTTCGATAAAATGATTCAGTATTATAATTCCGGGATTATTGAGGATTATTATTACTCAATTCTAAGGCAAAGCAAATTAATAGAAGATAAAAAACCAAATTTGTTTACATACGGTGGCACCTACTCCGGTTTCAATTGGAAAGACTATTTAACACCCGCTGATTCTCGTTTACCCTTCCTGTTTTTTGATCTTCATAAAAATGAGTTAAAAGGTATACCTTCTGGCAATGACACTATTAATATATCAGACTATTTAAAAAAGGATTTAGGTTACACCCATTATCCAAAAGAGACTAAACATTTAAAAGAGTTAAAAGAAAGTTTCACTCAATTATCTAATATCTCAACTGCCGAATTAGAACTACTTATGGCAGAACATTTAGACCTCTGTTCTCATCGATTAGATGCTTGGATTTTGGGTATGTTCAAAAAACGACTTTCATTATTACGAGAAAAAACTCCTAAACTAGGAGCTGAAATTTATTTAGAAGATTATGGTTGGGTAAAAGATGAAAGGAATCATTCTCCAAATTTAGATTCTATTTATTTAGGAGCATATGGCTGGGTTTTAAATCTAGAACCAGGAGGAAATGTTTTGCAAGTAAACTCACAAGGATACCCATCTGGAGCTCCACAAGTTGATCCAGAAAATCAAGACTTCATCCATGCTCCATCTTTAAATCATGCGTTAACAGCTGCACTCTTACGAAATGGATATATGTCAAAAGGTGGTGTTGAAAATTCAATTTTAGAAATTAATCTTTCTTCTCGAAGAGTTCGACGGGCATTATTTTATTTAGAAGGAATTAGGAATGGACAAACCTTAGGTGCACTATTAGGTTACCAATTGGAAAGAGGAATTCATGATAATTTGGATCATGGCGCATCACTAAATGGAGTGATTCTCGATTTTAGAAAAGACTATCCTCTAGCTACAAATAATCAAAACGAATCTGAAATTAACAAAGCCAATAACGTAATTGATGGATTAAAATTAATTGAAGCCTATCAAGTTAACGCTTCTCCTTTCGCAGCAATAGACTCGGAAGTAAAAAGAATTATTGATGATTTAGATGCCATAGCTGATCTATCTATCTCAGAAGGAGTCTACCAAGCAGTATTAGGAAATTTTTCAAGATCAGATGCTATGCTGAGTGCAATTTCGGAAGGAAAAAATCCTCCTGAACCAGAAATAATTAGAACCCCAAGAACTGGTACAATGCTTACTCACAGAGTAGGTATTAGTATCCAAGCCATAACCGATAGTTCTATTCCTAATGGATGGATTTCTAATCATTCTGCAAAATCGATTATTGAGCCTTCATTAAATTATTGGGTTGGAAATCAAATAGGAGATCCATCAAAAATAAGTTGCATCGCTCGATATACTACCCTAGACAATGTCGAAACTGATTTGGAGGTAACAGTTAATGATTTGAAAATACAACCATTAGATTTCTTGATGTGTTTTTCTGGTCTTTCATCAGATACCGAAAACGAATTAGCCAAACGTTTAAAATTATCTACTCTTGAATCTCTTAATAATAAACCAATTTCTAAATTAGAAATAAGATTAGATCAAACCTTAGACAGTAGTCATTTTTCTATTGGAGAATTAATTCCATTCTTCAATGAATTATTGGAGTTAATTGCACAAAGTCGTCCACTAAGTTATGTGGATGTCATCCATCCAAATGATAATAATGCTACTCCAAACGCAGTTGATTTTAATGAAAGTGAACTACAGAATAGAGCTGGAAATATTTATAACTATCTAGATTCTTTACAACAAGATATTGAAAACATTAGAAAAAAATTATCAACGAAGTTCAACGTGACAGTAATAAAGGGTCAAAACCTTTCAGGAAAAGGAACAAAAGTAAAATCTAATGATGGACGAAAACCAACAGGTTATTTAGGCCTTGTTCAATTATTAAAATCTGCTGCCTCTTTCAATTTACCATTTGCTATTCCAAACCATCTACGTCATCAAGAACAGTCGGATAAAATTGCTCTTTTAAATTTAGCAAAATCAGTAATTGAACATTTAAAAGAAAAAAAAGAAGCTTACCAAAAAGTGTATTCAAATGCTGAACCTTGGAATACACTCAATCCTGAACAAAAAATAGAATTACTATTAATAGGTATTAGTGAAATATTTGGAACTGCAATTCCAATATTGCCTCTTTTCAAACCACCAAATAAAGATGAATTAAATTTATGTTTTGAAAAAAGGAAAGATATTATTCCTAATAAAACTCTAGCAATGGAAGGTTGGTTAACTGGCATTTCAAAAGTTAGGGAACCAATTGAAAAATTGGAGAATCTATTATTATTAAAATCCATTTTGAATCCATATGGCCAAGATGAAGATACTTTGTATCCTCTACAACTACCCTATCGAAATAATGATAATTGGGTCGGTTTGGAATTGCCTGAAAATTATTACGAAGATCATGAAGATGAAGATATCAATCAAGACAAGTTGTCATTGGTATTATTAGCTGATGACGGATTTAAGAGTCAAGATAATTTAGTAGGGTTATTGATTGATGAATGGACTGAGGTAATCCCCTACAAAGAAGAAACTTCAGGGATAGCATTCCATTATAACCAACCCAATGCACGTCCTCCTCAAAATCTATTATTAGCTATACATCCTCATAGCAATAGTCCAACAGTAAATTGGACATGGGGAAATATTGTTGAATGCTTAAAGTCTACTTTAGTTTTATCAAGAATAAGGGCAGTTGAACCTGAACATTTCACAAAAAATAGCTCCCACCCTCATCTCAATTTTTATAGTCATGCTCTTCCAGCAACTATGAATCAGGTAATTGATTCCCGAAGTCAAACTGAAATTGATGCACTCAATTTGCCTTTAGATGCTGATGGGAATCCAGCCAAGGCAACGCAAGAACTTTCAACAGATTTTATGAATAACAACGATAAATCTTTATTTCCTAAATCTGCAGATTCGATCCTTGCATCAGGTTTTAAAATTGGAAACATCACTATCGCAAAACATGGTACCCCATTTCCAAAAGGAATTCCATATACTACTGTTATTGGAAATCTAAGTGGCTCTGGGGTCGCCGTAGAAATTGATCCAGGAGTAATAATTGGTGAAACTAATCCTGTAATCGATAAAGAAGTTAAAGATACTATAGGAGGAATTAAAACTGGAGGTACAATAATTATAGAAGGGAAAACAGGTAAGATTGATAAAAAAGAGAATGAATTAGATAGCAAGAATCTTAAAAGTATTTCGAAGAAAAAGAAAAATTCAAAAAAAAATAAATCAAAATGAAAAAAATAGGAAAATCAGTAATGCTAACTGATGAAAATATTATCGTTGGCGGTGGAGGTTTACCACTTGCCCCTATTTATCCAAAATTAGGAGCATGGAATCGACTGGAAGGACGTCCAAGAACAAAAGATTTTGATCAAGTCCTTAGTGTAGAAATTCATGATGCTTTGTGGATGCTTACCAGACAATGGCAATTTGGAGAGTTCAAAGGCGAAAATGCAGCAACAGCCGTTAAAGCTTCTGTAAAATGTAATATTGCTCCAATGACTCGTTTAGCTCCTTATTCTCCTACTTCAGACTCAGAGGTAAATGCTTTTACAAATGATGTTCCAATTGAAGCTTTAGTTGAATGCGAAACGATACAATTCAATTTAAAAACTCATCTTCAGGTTACGAAATATTGGAAACAATTACTCAATGAAAAAGATTTATCATCTAGTGTTTTTCAATTTTTCCTAAATCAATTTTCATTAAAAAAACCAACATTTACAGAAGACCAAATTCAAGATAAAGCACATTTTTTTTCTAATCCCAAAGCAGTAGCAATTTATAATTTAGCGACGAATAAAATCATGAATGGAGAGGAATTTTATCAAATGATAAAAAACTACCCTAATGTATTAGACTTTATAAATAGCACTAATGAACAAGTAGCATCAGAAGTAACATCTTCAATTAGTAGTATCAATGACGCAATGGCTAAATTCAAATTATGGTTTCAAGAATTATATATACAGCCTCAGGGAGAGAAATCATTTTGGAACCCAAATAAATTGGAATATCAATTTTCGCAGGCAGTAAATCAAAATTCAAATGCAATCCCCTTTGTTGCTGAAGAATATTATCATGGTCATTTAGATTGGTACTCCTTTGATGTAAATAAAACGGATACTGATTTTCCATATTTAAATAAAGATGGCGTAGCTTTTCAAGAATCAAATAGTTATATTAAAAATCTTTCTCTATTGCCAACGGATGCACAATTTGCTGGAATGCCCTCAAATAGATGGTGGGAACTGGAAGATGGCATGGTAAATTTTGGAAACATTGATGCCAGCACTACTGATGTTGCAAAAATTTTATTAGCAGAATTTGGTTTACTCTATTCGCAAGATTGGCAAGTAATTCCTTTAAAAGTGCCAATAGGTCATTATTCTAACATTGAAAAAATTATTGTTACAGATGTATTTGGTAAACGGACTAAAGTGGAATCTGCCAATCTAGACGATGAGCCAGATTGGAATTTTTTCCAAGTCAGTAATCAGTTAAAAGACAATTCTGGAATTCCTGAAGGAGGATTATTAATACCTTCAAGCTTGTTACATGTACAAGAAAGTAAACCAATTGAATTAGTTCGATTTCAAAGGGATGAAATGGCCAATATGGTTTGGGCAATTGAAAGTATAATTCCAAATGAACTTGGTAAAGGACAAAATGGATATGAAGCTTTTTTATTTAGACAAAAATACATGGGGCTTTCTGATCCCAAATCATCACAGGGTAATGCCACCTTTACCTATGAGTTTATTTCCGATAGCATCCCTGATAATTGGATTCCTTTTATTCCGAACAAAATAAAAACAGACTATAGAGAAATTAAACTTATTAGAGGAGCCATAGAAAAAAGACTTAAACCAAATTCTTTGGATAAAACTCCTATTCAACCTTTTGGTATTATACTAAACGAAGTTGCTACACCTTATTTCATTAATGAAGAGGAAATTCCAAGATCGGGTATCCAAGTTAGTAGAACCTATCAAAGAACAAGATGGACAAATGGAAAAGTCTATACTTGGATAGGTAGAAGAAAAAAAGCGGGAAGAGGAGAAACAAGTAGTGGGTTAAAATATGATAATATTAAATAGAATATTCACTCCTTTAATTTATTCTTGTTTTAATAGTATTTCACAATTTTTCATCCAAAAAATGATAATTGCCATTTAAGTGGTAGAAGTCAAAATAGAATAATTGGCTATATGAAAATTGAAGATGTGATCTTGAAATCAAGGTAAAAAGTTAGTATCCCCTCATTCATTGAATCTAAAAGAAATGGAAAGAAGAGCAATGATAATTTAATTTGTTGTGTCTATTTTATACCACAAACAATAAAAAACAGATGTAATATTTTGATTATCAGCGCTTTAACTACATGACTTATAGTAAGCAAAAATAAAAACATTTTTATGGATAGAAATCTTATAATCTGAATTCACTTCACATTCTTCAAATGCTTTTAATTCCATTTCAGTCAAATAGACTTTGGTGATCTTCTCCCATTTTAATTTATATTATCAATGGTAAAAATGCTTACGCTAATAAGAGTCTAAGGAAATTAGCTAAGATGGCTGGAATTGAAAAACCAATTAGTTTTCATATTAGTCGTCATACTTAGGCAACAAGAGCTTTGAGCAAAGGCATGAAAATTCATCATGCAAGTAAATTGTTAGGTCATGCTTCTGTAAGGACGACTGAGGTATATGCTAAAATTATTAACAAGGATTTGGATGACGCAATGGATGTGTTTAATAACTAAAAAATAAAAAGGTATTGAATAAGTTTTTATGAAGAGAATAAAATTGATGAAATAAATTTCCAACCTTGGGAATGATTGTTTTAGTATTGATGATTGCTACAATTGGGTTGATGTATTTGATACATTTAGACGCCAAGTCTAAAATTGTAAATTAATTGTTATATTTTTCAAAAGTTTTAAATCAGTTATTGATTTTCCACAAAAAAACAAATGAAAAAATCAAAGAAAAACCGCCGACTCACCGCTATTATGTTCACAGATATTGTGGGCTATACCGCATTGATGCAGCAAGATGAAGCAAAAGCTAATGCTGCCAGAACTCGCCACCGTCAAGTATTTGACGAACAACATCAACTGTTTAATGGACAGATATTGCAATATTTTGGAGATGGAACGTTGAGTGTTTTTCAAAGTGGAGTTGAAGCCGTACAATGTGCTATTGTTATTCAAAAAGAATTGAATACAGGAAAGGTCGTTCCTCTAAGGATCGGATTACACATTGGAGATATTGTTTTTGATGGTACAGATATTTATGGAGACGGAGTAAATTTTGCTTCTCGAATTGAAAGCATGGGCGTGCCAGGTGCCATTCTCTTATCAGGGAAATTAAATGATGAACTCAAGAATCATCCTCAAATTTTCACCCAATCTTTAGGATTTTTTTTTTTTTTTTATATTACCAATCCTGTTGAAGTTTTTGCGATAAAAAATAAAGGAATAGTATTTCCAAAAATATCAGAACTCAAAGGCAAGCAAAAAA
>JBGCFD010000129.1:0-68281 GCA_045106765.1 Saprospiraceae bacterium | reverse complement strand
TGCATTAGATGAGGAGGCTGAAAATAATGATCTTGAATGTTTAACTAAAGATAAATTTCTATCTTGGCAAGTTCTATGCGACACTTGGGGTTGGTTATTAAGTTCATTCGTGAAAGTATATAAAAATGAAACAGAATACCCTAACTCAGTATTCACTATTGAACCTCATTTTGATAAATCACCTTTGTTAACTTTTGGTATTCATCTTTATACAAAAGGGAGTGTCCCAGAAAAACATAATAAAAAAAATCATGGTTGGGTATACTCCCATCGTAGAGTTCACGAACAATTTTATTTTTCAAGGGAACAATCTTCTGATGTTTTTATTTCAAAACCTATGAAAAAATCTTCAGAGTATCCGGAAGAACATAAAGATTTTATTGTATTTGTTTTTAAAGAAATCCCTCTACTAAACCTAACCAAAATCAACTTAAAAAGTAATATTTTTGATAAAGATAAAATAGAAAGATTATATAAAATCGCTTTGACTTGTTCAAAATCAGATAATAAATAGTAAATTCAATTCAAAAACAACATGATAAAACTTTCAAAAATCCCCACCACCCCACCAAAAGGAACTGAAAAAAGCGCCATCAAAAAAGCCACTAAAAAAATGGCAAAAGAAATCGCTGAACTCCAATACAGAATGCTCGCCGAAGGAAAGCGAAGCATCTTGATTATTTTTCAAGGAATGGATTCCAGCGGAAAAGATGGTGCAACTAAAAACGTTTTTAGTGAATGTAGTCCCTCGGGCGTAAGTGTGACTAGTTTTAAAAAACCAACCGACGAAGAATTTGCCCACGACTTCCTTTGGAGAGTACATCAACATACTCCTGCAAAAGGTCAAATTAAAATTTTCAATCGCTCGCACTATGAAGATATTTTAATTCATAAAGTACATGGATGGATTACTCCGAAGCAACAAAAATTAAGAATGGATGCCATCAATTCTTTTGAAAAATTATTGCAATTCGATAATAATACAATTGTTTTAAAATTTTATATGCACCTCTCTAAAGCTCGTCAATTGGAAAAATTACAAGAGCGAGTAGACGATCCAGAAAAGAATTGGAAGCATAATGATGGAGATTGGAAAGAACGGGAACTTTGGAATAAATATCGTCGTTGCTACGAATATGCAATTAATAATAGTGATATTCCTTGGCACATTGTTCCAGTAGATAGTCGAAGTTATCGAGATTATTCTATCGCAAAAATAGTTTTGGAAACATTGAAAAAAATGAGAATTAAATTACCTCCTTTGGAAAGTGAGTTATTTAAAAAATAAATTTTTCTAGATACATTTTTCTAAAATTATTTTGTCAAACGAAAATTGAAATCAAGAACGATCAAAGGAAGAGTTGATTTTAATTTTCGTTTGACTAAAAAAAAATAATTTTAGAAAAATAAATAAACATTTTTAAAAAATTATTTTGTCAAACGAAAATTGAAATCAAAAACGACCGAAGGAAGAGTTGATTTTAATTTTCGTTTGACTAAAAAAAATGATTTTAGAAAAATAAATAAACAACTCATGAAAAAAGTACGAGTAGATAAATGGTTGTGGAGTGTGCGTATTTTTAAATCACGCACTCAAGCTTCAGATGCTTGCCGAACTAACAAAGTAAAAATTGGAGAAGCAACATTAAAACCTTCCTATCTTTTAGAAGGAGGTGAAACACTTTTGGTTCGAAAAAACTCTTTTGATATGGTGTACAAAGTAGTCTCACTAATCGAAAAAAGAGTTTCCGCCACTCTAGCTGAACCTTGCTACGAAAATCTTACCCCAGCTGATGAATTGAATAAATTCAACTCTTGGTATATTGGAAAAGGAAGAAATGAGATCAGAGAAAAAGGAACAGGCCGACCAACCAAAAGAGAACGAAGAGAAATCGACCAATGGAAAGAACTCGATAACGGTGAATGATTAACGGTGAAAACCAAACGTTGTTAATCATTCACCGTTTTTTTATTTAAAGTTTTTAGAAACGATCCATTCTTTAGTTCCGTGTCCGTAAGAATAAAAACCTTCTCCAGATTTTCGTCCTAATTTTCCAGCAGTAACCATATTTACGAGTAATGGGCAAGGTGCGTATTTTGGATTTCCAAAACCATCATGCAATACGTTCATGATCGAAAGGCAAACATCCAAACCGATAAAATCTGCTAATTGCAATGGGCCCATTGGGTGAGCCATTCCTAATTTCATCACGGTATCAATTTCTTCGACGCCAGCTACACTTTCGAATAAAGTATAAATCGCTTCATTAATCATTGGCATCAAAATTCGATTGGCAACAAAACCAGGATAATCATTTACTTCGGTTGGTACTTTTCCCAAATCCTTAGAAAGTTTCATGATTTTTCTAGAAACTGATTTTGAAGTTGCATATCCATTAATCACTTCCACTAATTTCATCACAGGAACTGGATTCATAAAATGCATCCCAATTACTTTCTCAGGGCGAGAAGTTACTGCTGCAATTTTTGTAATAGAAATAGAAGAAGTGTTAGTAGCTAAAATAGTTTTTTTAGGAGCAGCTTCATCAAGTGATTTAAAAATTCGAAGTTTTAAATCCACATTTTCTGTGGCAGCTTCAACAATTAAATCTGCACTTTTCACTCCAGCATTCATATCTGAAAAAGTAGTGATATTTCCTAAAGTTGCTTTTTTATCCTTTTCAGAAATTCTTTCTTTGGCAACCATTCGGCTTAAATTTTTGTCAATCGTAGCCATTGCTTTTTCCAAAGCTGCTTCTGAAATATCAACTAAACTTACTTTAAATCCTTTCATGGCAAAAACATGAGCAATTCCATTTCCCATTGTTCCTGCACCTATAACTGATATATTTTTCATATTGATAATTTTTGTGCGAAAATAGAGCTTTCAAATGAGAATTATCAATTTTGGGTTTTGAAATAATTATATTTTTGAGATGACTTTAGACACCTCCTCTTTTTCCTAATTCGATGACCTCCATTGCTTCTATTTTTTTTCCGTCGATGGCAAATCTCACCATGGTTTTTATTTTATGGAAACCCGAAATCCCTGCTGCTCCAGGATTAATATGTAAAAGATCATTTTTCCGATCAGGCATGATTTTTAAAATATGTGAATGTCCTGTTATAAAAATGTCTGGATTATGGTTGGGCATTTCTTCACGGACTCTTGCATTATATCGTCCTGGATAACCACCAATATGTGTAATCCATACTTTCATCTCTTCACACATAAAAATATTATTTAAGGGAAATGCTGCTCGTATCGTCGCATTATCAATATTTCCATAAACCGCACGAAGTGGTTTAAATGCTTCTAATTGCTCCACAACTTGCATTGAACCAATATCTCCCGCATGCCAAATCTCATCCACTTCTTTAAAATATTCATAAATTTTTTCATCAAAATAACTATGTGTATCTGAGAGCAATCCTATTTTTTTCATTGATATTTTTTTAAAAAATCAGAATCTATCATAGCTAAATTAATTAGCTCATTTTACTTTTCGGAATAGTTGACTTCGACCTCAGGTAGAGGCAAAATTTTAATTAGCCAACATGAATGTTAAACATATTATCATACCAGCTATTTCAATATTTCTTTTGGTATAAATAATTTATCTCCTCTTTTTTCGTGAATATGATGTTTCATTCGTTTAATAATTTCGATAGTTATTTTTTGTAAATCACCATAAGGTTTAGGTCTATTTCGATTTGCGATAGGGTTCATCGTTTCAATAAGATCAGACTCTATTTTTAAAATATCCTTTTCCATTTCTTCTTTATCCGATCGTTTAATTGCAATCCAAATTATATGAGTTGAATTAAACTTACGAAAAGCTCTTTCGGTATTTGTTTTATATTTCTTTTCCCACATTGCGGGGTATTTGATTGCACCTAATTTTAGAATATTCTTTTTATTCATTTTCGATAACCAAATAAATGACCTTTCATCTTTAAGTTCCTCTTTGATACGAGCCCTTAGACCTGTAGTCTCACTAAATCCAGCTTTCCCTATATAAATATTATTCCAGAGACCTTTTTTTGTGTAACTCCCCCAGATATAAAAACCACCATTTTCTGAAATCGGATTAGTTAATTCTTTGACAAGTTTACCATATTCTTTTCCCTGTTTACTCCTTCCCTCTAATGCTTCGTTCTTTTTATCTTTGAGAACAAAATCATAAAGTTTTTTAAGTTCGATAACCTCTGATTCTAAAACCATTTTTTATATTTTCATTTTTTACAACAAACAATAATTTTCATTTTCGAAATATTAATCTTCCTTTTCAACTTTCACTTCACTCAAAGCACTTTCAGACCAATTTTTATTCTCCATCGTCAAGATCGTTTCTATTCTTTCTACAAAAAACTGAAAAGAACTATCTTTTTTGTAAATACTTGATTTAGTAGCAAAAAAGAATTTCTCTCTTTTTAATGCTTCCAAAGTTTGGCGATAATTGACCCAACTATTTTGATAATTATACAATGATAAAATTCCTTCTACTCCTGCAATCAAAACTCCAACTCCTGCAATTAAATATTTAAATCTATCATCAATATCAATCAAAGTCACTAAAAACGGAATCGAAACAGAAAGTATGATCACCAATAATTTACCTCGCTGATAATTTTTTTTGCATGAACCACTTTTTACTTCCATCCAACTTTCTTGATCTTGTACTCTTTCCTTCAGGTAAGTTTCTAGCCCCATGTCCATATATTCTTTCATTGATTTTGTTGCAGCCATGATTTTGTCATTTTGATTTTTATAAAAATGTAAAATAGAACTTTTTAAAATATTTTTTCATAAAAAAATAGATTAGATTTCCACGTAAAATTTTCTAATTTTGAACTCTTTGAAATTACCATTTTTAATTAAACTTTTAATCTATGAATAAATTAGTTGCGAATGTTCAGGAAGCCGTTCAAGGTATCGAATCAGGAATGACTTTAATGTTAGGTGGTTTTGGTTTGTGTGGAATTCCAGAAAATTGCATTGCTGCATTGGTAGAAAAAGGCATCAACGATCTGACGTGTATTTCGAATAATGCTGGGGTCGATGATTTTGGTCTTGGACTACTTTTACAGAAAAGACAAATCAAAAAAATGATCTCTTCTTACGTTGGTGAGAATGATGAATTCGAACGACAAATGTTGAGTGGAGAATTGGAAGTAGATTTGATTCCTCAAGGTTCTTTGGCTGCAAGATGTCAAGCTGGAGGCTCTGGCATTCCTGCTTTTTTTACGCCTGCTGGTTATGGAACAGAGGTCGCTTTTGGAAAAGAGGTTAGATATTTTAATGGTAAACCTCACATTTTAGAACATGCCTTATCTGCCGATTTTGCCATAGTGAAAGCATGGAAGGGAGATCGCTATGGAAATCTTTTATTTAAAGGAACTGCCCGAAATTTTAATCCTTTGATGGCTATGGCTGGAAAAATTACTATTGCTGAAGTTGAAGAATTAGTAGAACCTGGCGAGCTTGATCCAAATACAATTCACACTCCGGGCATATTTGTGCAACGAATTTTCCAAGGAGAAAAATATGAAAAACGAATCGAGCAACGAACCACAAGGAAACGGCTAACTGTTAATGATTAACTGTTAATACCGCTTTTTTTGAATTTATAATAATTAATTTTTTCGTCGTTAACAGTTCACCGTTAACAATCAACCGCTAAAAAAAATGTTAGATAAAAAAGGTATAGCTAAAAGAATAGCACAAGAATTACGTCATAATTGGTATGTTAATTTAGGAATTGGGATTCCAACTTTAATCGCCAATTATATTCCTGAAGGCATTGATGTAGAGTTCCAATCTGAAAATGGAATCCTTGGAATGGGGCCATTTCCATTTGAAGGAGAAGAGGATGCTGATATGATTAATGCGGGAAAACAAACGATTACTCCAATGCCTGGAGCTTCGATCTTTGACTCGGCGACTAGCTTCGCTATGATTCGTGGACAGCATATTCAATTGACGGTTCTCGGAGCAATGGAAGTGGCGGATAATGGAGATATTGCCAATTGGAAAATCCCCGGACGCATGGTTAAAGGTATGGGTGGAGCAATGGATTTGGTCGCTTCAGCAGACAATATTATTGTCGCCATGATGCATACGAATAAGCGTGGGGAAAGTAAATTATTAAAACAATGTACGCTTCCCTTGACAGGTGTAAAATGTGTCAAAAAAGTAGTGACTAATTTGGCTGTTTTGGATATCACACCGCAAGGTTTTAAATTAATTGAACGTGCTCCTGGGGTTTCTGTGGAGGAAATAAAAAATGCGACTGAAGGAAGATTGATTATCGAAGGAGATATTCCTGAAATGAAAATTGATTAACTTTTCTTGGAAAAATATACGAATTAAGGGTGTTAGCGCTTTGAGCACTAACACCCTTTTTTGAAAAAAATACATTTACAAAAAATCAAATAATATTTAATGTTTCATTTCCAAAATGTTGTTTAAAAAAATGACCATAATATTCTTTTATATTTTGAAAAATTTCACTTGCTCGAAAGGCTTCTTTATTAAAATTACATAGGTATTAACCATTCACCATTAAACACTATCCGTTGACTTTCGCTCTTCTTTTCGCTTTCATTTCTTTAAAATAATCAGCGAAAATAGCGCGAGCAATCATCAATTTCATAATCTCATTTGTACCTCCATAAATTCGAGTCACCCTTGCATCTGCTACCATTCTTGAAATTGGATATTCCCACATATAACCATATCCACCAAACAATTGTAAACACTCATCCAACATTTTTCCTTGCATCTCTGTCGAAGCATATTTAGCCATAGAGGCTAACTCTGGAGTCAATTCTTTTCGAGCCAAAAGCTCTGTACATTTATCAACAAAGGCTGTATTTATTTCCAATTGAGTTGCAACTTCAGCTAATTTGAATTGAGTATTTTGGAAAGCACAAATAGGTTGTTTGAAAGCAGTTCGTTCTTGTGTGTAAGCAGTAGTCAATTCCAATCCTCCTCTAACTGAACCAATCGCTTGAATCGCAATTGTCAATCTTTCTCTCGGCAATTCTTGCATCATGTAGACAAATCCTTTGCCTTCTTCTCCAATCAAATTTCCTTTAGGAACTTTTACATTATCAAAAAACAACTCACAAGTATCACTCGTTTTTAGACCTAATTTTTTGAAAGGTTTTCCTTTAGTGAATCCTTCTAAATCGGCATCAATGATAATTAAACTAATTCCATTTTCGGTTTTGCAAGCAGTCAAAGTAAAATCTGAAGTGTAACCAATTGTGATAAAAGTTTTACTTCCATTAACTAAATAATGATCGCCCATATCAACTGCTGTAGTTCGAATTGCTTGTACATCACTTCCTGTCGAAGGTTCTGTCATTCCTAGTGAACCTATGCATTCACCAGTATTCATTTTAGGTAAATATTTATCTTTGATTGCTTCACTTCCATGTTTTTCAATATATGGAATAACAATATCTGAATGCATGGAAATCCCAGGAGAATCTGCTCCAGTTTGTGCAAATGTCTCAATAGCTATTGCACTAAAACTAAAATCTAAACCGGAACCTCCATACTTTGGATCAAGGGTTAATCCTAATAATCCTAGCTCTCCTGCTTTCAACCAAACTTCCCTCGAGCAAGCAGTATTTTCTTCCCATTCTTCTCGATGAGGTTCAACTTCTGTTTTGTAAAATTCTAAAACTGTTTCCCTCAACATTTGATGTTCTTCTGTTCCATAAACATCACGAGGTAATTGGATTCTTGAGCTCATTTTATATTTTTTTTACTTTAAATTAATCTTTAATATTCGATAAAATTATTGGTAAAAAAATCTAAAATCGTATAACTAGGGAAAGGAATGTGCTGAACAAGAAATTATGAAATTAGTTAATTAGATCCCCATTCGACTGTTCACCTGATTTACTAAATTACTGTTCAATTAATCATCATTCTTCAACTGAGGACAATTCCGATTCTATCTCTTTTACCAAATTTTTCTCTAAAAATATACGTGCATCATGAGCAGTAAGTTTCGGCAATTCCTCCATTGGTACATGTCCTGCATTTGGATATAAAATTAATTCGGAACCTTTAATATCTCTTTTAAATTTAGGTGCATCTTCGGGTGAAATCCATTCATCATTTTCTCCCCAAAGAATTAAGGTAGGTGTTTTTATTGTGGCTATTTCTAGGGTATCCACCGTTTCATTTGCCATCGCTCGATCAACAAATGCTTGTCTATTTCCTTCTCTCAAATATAAATCATAATATCGATTGACCAATTCATCAGTTACCAATTCATCATTATGATAAACCTCATTCATACTTTTATAAAACAAAGATTTAGGTGTGATGATTTTCAAATATTTACTTGCATATTTATTGGCTGCCAAACGCAAAGCAAAAGGTAATTCTCCCTTTCGAGGATATCCCATTGGATCGATTAAAATCATATTTTTTACTTTATTGGGAAAAAGAGCAGCGTACTTCCAAGCAATTCCACCACCCAAAGAATTTCCTGCGACACTAAATTTATCCACTTCAATTTTCTTTAAAAAGGAATCTAAAAATTTAGCATAAAATTCTAATGTATAAATCCTTTTTGGATTAGGGCCTGTCAATCCAAAAGCTGGCATGTCTAGACTAATTACTTTAAAATCTTTTTCCAAAATTTCCGTCCAACCTTCCCAGGTATGTAATGATGCCCCTGTTCCATGAATTAAGACTAATGGTTCTCCTTCTCCATTAATTCTATAATGAACAGGCATTCCATTTATCTCTATGAATTGAGAATTATCGTAAGTCCATTTGATTTTTAGTTCTTCCAATGATTTATCAGAGGCATAATTCATCCAAGTGTAGCCAAGAATTAGTAAGGTTAAAACTCCAAGGGCAATTAGTATTTTTTTATATATTGATTTCATGGGTTTATCTTTTAATAATTGTAATTAGTTTTTTTTGCCACTGACTTGAACTGACTATTATGACTAAATAAGACTTCATCAATGTGGCTAAAACCAAAAGAGAAAGTCTTATTTAGTCATAATAGTCAGTCCAAGTCAGTGGCAAAAAATCACAGCAAAAAATCATACTTCCCAAACCACTTTTTCCTTCGCCTCATGCCAAGCTAAATATTTTTGATTATAACATTCATCAATCTTTCCTCGCCGAATTTTCAAAGTTGGTGTCAACATTTCATTACTTTCTGACCATGTATTTTTATTAACAATTATGGTCGAAATTTTTTGATAACTTTTCAAAGTCGCATTAGTTTTTTCCAATTCTTGATGCAAGATTTTCTCTATTTTATTTTTGTCTGCTGCCAATGCTATTTCTGAAAGATTCACCAACGCAACTGGCTGCGGAGTAGTCAAACCTGCTACACAAACTTGTTCGATAAAATCACTTTGCGCCAATTTTTCCTCAATTGGATTAGGAATAATAAATTGCCCTTTTGAAGTTTTAAAGGAATCTTTTACTCTTCCAACCACTCGCAGAAAACCATTTTCATCTATCCAACCACGATCACCACTATGCATCCAACCATCGACTAAAACCTCTGCAGTCAACTCTGGATCTTTATAATATCCTTTCATCATCCATGGACTTGCCATCAAAATCTCTTGCGTATCAGGGTCTACTTTTATTTGACAATTAGGAACCACTTCTCCTACTGAATCAGAGGGAGTTTCTTGTCGTGGACCATTGGTAATTGAGCCACAAACTTCTGTCATTCCATAAGCCTCAATCAAATGTAAGCCTAATTTTGAATACCAATCTTTTAAATATTTAGGAGTGATCGCTGCTCCAGTTGCTGTAATTTGAGCATCACGAAGTCCTAAAGCAGTTCGCAATTTCTTTTTTAAAATTCCAGAAACGATTGGAATTTTAAATAAGGTATCCATTTTCTTTTGAGGCATCTTGGCCAAAACTCCGAGGTAGAACTTAGTCCAAATTCGAGGTACTGCAAAAATAGAAGTCGGCTGAGTATCTTGTAAATTTTTCGCAAAAGTGGCCAATGACTCAGCAAAGGAAATTGAACCTCCATAGCAAATTGCTGGTGACGAAACCCCCAATCTTTCCGCCACATGATTTAATGGTAAAAAAGAAAAATATCGGTAAGCTTTTAATTGACTTTTCCCTAGAAAACCTGTCAATTCTTCATTCCTAAAAATCAACGCTGGTGCTTTGTGAGTATGCATAACTCCTTTAGGTGTACCCGTAGTTCCAGAGGTGAAAAGTATTGTCCACAAATCATCCATATCAGGAATATAGTTTTCCTCGAAAGGAACATTTGAACTAATCAATTTATTCCAATCTTTTCCAATCGAAACTTTTGCATTGCCTTCGTAATGCGGAAATCGAATTACCTTTATCCCACTTGGAATGCCTTCCTCACGATCTCCCCAAGCATCATATTTTCCACAAAAAATGGCTTTCAAGTCAGCCTTTATAATTACTTCATTTAATTGATCTTTAGTCAAACTAGGATAGAACGGAACGGAAACATATCCGCCCATCATAATGGCTAAATCAGCTAAAATCCAATGGTAACAATTCTTTGAGGAAATACCAATATGATCCCCTTTTTCTAAACCCATTGCCCTCAATGCTGAGGTCATTTTTCGAGCTTCCTGACCTGCTTCGGCATAGGTTAAAGTTTTCCAATTTTCGCCTTGAGGTTGACGAAGAAAAATATTATTTGGAGTATTTTTTTCCCAATTAAAAAAACATTCATTAAGTGTTTTTAGATTTTCATATAGTTTTGACATGATACTAGTTTTTTGTCAAAAGATACAAAAACACTAATGAAATCAAGTATTATTTGGGTACTTTTCAATTAAACCAAATTGCCATAAATGATACCGATAGTGATTATAATTGAATAATTCTAATTCATCAAAACTCAATTCACCAAAGAACTTATTGTAACATTTAAAATCAGGATAAGCTTCAAAATGGGTATAAAATCTGTCCACCGCTACTCCAACTTGTTCTATAGCTTTTTCCAAATTTTCAAACTTTAACTCTGGTAAATCAGCTTTAGTTTTATCGCTTGGACGATGCTGAAGAATTGCTCCCTTTTCAATAAATCTTCTAAAACCAAGTTGCCCTTTGGTAGGTGGATTTTCAACTTCTCCTACCCTTTTAGTACAACCTTTTAATGTCCAAGAAAGATGTTCCACCATATGCTGAGCAGTCATTAGACCAAATGCTGGTTCGGCTTCAGATTTTAAATTTTTCAAAAGTTCCATGACATCTTTGGTCAAGAATTCTTTTTTACTTTTAGTATCATTCATCATGATGATTTTTTTAAAGTTTTAAATATAATTCAAGTTAAAAAAATAGAATTCAAGGTTGGTAAATTAAAGGAGTTTAATCTTATATCATTAAAAAAGAGGTCTTGATCTAATTTAATTTTTATTAAAATTTGCCTGCTTTAATTTAGGTAGAAAAATATCATGAAATTAGAACGATTTTACCAGTTACAAGCTTTGATGAAACAAGCATTCTTAGATAAAAATTAATTAGGTTTTTGGAAAAAAATAGAGACAAGGCATGCCTCGTCTCTACTAATATTTATAATTTTCTCTCTTAGAAAAAACAAATTATTTTTTCTTTTTGGTCGTCTTTTTTGCAGCTTTTTTAGGCGCAGACTTTTTCGCTGTAGTTTTTTTCGCAGCTGGTTTTGCTTTTGCAGCAGCTTTTGCCGCCGCTTTCTTTTCTGCTGCTTTTGCTTTTGCTGCCTTTTTTGCAGCTGACAATTCTGCTCTTGGAATAACATTTATTTTCCCTTCGTCTCCATAGAATTCTTTCGATTTCTTATTATATGCATCTGCAGCTTCCACGGCAGTATCGAACATTCCAATGTGGATTGATTTTCCTTTGTTAGAAATCACCGCACGGAATCTTGTACTTTCTTTATAAACACCTGTATATCCAGCCTTGCTACTAGATTTTCTTTGACGACTTGCAGTCGAACGAGATCGAAATGCTAAATTATCAATCCGACAATCCAACTTATTTCCATTCAAAGCGCCAACCAATCCTTTCGTTTTAGATCTTCCTTTTTTGATAAATTTCTCTGCGATCAATTTATGTAAATAAATAGTCTCCGTCTTGTAACCACCTTTTTTCTGTTTTTGAGTTCTTTGAAAAACAGCACACCCGCTAGAGTGTTTTCTAAGTCTAGTAACTATGTCAATACCACTTAGATACTTATCAGTTGTCAGAAATTTATATCCTTTATCATCAAGGATAACTTTTTCGCTAGAATTTCGAAGGTTGATTTTATGAGCCACGCTGTTATTTTTTTAATGATTAAATAAATTAAAACAAATACTAAAAACAATACAATTACAAAAAAAAATCCATGAAATATATTTGGAATTATTTTATAATTTGTTTAAAAAAACGAAAATGTAATTGTTTTGTTACAAAAACCAAAAACTATTTTTCTTATTTTATTGACTTAACAAAACAAAAAATCCAAAAGAGTATTTATTGTTACAAAGTAAAGTTATAAATTATTTTCAACAAATTATTAATTTCCTACTTTTGTTTTTTATCAAAATGAAAATATATTGTTACATTAATGAATTCAACACATAACAATATAATTGTAAATTTACTTTCTCAAAAATAACAATATATTTCCAAAATATTTTTTCTTAAAAAAGAAAAAGTAACTTTGTTGTTTTTCAAAAAAAAATTAAAATTTTTATTTTCAAATGGCAACTGTTTTTTCAAAAAAGCAAGAATTATTTATCCGCAGAGCATTTGACTTAGCTCGATTGGCAGAAGGCTCAGCAGTCCCAAATCCTATGGTTGGAGCAGTTATAGTTTTTCAAAATAGAATTATCGGAGAGGGATATTTCAAAGGTTTTGGGCAACCTCATGCAGAGGTCAATGCAGTCGGTAGTGTAAAAAAAAATGATCTAAAATATTTAACCCAATCTGAAATTTATGTTTCTCTTGAGCCATGTAATTTTTTTGGAAAAACACCTCCTTGTACTTCTTTGATTCTAAAATCGAAAATTCCAAAAGTGATTATTTCTTCCATTGACAAAACGCCACAAGTTTCAGGAAATGGAATTGATTTATTAAGACAAAATGGTGTAGAAGTCCTCACAGGAATTTTAGAAAAAGTAGGAAATAAATTGGTGCAATATCGAACAAACTATGTGGAGAGAGATTCCCCATTTGTGATTTTAAAATATGCAAAATCAAAAGATGGATTTATTGGTCAAAAAAATAAAAGTATTTGGATCACTAATCATTTTTCAAAAACCTTAGTTCATAAATGGCGGAGTGAAATAAATGCGATAATGATTGGGACAAATACTGCTCGACAAGACAATCCCAAATTAACCAACAGATTATATTTTGGAAAAAATCCTTTACGAATTGTTTTGGATAGAAATAATGACTTGCCTGAAGATCTCCATATTTTTTCGGATGGATTACCGACTTGGCAAATTACTGAAAACCGCTCTCGTACCTTTTCTCAAAAAAACATTTCCCAAATTAAAATTCCCTTTGATGATCATTTATTAAAAAATCTTCTTAAAAAACTACATCAAGAAAAAATTGGGACACTATTGGTAGAAGGAGGTGCACAATTATTACAATCTTTTATTGATCAAAATTTATGGCAAGAAGCTAGAATCTTTGAAGGAAATAAATATTTGAAAAAAGGAATCCTTGCACCACAAATTCCCGTTTCATCTAAGGAAGAATTTAAAATTGAAAATGACATTTTAAGGATTTTTTATAATCTTTAATATTGGAGGATTTAAGGTCGTTATATATATTTTCTAATTATTTAAAAAATACCCTAACAATCTGTTGATTATCAGCGAATTATATACTAATTTGCGGCTAATTCAACAAAGGTTCTCCTTCCCCAAAAAATTAGGTTTTTTAGGCAAAAAAAATTATTTTTGCGCTCCCTAATTCTGCACGATTCAATCCATTATAACTTATGTTTCCTATTCCGATTTCATTTTTTTTAATGTTGGAAACTTTATAATTTTTCCAATTATAACATATTACTATAGAAAAACAACGAAATGGATATTCAATACTTTTTTAATGTAATCAAAAAACGAAAGTGGCTCATCATTATTCCAATGATAATTACTGCCTTGGCTACTTATTATTTTGTGGACAAACAGGCTGAAATGTATGATGCAAAAGCTTCGATTCCTACTGGAATTGTAGAGTTTACAGGGATCAACATGAATGAAAATAGTCCGTTTGTTCAAAAGATGCAGGTAGAAATTAGTTTTGCCAATTTGATTAGTTTTATCACTACCAATAAAACAACTCGATTCTTGAGTTATGAATTATTAGTTCATGATATTTTTGCAGATTCAACTAGTAATGACCCTCCTTTCAAAAAAATAAGACCAAGTGATATTGGATATTCCCAAGCTGACTTAGAAGCACTTGCTGGAGTTTTGCAAGGTCGAATCGATACATTGAATAGTGCATTGGACGAAGAATCTGATCGAATTTATAGAAAAGTGGCAAAAGCATATCAGTATGATGTTGATTATTTAAAAAAGGAAAAATTCTATGTAAAAAGAGATGGAGAAACGGATGCCTTAGAAATTAAATATGTGGATGAGAATCCGAAAGCTTGCTCTTTTGCAGTTAATCAATTTTGTAAAATTCTTAAACCATATCATCAACTTGCTCAAAGTAAAGGAGATTTGGAGACTTATTACGAATACGATAAATTAGCAAAAACTAGAGGTAATAAACTTCGAGGTTTGGAAAAAGAATTAGAAAATTATAAATCTGGAAAAGGGATTTTGAACATAGGAGTTCAGTCAGAGGAGACGCTAAACCAAATTGCCAATTTGGAAAAAGAATTAGAGGAAGCTAATAGAAAAGTAAATGCTAATCGGACTATCATAAAAAACTTAGGATCTTACCTAAATGATAATGATCGTTATAAATTAGAAACAAAATCTAGCAGTATTTTAAATTCTAAAGCTATCATTAACCTAGATGCTAGAATCAAAAAACTGAATGACCAGTATATCTCTTCTGGACAACAAGATAACAATCTTAAAAGTCAAATTGAATTAGCAAAGGTAGCAAGAGCTCAACAAATCAAGCGAATTGCTAAAGAAAAAAGTAAGGATGATCCTGGTACAATGGATCAAGATGATGAATTTCTTTCCAAAAGAGTAACCGCCGAATCTGAATTGACTTTGGCTCAAGAAACTATACTATCCGTCAATAATGAGTTGGACAAATTAAGAGGACAAAGAAATGCCTACATTAATGACGAGGCTTACACTAAAAGTCTCGATGATCAAATTGAGATTGCTAGAAAAGAATACAAAAGTACTTTGGACAGAGTGAATGAATCTCAGTTTAAAACGATTTCTTCTTCTTTTAAATTGGAACCTTTAGATTGGGCAGATACGCCAGAAAATCCTATTCCAGATAACAAATATTTGATGGCAGGTTTTGCTGGCTTGGTGACTGGTTCGTTGGCAACGGTACTTTTATTTTTGTTGGCATTGTTTGATTTAAGTTTGAATACACCCAATCAATTTAGCAAGTTTACTAATTTGAATTTGATAGGTTCATTGAATAAAGTAAAAGATAGCAACCTAGATTTAAAGCAATTGTTTGCCTCATTTTCGACTAATGCTAACTTGGAAAACTTCAAAGAATCGCTGCGAAAAATACGTTATGCTTTTGAAGAATCAAATGCCTCAACGTTCCTAGTTACTAGTACAAAAGAAGGAGAAGGAAAAACGTTTTTAATCTTAACATTGGCGTACGCATTAACTTTGAAGGATAAAAAAATACTTTTAATTGATACTAATTTTAAAAATAATACTTTGACGAGAATGTCCAATGAAAAAATTCAAGACAATCTTTTACATACTCGTTTGATTGGAGAGAATAATTTGGCAGATCAATTTGAAGCTAAAAAAATTAATAATATGTTCAATTTGGACAATGTTGATATTATTGGAAATAGAGGAACAAGTCACTCTCCTTCTGAGTTTTTTGCTGGTCGTGATTTCCAAAATTTCATTAGCGACTTAAAAGAAAATTATGACTATATTTTTCTAGAAGGTGCTTCATTGAACAAATATTCTGATACTCGTGAGTTGGTGAGATTTGCTGATAAAATCATCGCAGTCTTCTCAGCTGAGTCAGAAATCAAAGATGTAGATAAAGAATCAATTGATTATTTATTGAGCAAAGAAGATAAATTCTTCGGTTCAATTCTGAATAAGATTAACATTAAAAATTTGAATTAACGTATTTTGAAGTGATGAGTTATTAGTGATAAAGTGGGGAGTATTTTTTTAACGCACACTTATCACTTATCACTCATAGTTCTTCACTAATAAACACATGAGCAAAGGGGAAAAATCTTATTGGATCAAGTCAGGGAGTTATTCGGTATTGGAACGTGTTTTCGGTCAATTTATCGGTTTTGGTAATATGTTCTTATTATTACGGGCTGTTTCAAAAGAAGAATTTGGTCTATGGATTCAGTTTTTAATTCTTGCCGCTGTCATCGAAGTAAGTCGAACTGGATTGATTCAAAATGGACTTATCCGATACTTAACCACTTCGCCAGAAGAGGAAAAACCAAAAATTAATACAGCCTCTTTATTCAATGCCTTAGCACTCACCTTTATAGTTATCATTCTTATTTTTACAATTATTCAGCCAGTCACTTCTTACTTTTATCCCGAATATCCTGAGCTAGTTCAAATGTTTTATTATTATAGTTTGACTACTATTGCGTTGCTTCCATTTTTACAATTCAATTATATTTTACAAGCGAATCTCGATTTCAAAGGATTTTTTTGGTCGAGTTTAACTTATAAGGGAGCATTATTTATTTATATATTTTACAAATATTGGAATGGAATAACAATTGATATCTTTGAAATGTCTTTGTTTTTAATCATTGCAGCGAGTGCCGCAAGTATCGTTGGGTATTTTTTTGTAAAAAAATATTTAGCCTTTTCCAAAACAATAGATTGGAAATGGGTAAAAGAATTATTTCATTTTGGGAAATTTACATTTGGTTCAAATCTAAGCACCATCATTTATAAGTTTACAGATCGAACTATGCTTGGAACAATGGTTGGCGTAGATGCTATTTCATTATACGAAGTAGCAATTCGAATAACAAACTTGGTGGATATTCCTGCCATTTCAATAGCTGCGGTTGTGTTTCCTCAAAATGCTAAGAACTCCCTTAAACAAGGAAAAGAAGGCATTCGAGAAATGTATGAAAGATCAGTAGCAGCGATTCTAGGATTAATTATTCCTGCTATGATTTTCATCTATTTGTTCGCTGAGATTGTAGTTGTAATTTTGGGAAAAGAACAATATTTAGATTCTGTTCCAATTTTAAGAGTGACCATTTTCTTTGCTTTATTTGTTCCGTTTGCGTTACAATTTGGAACTATATTGGACTCAATAGGTAAACCAAAAATCAATTTTAGGTTTGTTATTTTAGGACTGATTTTGAATATCATTTTTAATTATCTATTGATCAGAGAATTTGGAATCATGGGAGCAGTTTACGGAACACTTCTGACCTACTCGGTGATGTTTATAATTCAAATGTCATTCTTTTATAAATGGTATGGTGTTCGACCTTGGCGACCGATTGCATTGATTCCTTGGTTTTATAAAAACTTATGGACTACCGTTCAAGGATTTTTGAAAAAGAAATAAGCCTTAAGTATATATATTTTATTTCCACCACATAGAAAACATAGGTCTCGATAGGACATTTTCAAAATAAAAACGATGTTTTCTATGTGCCTATATGATAAAAATAAAATATAGAAACATGGTTAAACATTCACCGTAAAAAAAAATGATGCGAAAAGATATTGACATAATTTACTTCACTCTTTTTCCTTGGGATCATCCCTACTCTTCTGTTTCGTTTTCTTTTTCCAAAGAATTCATCAAAAACAATCGAGTATTTTATATTAACCCTCCATATTCTTATCGAGACTTTGTCACTCGATACGGAGATCAATTTACACAGGAAAGAAAGTCAGATTTATTTATGCATCGGATGCGTTACGAACATCCTCCTCAATTGGAAAACTCGCCTAACAAGAATAATTTCTTAGCTGCATTGCCACCAATGGTTCCACCAATTAATTTTTTGAGTAAAGGAGGAGTTTATAATAAGATGCGAGCTCGAAATAATCGAAAGGTTTTAGACACCATAAAGAAAGTAATCAAGGATAATAATATCAAAGATTATATTTTTATGAATTGCTACAATCCATTTTATGCGGGGTACTTGCCAAAGGATGAATTCAGTCCATTGTTAAATATTTACCAATGCATTGATGATATTTCTCAAAATGATTACACAGTCAAACATGGTTTTGATCTTGAAAGAAATGCAGTACAAAATGCAGATGTGACAATCGTAACTTCACGAGAGTTAAAAAATATTTGGAAAAAAGATGCGAACGAAATTCATATCGTGCACAATGCTGCGGACATTGATATTTTTGAAAGGACTTTAAATGAAAAATTTGATAAGCCCGAAGAAATCAAAAATATCAATACTAAAATTATTGGGTTCGTAGGAAACTTAGATGAGCTGCGAGTAAATTATCCTTTGATGAAAAAAATAGCAGAGGTTCATTCTGATAAAACTTTACTGCTTGTTGGTCCAATTAACAATAATGAAGTCTATGAGTTAGAAATGGATAAAATGCCTAACATTATATTTACGGGAAGTAAAGATATTCGAGATTTACCTCCATATCTTCAAAATATGGATGTGGCGATTATTCCGTTTTTGCTAAATACCTTGACCAAAAGTATTTATCCTTTAAAAATAAATGAATACCTCGCAGCAGGTCGAGCGGTGATTGCAACCAATTTTTCAGAAGACATTCGAACGTTTAAAGAAGTAATTCATATTGCTGAAAGTGAAGATCAATTCGTAAATTTAATCGACAAAGCGATAGAAGAAAATACGCCAGAAAAAATCCAAAAATGTGTAGCCGTTGCCAACTCAAATACTTGGGAAGCAAGAGTCCAGCAAGTTTGGGAAATCGTAGAAAACAAAATTTAAAATTTATGTTTCAACCAAGTAAAGAAGATAAAGAAAAATATGGCATGACCGAAGCCAATAGAATTTTTGAGCTGATGGCATTGGGAATGGTGTTCTTTGCTTTAGTTGCCTTTTTCTTAAAAATACTTTTATTCTAGCAGATAAAAACGTGGTCGTCTGCTTCTTACAATTTAACTTTCATGAAAAACAAACCTTCCATTATTTTTGAAGACGATGATATCATTGTTTTAAATAAACCAGCTCATTATCTAACTATTCCTGATCGCTTTGTTGCGGAGCGACCTAACCTTACTACATTCTTAAAAAATAAACTAGAGGATGTTTTTGTTGTTCATCGTTTGGATAAAGAAACTAGTGGTGTAATTATTTTTGCAAAAAATGCAGCTGCTCATCGGAATTTAAGTATGCAATTTGAAGCTAGGACAGTAGACAAAATTTACCTCGCTCTAGTCGAAGGAACAGTCCATAAAGACCGAGGAGAAATTAATCAACCGATTGCGAATAATATGCGAGACAAAGGTCGAATGATCATTGCTAGCAGAGGGAAACCTTCTTTGACTTTGTACCAAGTGGTAGAACGATTTAAAAATTATACATTGGTCGAGGCGAATATCAAAACAGGAAGAACGCACCAAGTTAGAGTTCATTTTGAAGTGATCGGGTATCCTTTAGCCGTTGATTCTTTGTATGGTCGAAAGGATGCATTTTTATTGTCAGAAGTAAAAATGAAAAAATATCGCAGAGGCAAGGATGTCCTCGAAGAAAGACCACTCATGAGTCGCACAACCCTTCACGCCGCAAAAGTAACTTTCAATCATCCCTCGACAAATGAGTCCATTTCATTCGAAGCAGAACTTCCAAAAGACTTTCGAGCAGTACTGAATCAATTAAGAAAATGGGGAGTTTAAAAAAAGATTATTTTGTAATTGTATTGTTAGGAATTATATTTTATCTCCCATTTTTGGGTGGTGTACATTTGTTTGATTGGGATGAAATTAACTTCGCTGAAGCTGCACGAGAGATGATTATTTCGGGTGATTATTTTCATGTACAAATTGACTACTTACCTTTTTGGGAAAAACCACCTTTGTTTATTTGGATGCAAGTGTTAGCAATGAAACTCTTTGGAGTGAATGAATTTGCTGCTCGATTCCCGAATGCGATTTGTGGAATTGTTACCCTACTTTTTTTATTTTCTATTGGAAAAAGACTACATGGTCGATCTTTCGGATGGATTTGGGTTTTGACTTATTTAGGTTCGATATTACCGCATTTATACTTTCGATCTGGCATTATTGATCCATGGTTTAACTTACTGATTTTCAGTAGTTTATATTTCTTAATTTTAATATTTTCAAATAAAGAAAATCCTGGACAAGTAAAATTATTCACTAATAAAAATAAGCAATTATTTTTTGGAGGAGTATTGTTAGGATTAGCAGTTTTGACCAAAGGGCCTGCTGCCATTTTGTTAGTTGGTTTGACTGGGTTTGTTTATTGGGTAAGTGTAAAATTCAAAATATACTTTACTATTTCCCAACTTTTGATTTATGGTTTTTCGACGATTTTAGTAACTGCACTTTGGTTTGGAGTAGAATGGATCATGAATGGAAGTTGGTTTATTAAAGAATTTACGACCTATCAAATTCGTTTATTTAGCACACCAGATGCAGGTCATGGAGGATTTCCAGGTTATCATTTTGTGGTACTTTTGCTCGGATGTTTTCCAGCTTCTATTTTTGCGATTCCAGCACTTTGGAAGTCTCCACTCCTACTCGATTCTGATTCTCAAAAATGGCAAATTGATTTTCGAAAATGGATGGTGATTTTATTTTGGGTTGTACTTATTTTATTTTCGATTGTCCAATCTAAAATAGTCCATTACTCTTCACTCTGCTATTTTCCTTTGACTTATTTATCGGCTACTTATCTTTTTGCTATTTCGCAAGATAAAAAAAGGCTAAATTCAAAAATTGTAATTGTATTGTTATTTTTTGGCTTTTTGATTTCAAGTATTTTTATGGCTTTGCCTTTTGTTGGAAAAAATATTGAAATATTGAGACCGCTTTTCGCAAAAGATTTATTTGCTTTGGGAAATTTAGAGGCTGAAATTACTTGGTCATTTTGGGATATTATTCCTGGAGTATTTCTTTTTACAACTACTATAATTTCCGTTTTGATTTTTTGGAAGAAAGGTTTTTGGGAAAAATATTCCTTCCGTAAAAGTATTGTTATTCTTTTTGGAGGAAGTGCTATTTTTATTACGCTGAGTTTAATATTTTTTATAAATAAAATTGAAGGCTACTCTCAAAATGCCGTAATTGAATTTTATAAATCCTTGGAGGGAAAAAATGTTTATGTAAAAAATATCGGCTTCAAAAGTTATGCTCCTTTATTTTATACAAAAAAACCAGATGGTTTGAGAAAAGAGAATCGAAGTTATAAATGGTTGACAGAAGGAGAAATTGATCGGGATGTTTACTTTGTAACTAAAGTGAATAATGATGGAGGGTTGAGGAAATTTGATGATATTAAAAAAGTCGGAAGTAGGAATGGTTTTGTTTTTTTTAAACGAAATATTCCGTAGCTAGACTTTCCTTTCCTGATCCAGAATTAAATTTTATTCTAAAAAAAAATCTGAATCAGGAAAATCTCGCTTTATTTTACTCTAACTCCGATTGAGCATTTTCCCAATCTTCCATTGCTTTGTCTAAATCCTTTTTTAAATCTTGATATTTTTCAATTTGCTTTTGATGATCTGGTTGCTCGTAGAATTCAGCAGTTGCCATTTTCAGATCCCATTCTGCAATTTTTTCTTCCAGCTTTTCGATTTTTCTTTCCGCATTTTGAACTGCTCTTTGAAGCCGTTTTTTGGTTTCGTAATCTAATTCAGGTTTGCCTGATTTTTGAGCTTCGAGTGCTTTTGCTTTGGTCGCCATTTCAACCTCTCGCATATTATCCATAGCTCTTTTTTTCAAATAAAAATTAATATCACCAAGGTAAGTATGCAATTGTTTATCTCTGAACTCTAATGTCTTATTGGTCAAACCTGCTAAAAAATCTCGATCATGCGAAACAATAATCATGGTTCCGTCATAATCTTGCAACGCACTCTTCAAAATTTCCTTAGAATTGATGTCCAAATGATTGGTCGGCTCATCTAATACTAACAAGTTGAATGGACGAAGTAACAAACAAGCCATTGCCATTCTAGCTTTTTCACCTCCTGAAAGTACAGAAACTTTTTTCTCCGCATCTTCCCCACTAAACATAAAAGCACCCAAAATACTTCTAACTTTTGTTCGCATCTCAGCAGGAGCTGCATTTTCCATTGTTTCCAATAAAGTGGCTTTTGAATCTAATGCTTCAGTTTGATTTTGCGCATAATATCCAATTTCAATATTATGACCTAACTTAATCTCGCCAGAAGTAGCTGCCAAATCATTAACTAGCATTCTTGCTAGAGTAGTTTTTCCTTGACCATTCTGTCCTACAAAAGCAATTCGATCTCCTCGATCTAATTTTAAGTTAATGTCTTTTAAAATCTCAAGACTTCCATAATTTTTACAGACATTATTTGCTTCAACTGCAACTTGTCCAGAGCGAGGTGCTGGTGGGAACTTTAAAACCATTGAGCGATTATCAGCAGAATCAATTTCGATTCGTTCGACTTTATCTAATTGCTTTTTCATACTTTGCGCCATTTTAGTTTTGGTCGCCTTAGCCATGAATCGAGTAATCGTTCGTTCTTTTTCAGCAATAACTTTTTGTTGATTTTTGTAAGCTTGCTCAAGAATTTCTCTTCGTTCAATTCTTAAATTCACAAAATCAGTATAAGATGCTTTGTAGTCAAATAATTTTCCCCACTCTAATTCGATTGTTCGCTTAGTTACATTATCCAAGAATTGCTTATCGTGAGAAATAGTTACTACAGCTCCAGAATAATTTTTCAAAAATTTCTCTAACCAAATAATAGACTCAATATCAAGGTGATTAGTAGGCTCATCTAATAATAAATAATCGGGATGCTTTAGAAGCATTTTAGTCAATTCAATTCTCATTTGCCAGCCTCCACTAAATTCATCAGTCAATCTGCTCATATCTGAGCTTTTAAAGCCTAGTCCTTTGAGTACTTTTTCAGCATCTGCTTCCATTGATTCTCCACCAAGAATATGGAAACGATCACCGCATTCTGATAACTCATTTAACAAATTAGAATAACCATCTGATTCATAATCTGTTCGATTGGCTACTTCTTCATTTAGTTCTACTAACCTTTTTTCTAATTTTTTAACCTCATCAAAAGCAGTAAGAGCTTCTTCCATGACAGTTTTGCCTTTGGGAAGATCCATATCTTGATGAAGATAGCCAATCGTCTTTCCGCCAGGAATGATAACTTCTCCTGAATCTGGATTAATATAACTAGCTATTACTTTCATAATAGTAGATTTCCCTGATCCATTTCTCCCCACCAAACCAACTTTATCTTTGTCACCAATCACAAGATTGATTTTATCTAATAAAACTCGGTCACCATATTTGATATAAATGTTATTTGCTGAAATCATAAACGCAAAAGTAGAAATAGTTTTTTTGAGGAGATAATCTATTTCTACTTTTTAGATTTTTTTTTAAATAAAACCATCAGAGTATTAATAAACAATAGGTTTTCATATAAAAAAATAACAAATATTATTTCATATGTTAATTATTTTATTCCCAGTGGCATGGTTTTTTATAACATATATATATAACCATTAAATACACAATCCATGAAAAAGAGAAAAATATTAGGGATTACCCTATTCCTTTTCACCTCCTTTTATTTCAATCAAGTACAAGCCCAAGTGGGAATTGGTACTGATAGTCCTACGAATACTTTACACGTAAAACCTTTGGATCCAAATGAGGATCCAGTTAAGTTTGAAAATTTGAATCAAATAATGCAAGGTGACTCTGCTTTTGTAGTTGTTGATCCTGCGTCTGGAGTGATCCGATACCTACCTAAGGAAAATTTTTTAGACTACGTTAATTTTACTTACGATTCAAGTAATACTAACGAGCTTCAAAATGCTTCTGAGGTACCATTAAGTCCAAATTTTGATGTGGATGATAATGGATTTATAGAGGAAAATGTTCAAGAAGCAATTGAAGCTTTATCTAGCAAATTGCCTAAAGGAACTTTTAAATCTATTAGTGAAGCAAGAGCATCAGGTCTTGTCGATGGCGAATCCTTTTATACTGACCCAGAGGGCGTATTTGGATGTAGCGGATGTATCATTACTTTATACGAAGGAATGTAATCAACACACGATAAAACAGTTTTTCCATTGAAAAGCAATTAATATACTTTTCTTTCAATAATCATCTTTCATTATTTATAGACAGCTGATGTTTTAACAAACATCAGCTGTCTTCTTTTTTTCTCTTCAAACTATATACCTATTTGGAATTTCTGAGATGCAAATCTCAATTATTTATACTATTAAATTTTTATTTTTTTATCTAAAACACTTTTTAAACAATTCTTGATTATGAGAAAGAAAATTTTATTAATGCTTTCAGCTTTCTGTTTTATGGGAGCAACAGTTTTTGGACAAGCCATTGAGGGTGGTGCTGGTATCATTCATGTTACTGGAGATCCAAACGTAAATTTATCATTGAATACAGTTACTGAAAATGAAGGTAATGTAGCGTATGATGCAGACAATCAAGTTGCATACTTCTATGACCCAGCAGGTACTGATTTTGTAGCTTTACCTACTCCAGGTACGCATTGGATTGCAGTAGATATCTCTGCTGTTGCTGATCCAATTACTAGTATCATTGTTACTGCTGGAGATGATGAATTAACAGCTTCTACAACTGATGGTGTTACAACTCTATCATTTGAGTCAGATGCAACCATCTCATTTACTCCAGGTACAAGTACATTGACTTTTACGGATCTTGATGGTGACGCAACTAATGTAGATCTTTCTGCTCTTGCAACATTAACAGATGTAACTAATGCAGATCCAAGTATTACAGTAACAAATACTGGTACAGCTACGGCTCCAGTTTATGAAGTTGCTGTAACAGGAGCGGCTACTGTAGGAAATGCAGGAGGAGTACCAGTAACAGATGGTGCAGGTAATTTAACATGGACAAATGTTGTTGAAGACATTGCTGTCAATACAGATGGTACAATTGACATTACAACTACTGATGGAACTACAACACCTTTGGATATGTCAAACATTCCAACGGTAGCTAACATTACTGAATTAAATGCAGCAGCAGCGGCACTTGGTGCTGGTGAAGAAGGACTTGTTAGAGCAGCAGATAACAATACTTTTGGAATGCCTGCAACATCAAGTGTAGGAGTACTTTTCTTTATTAGCAACTAATAATTAAAAGTTTCGTAAATAAGAGTTTCGAGGTTGTTTTTGCAAAAAGACAACTTCGAAACCCTTTTTTAAACAAACAATTTTGCAATCTATTATTTAGCTTAAAATGAGAAAAATTTGCGAATAATAGTTTGCCTAAGTCTTATTCTTTTAGAAATTTAATTTCATGAAAAAAATTATCCCCCTGATTTTTTTAGTGTTATACGCATTCAAATCCAACTCTCAAGCAGTTGGAGGATGGGGCACTTGTGAGTTTGCTACAGTAGCAACTATGAATGCTTTTGATCCATCTACAAATGCTTATGATTGTAAAAAAGTATTTGTTCAGGCTACTAACGAACATTATTATTGGAATGGAACCATCTGGGTTCTTGTTCAAGATACTAATACTGATGACCAAAATGCATCAGAAGTCCCTTTCACTCCAGTTGGCACAATCGTAGCAACTGATGTCCAAGCCGCTATTGCTGAAATTGAACCTGATATTTATGGTTCTGTAGGTGTTCACTCTGATGTGGATGTTACTACTACTACTCCTTCAAATGGAGATGTTCTTACTTGGAACGGAACCAATTTTGTTCCTTCAGCAGATGCTCTTAATAATATATATAATACTGATGATGATCTTACAGCTAATAGAACTGTTGGTTTGGACGGAAATGATTTAACTTTCGATGGAACTAACGATATCATTATTCAAGCAGATGGTGATGTCGGTATTGGTGTTGCACTCCCCAGTACTCAATTTGATGTAGATGGTACTGGGCTTTTTAGAAATGGCGCACCTTGGTCTGGTGGAGGAAATGGTCAACTCCAATTCGGTTTTAATGGAACAGATGATTATCGACATACAATCAAAACTAGACATAACAATAGTAATAATGCTTATAATGGAATAGACTTTTATGTTTGGCAAGTAGGCGTTGATGGAGTTGGTGATTTAGCTTCATCTCAAGTAATGACTGTCTCTGGTAGGAATTCAGGTAGCCTTGGGATTGGTACTACTTCACCTAATGCTAAATTTGAAGTAAATGGAGGAAATGTTCGATTTACTGATTATGGAACTGGTACTTATGATGAAGCTTCGCCTGCTAGATTATTAGGAGTTCAAGCGGATGGTGATATTGTAGAAGTGGATTTATCTGCACAAGGTCTCCAAGAAAATATTTATAATACTGATGATGATCTTACAGCTGATAGAACTGTTGGTATGGATGGTAATTCGTTAACTTTTGATGCAACTAGAGATATTGTATTCCAAGCTGATGGAGATGTAGGGATAGGAGGAATATCTCCTACTACTAATCTTGATGTTAATGGTATTGGACTTTTTAGAAACGGAGCTTCTTGGTCTGGTGGAGGAAATGGACAAATCCAATTTGGATTTAACTCAACAGATACTTATAGGCATGGGATTAAATCTAGACACAATAATGGGAATAATAATTATAATGGATTAGACTTCTATGTTTGGCAAGTAGGAGTAGATGCTGTTGGTGATTTAGCCTCATCTCAAGTAATGACTATTTCAGGTGCAAACTCGGGAAGTGTTGGTATCGGTACAATTGTTCCTAATGCTAAGTTTGAAGTTAACGGAGGGAATGTTCGCTTTACTGATTATGGTACAGGATCTTATGATGAACCTTCTCCTGCAAGGTTATTAGGGGTACAGGCAGATGGGGATATTGTAGAAGTAGATTTATCTGCTGACGGTCTTCAAGATAATATCTATAATACAGATGATGATCTTACAGCTAATAGAACTGTTGGTATGGATGGTAATTCGTTAACTTTTGATGCAACTAGAGATATTGTATTCCAAGCTGATGGAGATGTAGGGATAGGAGGAATATCACCTACTACTAATCTTGATATTAATGGTATTGGACTTTTTAGAAATGGTAGTAGCTGGAATAATTCTGGTAATAATGGACAAATACAATTTGGATATGATGGATCAACTGATCATCGACATGCTATCAAATCTAGACACAGTAATACTAATAACTCCTATAATGGATTAGATTTCTTTGTTTGGCAATTTGGAGTTGATGCAGTAGGTGATTTAGCATCTTCTCGTGTAATGACTATTTCTGGAAGGAATTCAGGTAGCCTTGGTATTGGTACACATGTTCCTAATGCTAAATTGGAAGTTAGTGGAGGAAATGTTCGATTTACTGACTATGGAACTGGTACTTATGATGAAGCTTCGCCTGCAAGATTACTAGGGGTACAAGCGGATGGTGATGTTATAGAAGTTGATTTAGCTGCTAATGGTTTCCAAGATAATATCTATAATACAGATGGAACATTAACCGGGAATCGTTCCATGACCATGGATGGGAATAATTTAACTTTCGATGGTACTGGTGATGTTATTATAGAAGCAGACGGTGATGTAGGAATTGGAACAGCAAGTCCTACAGGTCAATTACATGTAGCCAACCAAGATAATATTAATGGTTTCTTATTTGAATCTTCCAATGTTTTAACGGGCGAAAAAGATGTTTTTTCCATCATTGATAATGATGTTGGAGGAGGTGGACAAGATCACAGTTCCGTATTAAAAGTTCATAAAAATGCAACTATCAATGACTCAGATGAAGGGTTTAGTTTAATTGAATTAGCAAATACAGGTACTAATCCTAACGGAAATGAGTATTGGATTTCTGGAAGAAAGTCTGATGAAGGAGCGCCAGAATGGGGGGTACAAATTAGTGATAATCAAATTTGGTCTTCAGGTGGTATGCTACTAAACGCTACAGGAGCAGCTAATGGTACCTATTCAGGAGGTGATTTCATTGTAGAATCAGGAGGTGATGTGGGTATCGGAACAATTACTCCAGATGCAAAACTTGATGTGGAAAATGGAACAGTCCGTTTCTCAGATTATGGAGCTGGAACTAATACTGGAACTCAAACTTTCCTTTTAGGTGTTGATGTCAATGGTGATGTAATTGAAACTCCTTTAGTTACCAACACAGATGATCAAACCGCTACCGAAGTAAATATAACTGACGCTGGAGGCAATTTCACTTCTACTAATGTGGAAGGAGCTTTAGCCGAATTAGCGACTGCTACTAATGATAATATTTATACTACTAATGGAACACTTGATGGAAATAGAACAGTTGAATTGGATGGAAATAATTTAACTTTTGATGGGACAAGTGATGTCATTATTCAAGCTGATGGTGATGTAGGGATAGGAACGGCTCCTTCTCAAGACTTTGATGTCAATGGAGTTAGTTTATTTAGAAATGGTAATTCTTCAAATACTTTTACCAATGATCAATTACAATTCAGTTATAATAGTGGTGCTGATTATCGACATTCTATAAAATCAAGACATAATTCAGGAAGTCCTGTAGGAAATTCTTTGGATTTTTATATTTGGAATCAAGGAACGGATGCGAGTTCAGATGTAGGCACGGAACATGTAATGACATTAGATGGAAATAATAATGGTAGCGTAGGAATTGGAACAACTTCACCTGATGCAAAATTTGATGTAGAAGGTGGAACAGTAAGATTTTCAGATTACGGAGGCGGTACAATTACGGGAACAACAAGTTATATTCTTGCAGTTGATACTGATGGTGACATAATTGAAGTTGATCCATCGACTCTTGGAGGCGGTAGTGGTGATAATATATATACAGCTGATGGTGCGCTAGGTGAGGATCGAACTGTAGAAATGGATGGAAATAATTTAACCTTTGATGGCACAGGTACTGGAGATGTTGTAATTGAATCTGGTGGTGATGTAGGTATTGGAAATACTAATCCTAATAATCCATTACACATAACTGAACCAGGACTTGGTACTTCTGCTAGCGCAACTAATGGAACTATTTTTTTAGAGCATACAACTTCAGGTGGAGCTAATTCTATTGTTTTTGAAAGTGCAGCAAATGCAGGAAGTGATTATGGATATATTGAATATTCAGATGATGGAAGTGGTAATGGCTCAACAAGTGAAAATTCACTCTTAGTAATTGGTACAGAAAATGATGTCGCTGGTATTTATCAAGATGATATTGCTATTATGCCTTCAGGATATTTGGGGGTCGGAACAACTTCTCCTGATGCTAAATTAGATGTGGATGGAGGGACAGTAAAATTCTCTGATTATGGAGGTGGAACTGTTACAGGAACTACAAGTTATATTCTTGCAGTTGATTCTGATGGGGACATTATTGAAGTGGATCCTTCGACTTTAGGTGGTTCAACTAGTGGTGCTATTGGAACTATCTACATTGCCGATGGGGATGATGATGAAACGAGTCTTTCTACAGGTGTACCAGTCAAAGCAGATGGGGAAACCACATTAATCAATGCAGTAGATGTAGATATGCCTGCTGATAACCGTCTTAGGTATACAGGATCAGAAACACAAACTTTTTTTGTATCGTGTAATATTTCTGCACGAGTTGATAATAATCGAAGACAAATATATTATTCTATTCGTAAAAATGGTGCTGATGTCCCTTCCATTAATGCTGCGACCCATTTCAGAGAAGATGACGGAAATAATGAGTTAAACTCAACAACTATAACAGGAACAGTAGAGCTAAGTACAAATGATTATGTAGAACTTTGGATTGAAAATGTTGAAGATGGTTCTGATGTTACTGTCAGATTCATGAATCTCAGTTTGTTTTCCACCAATGGAGGTAGCGGAGGAAGTGGTAGCGGAAGTAGTGATAATATTTATACTGCTAACGGTACACTTGGAGGAAATAGAACTGTTGGTATGAATGGAAATAATTTAACTTTCGATGCGACTGCAGATATGATTATCCAAGCAGACGGAAGTTTAGGAATTGGTACAACCACTCCTGATGCCATACTTGATGTGGAAGGTGGGCAAGTTCGGTTCTCTGATTATGGTGAAACTCCTGGGAATTACGAAGACACTACAGCTGTCTATTTATTGGGAGTAGATCCAAATGGCGATGTAATGGAAATGAATACAGCAAAGAGCTCAAGAATATTTTATCCGCCTGCAATTGCTATTGTTGCAGATGCAATTGATACTGATTTGGAATTAGACTTACATGATACCTATGTTAATTTATTTACAGGACAATCAGGTTCATTTATTGCCAGTTCTTCAGCACCAGGAGCAATTCCTACTTATGAACAAGATGAACTGTATTATTATATTTTAGATTATGATACAGCTGTTTTTGATAATGTAACTATTGATGCTAATGGATTAATGGTATACGATGTGATAGCTCCTGCATCTGGTGATTGTTCATTTATTAATATAGTTTTTGTTGTTAAGGAACCTTAGATAAAATAAATTAGGCATGAATCATTTTATAAAAATCTGTTACACTACTTTCTTTATATTTTTATTATTTGGAAATACAACTATTAAAGCTCAACCTTATCTTTACACTTGGAATCAGTTAAGTTTAGATGTCACTCCTTTTCCATTAGATCTAAGAGTTGGATATTATGGAGATATTCAAATTTGGAGAGATGGAAATTCAGATGGACAATTGTATAATCCAACTCGTGGAGCTAATAATACTTGTGGAAATTGTGACCAAATGTACAATGGATTATTTATGAACGTTGGGTCTAATACTTACGTAACTTGGAGTGCTGCTCTAGACGGTTTTACTGATTACTTTGATGGTGGAGTTTCTGATATTACTGGCTCTGGAACTACCCTTGATCCATGGAGAATAGCTGCTGAATTTTATGATTTTTCTGATACTTATGGATTTCAAATGGTCTACTATTATGTCGATGGAAATGAATATTTTGATGTAGAAATGACTCCTGTTGTTTCAGCAACCAATACTCAGGTAGTTAAGGTTTATCATATATTAGATACTTATCTAGGTTCATCTGATTTTGGTCCAGCTTATACTTCAGGTGCCGCACCCTATAATGTTGTTGGAGTTGAGGCATCTGACGGTAGTATTTTTGAAGCTTTTGTGATGACAGAGGATCCTTGGGATCGATATGCAAGTCATTTTTATTATGATTTGATCAATGAACCATTTAATGATACAGAATTATCCAATACATTAGACTTTGATCCTACAACTGATAATGCTATTGGGGTACAATGGACACTTGGTGTTGTTACTGGTACTCAACCTACAATAAGATATCGAATCGGATTTACAGATGATATTACCACTATTGTAAACACCTGTGACCAAATCTATATGAACAGACATATTAGCAGATTTATTAAAGCCAATTAGAACTAATTATTACAATTTTGATAACATTTTTTGGTATGATTATTTAGATTAATTAACTATATGAGAAAGTATTTATTGATTCTAATCATGCCTCTTTTTTTCCTACAAATAAATAAAACATTCAGTCAAATCACTTTGACTAATGATGGACAATTGACCATTAATAATAACCAGTTGGTTCACGTTGAAGGTCATATTGTTAATAAATCATCTCTTTTTTCCAATAGTGGAGACTTGAGACTGACAGGTAATTTTTGGAACGAAGCTACTGTCAATAATACTGGAAATGGAATATTGCGTTTTGTTGGGGGGCAAGCGCAAACTTTCTTTTTGATTGATTCCATGGAAGTATTCAATCTGGAAATAGATAATCCTTCGGGATTATCTTTGACCGGAGACTTTAGCCTTGCTATTTACAATGAGACAACTTTTCTGGATGGCTTGGTCACTACGAATCAACTAAACCTGATGGCTTTTCAGGCGGATGCTACGCATTCTTTTGCGAATGATTCTTCTCACGTTAATGGTCCAGCTACAAAGAGTGGTGTTTCGAGTTTTACTTTTCCCATTGGAAAAGGTGGGAGGTATCGTCCTTCGGGTATTGAAAGCGTAACAGCTACCACCACTTTTATTTCTGAATATTTTAATTTTAGTCATTTTGATCTAACAACTGATGAAACTATCTATAGAGTAAGTGATGAAGAATATTGGAATCTGGACAGGAAAAGTGGTTTAGGAAATGCCATAGTTTTATTTTCATACGATGAGACGATTGGAGGATTTGATGATATTGAAGATGTCCAATTGGGATATTTTGATAATCCATGGACTAGAGTAGAATCAATGAATACAGGTGCAAGTCCAACTTTTTTTGCTTCAAATAATACTGTTTCAAAATTTGGTCATTTCACATTTGTTGAAAACAAATTAGATCAACCTGCTGTCATGTTGGAAGTTTTCCAAAGAGATGATTGTGCTGTTCAATTAGATTGGATCATACCTCCAGGCACCAGAGCTGTTAATTTCGAAATAGAAATTAGTTTTGATAGTTTAACTTATACAAAAATCGGAGAAGTAGCTGGGGATTCACTTCCTTATACTTCTTTTGAGATTTTACAATATTTAGATTATGAACTTTACGACGAAGAACTTTTAACCTATAGAGTAAAAGTAATTCAGCCTGGTGGAGCTATCTATTATACGAATGCTGTCACAATTGAAAATAAATGTATTTTCAAACATTGTTCTCTTTTTCCAAATCCTGTAAGTTCTACAAAAAATATTAACCTAAGGATGACAAGTGAATTTGACCAAGTCCTGAGTATTAAAATTTATGATGTACCGGGAAGAATACTTGCGGAACAGGAATTAGAAATCAAACCTGGAAATAGAGTTTATGAAATTTATACTGCTGATTTGGATTTACCATCTGCTATGTATTTTCTACAAATCACACCTAGAAAAAGTTTAAAATTTGTAGTTATCTACGACTAATTTTTTTGAAAAAAACTACATTTTGAAAAAAATCTCACTTAAAATAAAAAAGGGTCTGTTGAATTTCAACAGACCCTTTTTTATTTTTTTCAAAAAATTTAATTCCATGTAATTTCCGATGGAACATTTGCTATAACTGAAAAAACGTCTCCTTTATGTTGCATCACTTTACTCCATAGATCTTTCTCTCCCCCCTTGAATAAATAATTCAAATTCATTTCAGCAACCATCCAAGAACCTAGTTTTAGTTCTTCTTTTAACTGCGATTCAGACCATCCTGAATAGCCAATAAAAAATCGAATATTATCTTTAGTAATTAATTCATTATTAATCAAAGATTTTAATTTCTCAAAATCTCCTCCCCAATAAATCCCTGAAATTATCTCTTGACTGTCTTCTAATAAATGACCTACATTATGAATATAATGTATAGTATCCGTTTGTACTGGACCACCATAATAAACAGTAGAGTCAATATCTGGAAAACCTGAAATCAACTCGTTTATTTTCATTTTTAATGATTTATTTAAAATAAATCCTAGACTACCATCATCTTCATGTTCGCACATTAAAACAACAGAACGCTTAAAATTAGTATCCATCATAAAAGGTTCAGCCAATATTACTTTACCTCGCTTAATTTTTCTGTCAATCATTTTTTCTAATTTATAAGGAGTGACTTATATAAATTTTAGTTAAGGGTTCCCAACTTAGATGTAAGCTTATAAAAATGTTTTTGAACAGAGTGTTGTTTTCAAAAGAAGAGTATGTTTCTTATCTCATCTATGCAAAGATTGTCAATTAAATTGAAAATTAAAACTAAAGCTAAATAATTTTTCATTTACCAAAAATAAATTTCACAAAAGTAACAACTACCCAAATATTACCTCACAACTAATTGATAATCAACAAATTAATACATATTTATCATTTCCAATTTATATTATTTCATATTTTTAAAATACTGATTATTAACGACTTAAGTTCCCCAAAAAAACATAGACAGAATAATATAATATATAAAGTATTCATTAAAAAGGTTTTATCCATCAAATCATTTTATTTATTTCCAAAAAGAAAAATTTATTCTTAAAAATTAAAGTCCACCTCAAATCAAAAACCCTTTCCCTACTTTTCCTTACTTTTGCGAAAAAAAATATGTCATCTGACAATTCAAATTCTATTAGTTTAAACAAATATATCGGCGATTCTGGAGTCTGTTCTAGACGAGAAGCTGACAAAATTATTGATGCTCAACGAGTTACGATCAATGGGGTTATTGCTAAAAAAGGGAATCGAGTGGCTGAGGGTGATGTGGTTGAAATTGATGGAAAACCACTTAAAGGAAAAGAAGCACCAATCTATTTAGCTTTCAATAAACCACCTGGAATTACTTGCACAGGTGATAAAGATGTGGAAGATAATATCATTGATTTTATTAATTATCCCAAACGGATTTTCTACGTCGGACGAATTGATAAATACTCTCAGGGGTTAATATTTCTGACTAACGATGGAGATGTAGTCAATAAAATATTACGGGCTGGAAACCAACATGAAAAAGAGTATTTGGTTACCGTCAACAAACCCGTCACTAATTCTTTTATTCAAAATATGGCGAATGGCGTTCCGATTTTGGATACGAGAACTAATCGCTGTTTTGTTCAAAAAGAAAGTAATTACACTTTTAGAATTATTTTGACTCAAGGGCTCAATCGGCAAATCCGAAGAATGTGTGAGTACTTCGGCTATCATGTGACGAAGTTAATTCGACTACGAATTATGCATATTGAATTGGGAAATTTACCAGAAGGAAAATGGCGAAACTTCACTAAGCAAGAGATAAATAAATTAATGCAGTTGGTTGAAAATTCTGAGAATTTAAGTCAAAAAATGAAATTGCAAAGAACTAAAGACAAACGCAAAAGGTGATATAAATAAAACCGTTTCATTAATTAAATGAAACGGCTCTACAACTACCTAACTGTAAATTGAAAATAAATTTACAACATTTTTAATCTGGGTAAGCAACTGCAATTTCGGCTCTACCTATAATATTTTTTGTTTCTCCACTCCCCTCTTTTCCCAAAATACAATTGTATTCAATCGTTAGTTTTTTCGTCTTTTCTCCAATCTCATTATCGTCATACTCTTCGATTTTTGTAATTGTAAATGTACTGTTAGAATTTAAACTATCAGCGAATTCAGAACTATAAGTTCCTGTTGCATCTTGGTATTCAATGGTGACCGCAGAAAGTTGTTCGTCTGGATCTCCTACTGAAAAAGAATCTACCGTATAATTGATTTTTGGAAATGAAAAAGATTCAGGAAATCCCATGTTTGGCCCTAACTCTGGACATATACCAAGTTCAACTAAACATTGTTGATTTCCGCTGGAAGAAATAAAAAGAAAAAGACCACTTGGAGGAATTGTCGTAGTTAAAAAAAAAATTAAAGTATCATTATTTAGATTATTAAAGTTAATCCAATTAATAGGAACAGTAGAATTATTTACAAATGAAGGAGTCAAGAAAAAAATTGGAACATTAAATGAATCTAATTCAATATTAACAGATAAATCACAATCATCTAATAAACCTAATGGAATTGTCTTTTGAATATAACTAGTACAACCTCCTGTAGAGGTTATTTCTAATCTTACATCTATATCTGTATTTCCTAAATAAGCTATAGAGAAAGAATCTGAAAATGTATTAAATGAAAAACTGTCACTAGATATTTCCCAGTAAAAACTATCTGCTTGGCTTGCAGAAACAAAATCAAAATATTCTGCACTAAAAAAATAATTATATCCAATTGAGTTACTATTACTATCTGAAAAATAATTTAAATTAGAATTTGAGACTAAAGCTTGATCTATATTAAAAATTTGATTTGGAAATGAATCGATATAACTACTCCGAATCGAAAAACTCAACGACTCTTCACAATCGTCCTGACAATTAGTATCCTTTGCAAATCGTCCTGTCATCGTATAAACATCAAAATTATCTTTCGAAAATTCTGAGAACATATAGAAATCATCATCGCCTGCGACCAAATTTAATTGCACACCATCCAATTCTGCACTAGTCGTAAAAACTGGATCACCAGATGGAACGTCATCCAAATCTACTTTTTTGCAACCTCCAATCGCAAAAACAATTAAGGAAATATAAATTAGTACTTTTTTCATCTTTTTAAATTCAAATATTGAGTAACTCTAAAAGTTAAATATAATGGTTTCGATTCTTGAAGAGCTACAGTCACTCCATCAGGAAGAATAGCTCCTTTGTCCAAAATTCCACCTGGCGTATAATTCGCCCGAACACCAAAATGTAAATTATCGCTGATCCGATAATGAAATCCTAACAATACATTTACATGATTCTTTTTAAAACCTACACTTGGTACTAAACCTGATTGAATCACTCCATCTACACCAGTAATTTTGCCACGCACTCCTAATAAATAATTAAAAGAGGCTCCTGTTTCAAAAGCCATTCGCTTATTTTGATATTTTAAATAAAGCGGTAATTCTAAATAATGTAAATTTTCAGGAGTTAATTTGGCTTGTGCAACACTCCGTCCAAAACTATAATTTCTCACTTCATTTTGCTTAGTTGCTACAAAATTTCCACTTCGATAATGGTAAGCAAGTTCTGCTCCCAATGCCATATTTGCTTTTCCAATCTCAAAATTATGTTCAATTAAAAATCCAGTTTTAAAGCCAATAAACGGTGTTTCTGAACTATTGTCTACCAAAGGATAACCAACTGCTCCTACAAAAATGCCATAGGCAAATTTATTTCTTTGAGGTGTAAAAGGACAAACTGCTTCTAAGTCTAATTTTTCTACTTTTTTATTATTAGCTAAAAACATTTCTAAAAAAGGAAGTAGAATTGTTGAAGTAGAAGCAATAGGTGGAGCAATAATTATTTCTTCTTTTTTTACATTTTCATTATTAGTAGAAGGAGTTGCTGTTCTAGTGAGAGGAATCAATTTTTTATCATCTTCTTTTTGGTCTGAAATCATTGCAGTATTTCTCCCTGATTGATTAGATTGATTTTTATCTTTTGAAATAAATGTAGGAGCATTAACGTCAACGTTATTATTTTTTACCCCGCTTGAATTATTATTGTCTTCTAAATTATTTACAGATGATTTACTACTTGGAATTGTTTTCGAAAAAACATCTGAACTTTCATTTAATGGTTTTGTATTTTTTAAGTCAGCAGTATTTTTTTCTAATTTTTTATTTTCAATTATTCCTGATAATTTATTTTTCTCATCAGAAATTTTCTCACTTGAAATCTCAATTTCATTTTTATCCTTTTCCGAAGTTGGTGCTATTACATTTCCAAGGGTAGTATTTGATTTTTTTTCAGACTCTACTATTATATTTGAATTATCATTTTTCCAAATAAAAAATACACCTAAACCTGCTACCAGAACAACTCCAAACCATAGTATAAATCTCCGCCAATCACCAGTTTTTTCATCCGCTTCAATCAACGCCTCCGCCCCTTCCCAATACTCGGGTTTCATCTCAAACTTTCGATGTTCAAGTTTATCCTTAAAAAAATTGTCGAAGTTATTTTCCATATCTTAACTTTTAATAAATAACATATTTCTAATTCTCCCTCGTAAAAAATTGATATTCAATCATTTACGAAACTAATGTGCTTTTCTTTGCACCTCATCTCTCATTGCCGCCTGAATAAATTCCTTTAATTTTTTTCGAGCAAAAGACAAGTGCCACTTGGAAGTTCCATCCGAAATTCCCAACATTGTTCCTATCTCTTTATGACTAAATCCATCAATAGCAAAAAGATTAAATACTTTTTGGCTGACTGGAGGAAGTCGTTTTATCATATTCTCCAATTCTTCTGCATCAAAATTTAAGTCTGCCACATTCAAAGTAACTAAGTCATCATGATTATGAAAATCTTGAAAATCATTATGCTCTATTAACTCCCTAACTTTCCTATTTTTTCTAAATTCATCAATTACCATATTGATCATAATCCGCCTAATCCAAGCTTGGAAAGGAACGTGTGTTTGATACTTATCTAGGTTTTTTAATATTTTTAAAAAAGCTACATTAACGACTGCCGCAGATTCTGATTCATCTTTTTTATATCTCATACCAACACTCATTAACGTGCTAAAACAACTTTGGTAAAGTTGAAATTGAGCACGTCGGTCACTCCGTTGACAATCAGCCAATAATTGAGCGCTAATTTTCATTGAATACTTTGTTGGTTTTTTTTAAGTTGAATTGTTTATCAGGTAATCAGTCTAACAGATTTTCGAAAAATTGTTCCCATGCCAACTGATAAACCGATTACCTAACTAACAAGTTACCTTTTCATAATTTTATGAGAAATAATTTCTTGTCCATCACTCAAATTCAAAAAGTAAATTCCCGAAGGAAGATTTCTCAAGTTAATATTCATCGTTTGAATACCTTCATTCAAATCTTTATTTTCTAAAAAGATCGTTTTTCCTAACAAGTTATTAACTGAAATATTCAAGTTCGTATTTTGACGAATTTCAATTTGAATATTCATATTATCATCAACTGGATTTGGAAAAACTTTAAGTGATGCTCCATTCAAAACATCTTCAATTCTAGTTACATAAGTTTCGTTTACTTCGAAGTTAACAAAACCAGATTGGTTGTCAGGGCCGATAGTAATAAATTTAATGCCTTGTTCTTTTCCTAACACTTCAACCACTACTTTATAAGTTCCCCAAGCTAAATTTGAAAACTCAAATTCCCCTTGAGCATTAGAAACAGTATGAGTAATCGGCATATCATTTTCAGTTAATAACAATATACTTACATTTTCCAATGGATCTCCATCTCCTCTTACTTCAACTTGACCAGAGGTTAAATTTGCACCATCAATGATCAATCCTCCGATAAATCCAGGTCCTCCAGGATTTGTTCCTGAAACCATATCAATATTATATAAAGCACCCACATTTCCAGGAACAGTTACCGTGGTCGCATCATTCCAATATAGAACATCTACAAAGTAAGTAGGCAAATAATTATCATATTGGTCAGATCCTACTTCTATCGCAGCTTTGACTAAATAATCACCGTTTGCAACTCCTGAGAAAGAATAAAAACCTCCCCAATTATTAGGAGTAGAAGTTACCAATTGACTATCTATAGCCGTCAATGATCCTGCTGTAACATCATGCTCAATCAAATAAACTTTAAACGTATTAAATCCATTATTGATCCATCCACCGCCTGAAGAAATTGAATCTAAAAGAATATATCCTTCTATTATATCCTGTGCAGCAATGGTATAACAAGTAGAAACAGTACATCCTGTTCCATCAGTTACTGTCAAGCAATAAGTGCCAGCAGAAAGAGGCCCAATACTCGTAGTAGTCGCTCCTGTTGACCATAAATAAGTGAATTGGTTAGAATTTGGACTAGATGCATAAGAATATAAATCCGAGCCTACTAAATATATAGACACCTCACATGTTCCTGAAGTATCAGCATAAAAATAATAACAATCATCTGCCGTACACCCATTCCCATCCGAAATAGTTACACAATAATCTCCATCTCCTGGAGGAGTAATAATTTGAGTATTTTCTCCTGTTGACCAAGTATAACTTATTACTTGATTTGGGTTATTGGAAGTTGCATTGGCGCTAATCGAATTCCCATTCTGATTGATTACTACAGCACAATCAGGTCCACTTCCAAGTACACAAGCAGTTGCCACACATCCATTCGCATCTGTAACTGTAACACAAGTAGAATCGGATGGTACAGTATTACAGTTGGTGCCACCAATAACTCCATCACTCCAATAGTAAGTAAAAGGTGCTGTCCCTGTTGGAATTGCTTCCAAACAAGTAGTCCCTATAACAGGAGAGATAATAACTGAACAATTTGAAGGAGGATTGACAACAACAGTTGCACAAGACGATTCGGCACATCCATCAGCGTCAGTTACAGTAACACAAAATGTTCCCGAAACTGGTGTATTAATAGACTGAGTAGTAAAATTACCTGTGCTCCAAATATATGTATATCCTGGAGTTCCAGATGAATTGGCAGTTAATGTATATCCACTAGTATCTGGAATTACATCTATCCAGACATTACAAATTGGAGCAGTATTCCCAGAGCAAGCAACTGCAACACATCCTGCAGCATCAGTTACTGTTACACAATAAGTATTAAAAATAGCATTGATACAAGTTGAACTTGAAAAAGTGCTATCACTCCATTCATAAGTAAAAGGTGCTGTTCCTGTTGGATTTGCTTGTAAGCAAGCACCATTCTGGATGGTGTCAATAGTTACAGAACAAAGTGAATCAGGTCCATAATTGTCGAAGTTAGCTTGAGCGGAAATAAAACCTAAAATAAGAGTTAGTGTAAAGATTATTTTTTTCATATTTCTTAAAATTACTATTTAAATTAATTGCAATTATTATTGTTACTTACCTTCACGTCCATTTATACAACTCGGTTGGCGAAATATTCGATTTTATTTAAAATTATTCTTATTCATTTGATAATCAGCAGTTTACATTCTAATTTTATGAAAAAAAACATTACCAATAACGAAAGTCGAGGAATTTGGGCATGGGATATTGTAAAAATAATCACTCTTTTTTCAATGGTCTTATTCTTGGGAATTTTTTACTCCCAAGGATTTACTGAAGAAAGCAACCGATTGGTAATTCGATTGACTGCTCGGATGAGTGGAATCTTATTTTGCTTTGCTTTTGGTGCATCAGCATTTCACGCTTGGTTCAAAAATTCTTTCTCGTGGTGGTTTTTTATGAATCGAAAATTTTGGGGAATCTCTTTTGCAATGATGCACTTAGTACATTTAGGATTTTTAGTTTTATTACAACAATATTTTCATCCCGTTTTTGAACAAGCAGCAACTGTTTCTTTAATCGCAGGCGGGTTAGCTTATTTTTTTCTAGTATTAATGCTTCTTACCTCTTTTCCTTTTTTTGTAAAAAAAATAACAAGTCAGAGTTGGAAAATTTTGCACACCGCAGGAGGATATTGGATTTGGTTAATTTTTATGATTAGCTATGTCAAAAGAGTCATCCACGGTTCTAACGAATATATTCCTTTGGTTATAGTTTTTACAATAACAATGTTTTTACGGATTTGGAAAAAGAGAAAACGGTAGACGTTAGACATTGAACGTTGAACGTTGAACGTCTTTTCATTTTTTCACCCATTCTAATTCTTCAATCATACTTTCAATTTTATTTTGGAACTCGATTAATTCGGTTGGAGCATCATGATTATTTCTAATAATAATTTGATTTATATTATCACTTACCATAAGATAAGTATCAGGAAGATCTTTAATAAATTTTTCATTTGAAGGATAAACTGTGGACATCTTAAAAAAATGTCCTTCCTTAATTTCACTTTTTATGGAAAAAATAAAACCTGCTTTTGCATGTGCCGTATATCTACCAAGTCGAGCGACATTCTTTTTTCCAATATAAATTGCATCTCCATTTGATTGCAAAACAAATTCATAGTCAGGACACTTTCCATAACATCCAGTTTTTTGCATTGTTACCACTCGATAATTTTTGGAAAGTTCAGAAATACTTTTTGGTGATTTCTCGTTGATTACATTCTCTTCCACCGCTGGAGAATTTACTTCAATATCATAAGATGAGGATGGTGGTGCGGCAACTACTTTATTTTTCTTAGAACAAGAAATAATTAAAAAACATCCTAAAAGCAAAGTCAACAAAGTGAATTTATTTTTCATAAAATTTATTTTATACAAAAATAGAAATTAGATTTGAAAAAATTGGAAAAAAGGAGTCAGTTGTCAGGTTGGTCGCTGCGCTCCTGGCAACTGACTCCTCATAGGTTCACTTCCAAATAAAAAATACTTATTGATAATAATGGCGTTTTTAAAATTAAAATCATAATTTGCCATTCAACTTATTGACAATCAATTACTTACATTTTTAACAGATCACTTTTTAATCAAAATCAACAATGAAGAATTTAATAATTGTATTCACCGTTTTATGTTTTTTTACTAGTTGCAAAAAGGACGATAAAAAAACGGCTAGTGCCAAAAACAATACTCCTACAAACGTAGAAAATACTGACGATGTAAAGGAGGAAATTGAAATTGATGACACTTTAATTTTATCAGATGAAATTTCTGATTTTTTAAAAAACAAAATGCCAGGTTACGAAATCGTTCCAAAAGAAAAATGGCTTTCAGAAGAATATTTGGAAAGTATGTCAAAGTCAATGCGACCACTTTACAAAGATGACATTTTAGTGGAAGGAGATTTTAATGGTGATGGTGAAGATGATTTTGCCACATTTTTGATGGATAAAAAAGGAAGAATCAGATTGTATGCTTTCCATAAAACTACTTCTGGATATAAAAAATATGAATTACAAAAAGAAGGTAATAGTGGTTTCCTTGGAGCAGGTTTAGAGGTCGAAGAGCCAGGATTTGTTTACGGCGGAAATAAAGAAGTTGGTTTGGAATACAATGGAATCAACTATAATATTTACGAAAAAACAGGAACAACTTTTTACTATGACTCTGGAAGATACCGAAAGGTTTTGACAAACGATTAGAAGATCAAAAAATAAAAAAAGCTGAATACTACTTCAAGTATTCAGCTTTTTTATTCAAAATTTGAATGTTTAATTTATAAAAACAAAACTATTAAAATAGCCACAAATGCAGGAAATGCCTGAACAGTCAATATTTTTTTAGATACAGTTAAACCACCATAAAGTCCTGCCACTAAAACACAACCTAGAAAAAACAAAGCAATATTTTGTGCCCATTCTATATCTGTAATTAATAGCGACCAAATCAAACCTGCTGCTAAAAAGCCATTATATAATCCTTGATTGGCTGCCATAGATTTTGTTGGTTCAAATAAATCTTTGGGCAAAGGGAATACTTTTCTAGCCCTAGTCGTCCAAGCAAACATTTCTAACCATAAGATATAAATATGTTCGATGGCAATAATTCCGATAGCGATTTTTGCGATGATACTCATACGTTTTGTTTTAAAAAATTATTAAACTTACTTATCCTTTAAAATATCGTTCGTGCAATAATTGAACATGATGAAGTTCGTGACCAGCAATCATATATCCCAATGCCAAAACGGAAACTGGACTACCACTTGCCTCTCCTAGCCTTCCCCAATCTTCTTCACTCAAATTTTCAAATAATAGAATAGTTGAATTTCTTACGGATTCATATTCTGCCATGATTGAACTACCAGATCTTTGGATTGTATTATAAAAAGGAATGTAATCGTTTTGTTCAAATCCTGGCATGGGAGTCTGATCATTTCTAGCCACTCGAAGCGCTCGATAAACAAAAATTCTTTCTGCATCCATGATATGAATCATGACTTCTTTGATTGTCCATTTTTCTGGAGCATACTTATGATCCCACATTTCATCAGAAAGTTTGGAAAGCGTGGCTAGTGTTTCGAATTTTTGTTCTTGTAAATTTTTAATAAAATTATTGCCTTTAACTTTACTAATGTAAGTTCCATAATAAGGATTATATTCTTTGGATTCGGGTCTTCTGTTAATTGACATAATTTACTTTTTTCCAAAGAAAAGAATTTAATATTAATTTTTTACAAAAAAAAAGCCTCCAAATAAATTAATATTTGAAGGCAACTATTTTCTTAAAAAGAGAATTATCGTTCTCCTTTATAATATTTAATTATGGCTTCCACTTTTGGATTTCCAACCAACTCGGGAGCAAATTCATATACTTCATTTCGTAATGAAATTTTTTCTTGCAAAGCGATTCCCAAAAGTTCTAGTCCTTCCACCTCTCTACCCATGCTTAAAAGAATTGCTGCATGATGGTATATCAATTCAACATTTGGTAATTCTTCAACTGCTTCAGCAAGTACTTTTTCACATTTTTCCACCTCTCCGATATTCAAATAGAAACTTGCTAATTCTGAGCGATAGCCACAATGGTATGGATCATTTTCAATTGCAATTTCAAAATGACATTGTGCTTTTTCAAACTCTACCATCATGAAATAAGTTTTTCCTAAACTATTATGAATATCATCTCGAGAATAATCAATAACTAAAGCAGATTTATAATTTTGAATAGCCAATGTATATTTCCCTTCCAAACGATAAGTTTCAGCTATCAAATAAAGTAAATCTGGATCAGAATCATCAATAATCAATGCTGCTTTTAAAGGTGCTCTAGCCGCTCTAAATTCACCACTCATTATTAAACTTTCTCCAAATTGGATAAAGCGTTCCAACTCATTAATTTCAAATTTTTCAAAAGCTATTTCCAAATATTGAGTCGCTTTTTGAAATAAACCTAACAACATACAAACCTCCGCTAAATCTAAATAGGCAGTTTCAAAATCTTCATTGATTATGATACTAAATTCAAATGCCTCAACTGCTTTTTCATATTCTCTTTCAGAATAATATGCATGTGCTATATTGAACCAAGAGATGGCAGAATAGTGCTCTTTTTTTAATAAAAATTTATTTAGTAAAATCCCTTCTTTTGATTTTCGAGATAGTTCCGTTGTCATCCAAACTTTTCCAAGTGCATCTTGATGATTAGGATTTACCCACAAAACTTCACTCAATGCCTCAAATGATTTATCAAAATGATCTGATTTTTCGTAGGCTAGCGCTTCCAAATAACACACCTCACTTAGAATATTTCCCGTTTTTTTATACTTATATTTTAAAGTCGAAATAACTGAAAGAGCCATATCAATTTGACCTTCTGAAATTAAAATTTCCACCCTTAAAATATCAACTTGAAAAGGTTTTAAACAAGAGTTATGTAATTGGTTTAAAAAATAGATGGCTTGCTTACTACCAAAATTGTAGATAAGCAATCTAGTTTTTCTGACAATTAACTCTGGTGAATTTTTGAATTTTGAGATTCCAAAATTAATGACTTCAAGGGCTTGATCTTGAAATTTTTCATACTCGAAGTAATCGGTAAGCAACAGAAACTCTGATTTTGTGACAAAGCAGTCTTCTTGATTTCGTGACAAATTTTCAAATTTGCCGGCAAGTGTTTTTAACCTGTTGTCAGGCTGATGTGGATAGTGTTTCATGGAAAAATTCAATTTGTTCTTCTAAGTAAATGGGATTTGAAAATCTTATTTTTCTTATATAAAAATCTTATTTTATTTATTTTTAATTGGGGTTATAAGTGCTGTTTTTTTATCAGAAAAAATGAAAAACTAATCAATTCTCTCGTATTGTTAAATTAATTATAACAATAATATTGACAAACCATTGTCACGCAATTTGTGACGCATTAAAAATGTATCAAAACTGAAATCTTTCACTAAATAAAAAAACGATAAAAAAATTCTAAGTTGATAATTGGCAAATTATACAAGCATTTGGCATTGTAATATCACCAACAATTAGGGGTGAAGTTTTAATTAATTTACTTGTAGTGATTTGGAAACCTAAAAAGAAGTGTGTAAGATTCTCTCGTGTTTAAGTAAAAGTACAAAAGGAATTCACATTTTCAAAAAAAATCAAATATAATTTAAATTTAATTTGAACTTTATTATCCTATTATAATTATTTAACATTTAAAACCTAACATAACAATATACTTACAAATTTATATTTTATTCTTTTCTATCTTTTTAATTTTCTTTACAATGAATTTTTTGAGATCTCTGTTGACAGCAATTGCTGCATTCAACTCAAATCCAATCAAAATAATAAAGCAATTAATCTGGATCCAAAGCATGATAACGATGAATGTTCCAATCGTTCCATATAACTTATTGTAAGCACCAAATGAATTGACATACCAGGCAAAAATTAAGGAAGTGGCTATTGATAAAAATGTAGCTAAAGTTGCTCCAGGGGAGAAATATTTCACCTTTTGCTTCGTAGAAATTCCAAAGTGATAAATCAATGCAATAGCAAAATAAAAAATAAAAAAGGAAATAAACCATCGCAAAAATTGAATACTAAATTCAGTAAAACTATCTGTATCCAAATATTCAAATAGGTAACTCAAGAGAGTATTCCCAAGAATAATCAGTAACAATGATCCCACCACCAATGATCCAAGTAATATAGTAATCCAAAATCCAATGATCCTTTTTTTGAATATCGAACGTTTAACAAAAGTAGAGGTATGAGATTTTTCAAAGCCTCGCATCATGGTGATCATTCCATTGGAGGCAAAGAACAAGGCTAAAAGAAATCCAAGCGATAATACATCAAATCGAGATTGTGTGGCAACTTCATTAATAAAATTGACTAATTGCTGTCTAGCATTATCTGGCAAAATTTTTACTTCATCAATTAAATCATTGATTTGTGCAATAATGGTTGAATTAAAGTCGATAGACCCATTAGTGCTAAACTTTAATAATTCATCAGGAATGTATGGAATAATAAATCCAGAAAAATAAGGGAGAATAAAAGGAATCAAAGTAAATATCACCAAAATAGAAGGGAATAATGATAGGAAAAAACTAAATGCCATGGAGTTGGCTCGCATGGTCAGATTGAATTGTTTGATTTCCACCAAGATAAAACTAACTACATCAAAAAGAGGAACATGAAAAAACCCTGGAAGAGAATTCTGCTTGGACCACCTTATCAGAAAAGATATCAAAGGCAAATTAAAGATGAAATCTTCGATTTTTTTTGCTGAGGGTATTTTCAAATTATTTCTGATTTGGTAGTAGCTTCAAAATATGGTCTTAATTTTTCCAATAAAAATTCTGGGGCTTTGATTGATTGATTAGTTGTTGCATTTACGAAACAAAGTTTGACAGAACCTCCATTGACTAGCTTACTTTTCTCATTAAAAATCTCATGATGAAATGTAATCGTACTTCCTGGCAATTCACGCAAAGTTGTTTTTACCGTCATCAATTCATCATATAATGCTGGTCGCACAAATCTCATATTTAAACTCATTACTGGCATCAATGTTCCATATTCTTTTTCCATCGAAGCATATGTCAAACCGACTGATCTTATCATTTCTGCTCGACCAACTTCATAATATTGGGCATAGTTTCCATAATATAAATATCCCATCTGATCCGTTTCTCCGTAACGAACTCTGATTTGTGTTTCTGTTGTAAACATAATTATTAGTTGATTAGGAAAACAGGAATCAGGTGGTTAGTAACTGATCTCCTGATTTCTATTTTAACTGATCTCCTCATTTAGTTTCGTTCAATCGGACAAGTCATACAATGCGATCCTCCTCGTGCTCTTGACAATTCATTAGAAGGCAAAGTAATGATCGTTTTTTCCACTTCCGAAGGTTTCAACTCACCTGATTCAAATTTTTCTAACAATACATTTGCATGTATCACTTGAAAACCTGCTTCTTCGAATGCTTCGCTAGTTTTCGTATTTCTATCATAGGTCAAAGCCACACCTGGCTTTATCGAAACCAAATTACAACCATCCGTCCATTGTTCTCTTTCTTGATATGGTGACTCCCCTTTCCCACTTAAAACAAACTTCATATTGGGATTTATTTCATTGAGGAAAAACTCTTTGACAGAATTATAAAACTTGCTCGTTCCATTCAATTTATGCACTTCAACGTTGGAGCTCATTCCATCAATTACAATTGGCTTGAAGGCCGCCACGCAATCCTTATCTATTTGGGTAAATATAGTATCAATATGCATGCATGATCGATCATTTGGAATATTCACTTGGACTACATTTTTTACCACTCCTTTTTCGAACAAAATATCACGGAGTGAATGTACAGCATGTTGGTTGGTGCGTTCACTACAACCGACCAAAATATAATCTTCATTGATAATCATCACATCACCTCCTTCGATAGAAACTGATTCCCCTTTTTTTGAAGGTGGAAATTGCTCTTTGTAATTTAGGTTAATGATCCGATTATTCTTTTTCAATTCTTCAAAAATTGGATGACACCAAAAAATAAATCGAGTTAAAAAATTCTCTCTTGCCCTTGCTGCTTTTGCAGCTTTTGTGATAATCACATGATCATTTACAGTAATTGCAATGTCTCGAGTGAAAATAAAATTTGGAATAGGGTCAAATAAAATATGATCATTTTCCTCATCATATCCTGTGATTAATACTTCTGCCAATTGTTCATTTGGCATATCAGATAATTTATCCTTAAAGCTAAGTGGCAATTCCTCAAAATCAATAATCATATCGATAATCTCACTTCGTCCATCTCGATCATTTTCGAGTCCTTCCAAAAGTAATTGTTGGGTTTCCAAAACATTTTCTTCTCCCAAAAATGCTTTCAACACACTTGTAAAAATATCGTGCTCTTCTTGCATCTGAGGTAAGTAAACAATGTCATCAAATAATAATTCTTCTGCTCGTTTAGGAGAAATTCGTTCGATACCCTCGTCTGGGCGGTGTACGATTACTCTTTTTAACTGTCCTATTTCAGAAGACACATTAATTTTAGTCATATTTAATTTTATTTGGCTAAGTTATTTTTTAATTTTTTATGAATTGGTCCAAAAATAAAAATTGTTTTCCTCCAATTCAAATCCTGTGGCAGGATATAAATTATTTCCGATATCATTGGTTGTCTCGGTTTCCAAAAGTACACCACAAGCATTAGTTTTTTTACATAAATCTTTTGCCTGATTAATCAGCATTTTTGAAATACCTTGACCTCGATAATTTGGATCTACAAAAAGATCATTCAACAACCACATTCTTTTCATACGTGTGGAGGAGAAAATTGGGTACAATTGAGTGAATCCAACTAATGCTCCTTTTTCATTTTCACAGGCAAAAATTACAGATTCTTCCTTCTTGATTCTTTCGCTCAAAAAATCTCTAGCCATTTCTTTGTTAGACTTTTTGCGATACCAAACTCTGTATGCGTCAAATAAATCAATTACTTGGTCGAGATGAGTCAGTTCTGCTTTAATAATTTTCATAAATATCGATTTGAGAATTTGACGCAAAGCTAATCAATCTCGGCTTTGGACAAAAAAGAAATAAAGTTGTTTCTAGTTTTTTTCAAAAAAAGAAATTTCAGATTCTTATCCAATTCACTATATTAGTCATTAAATAAACCTTAAGTTTTTAAGAACGATTATATTTACAAAAATTTACAAGAATGGAAGACCAAAATAATATCGAGTCAAGTATTAAATCTAAGAAAAAACCAAAGTGGTTACGAGCACTCGAAACTCAAAGCTGGCAAGCTGAATTAGTTATCTCAGGTCTAGCCATATTTGGTTCTTTACAATTGCCTTCTTTATTAAATAATTTGATAGATTATTGTTTATTCAACTTTTCAGAAGAGTATATGGAGATATTCTTTTTTCTTTTTATCTATCCATATTTTGCGGCGGCTATTTTAATATTTAGCTTTATAGCTCATTTGATATTAAGGGCATTGTGGATAGGGATGCTCGGTTTAGTTTCTGTTTATCCCAACGGAATTAATCCTGATCAGGAAATTTTCTCAAAGGATTATATGCAAAAATTCTTGAAAGAATATCCTGATGTAAATCTATTTAATAAAAAATTAGATGATCTGTGTAGTACTATATTTGCATCGAGTGCTTCTGTTGCAATTGTAATGGTCATGATAAGTATTACACTTGGTCTGATTTTAATTATTGCTACCTTCATCAACTATCTTCTCCCTTCTTACAGTATTTTGAAAATAGTTCTAGTGCTAGGAGGAATTTTCTTTTCTATCTCTTTAGTTGCCAGTTTATTAAATTTAAAAAGTCTAAGGGAAAAAGAGTGGGTCAAAAAAATTCATTTTCCATTTGCACAATTATTTGGAAAGATGGTTTACCTATTCGCAATGAGACCTATTAGTTATATCTCTATGATTTTTATGACAAACTCTAAAAATAAGAATACTTCAATGTTATCTGTAACCGCTCTTGGTTCTATTTTCAGTTTTGTATTTGCAACGATTTTAGTTTTCCCGCTTTTAAAACAAAGTAATATGGGATACTTTCAACAAGAAAATTATTTTAGCTATCGAACCAATTCATCTCATTTAAAAGCTGCTAAGTATGAAAATCTTTTTGAGGAAAATCCTACTTTAATAACTCCTTTTATTCAATCTGATATTATTGAGGGAGCTACGATCAAATTATTTATCCCTTGGTTAGAGCGAGAACAATCTTTTGCTGATGAACTATGTGGAGAATATATTGAAGACAAGGAGATGAGTAGAAATGAACGAAGACTTGCTTCAGCTAAACATGCAGTAGATTGCAGTAATAAATATTTTGAAATTTCACTTAATAATACATTGTTAACTGATTTAAAATTTTACAAGCACCATCATTCCATTAACGGTACTGTTGGTTTTCTTACCTATATTTCAACTAAAGATTGCCAACTCATGGAAAATATTTTAACCATAAAATCTCATTACAAATATGAAGATAATGAAATGAGAGAAACTGAAATTCCATTTATTTTTGAAGGGAAATAAAAAAAAGTCGCATCAAAATTAATTGATGCGACCTTCTTTATTATTTTGAAAACCATTATTTCTGAATAATCATTTGTTTTGCTATAATTGCATTTTCAATTTGGAAAGTCAACAAGTAATTTCCATTTGGATAATTGTTCACCTTGATTTCCACCAATTCTTTTCCATTCATTTTTCTCAAAATTCTAGATTGTAATTGTTGCCCATCCAAAGTCCAAAGTGTCATGACAACATCATTCGTTTTTTCAGAATCCATTTGAATAGTCGCAATGTCTTGAACTGGATTTGGTAAAATTAATGCTTCAAAACCTGGAATAGATTTCACTCCTTTTACACTTTCTAAAAGTCCATCCCATCGTGCTTCAAATTCTTGCAAGAAAATATTAGCAACGATTGGACTGTGAATAATCAAAGTATTTTCATCGTTAGAACTTTCCGCACCTGCTGACCAGTTATGCGAACCAGTCACTACTTGCGGATCAGAGGAAGTATCATTAGCATCAACAATAGCATACTTGTGATGAATATCATATGTCTCAGGATGCGCTTTTACATTTACTCCTGCTGCTACCAATGCATCATAGTCTCCACCTAGATCATTAATACTTTCAATTAATCCTCGAACCATTACTCCATTATTATCTCGATCAATTAAGGCATCACGCATATCATTCATCGTGAAAGAAAGAACTGCAAATTGAATATCATTCTCAGCACTTAATAGACTTCCTGTAATAGCATTTGTCGTATTGTCAGACGGTGAAAAATAACTTTCAACTAAATCGCCTCCGATAATGAAATTGTGTGGTGTATTATCTGTTTTTTGATCTCCAACTTTTACAGAAAAAATATTGGGATCAGGTCCATTGCCTCCCCACATTTCATTAAACTCTAGCGTATAAGCTTTAGCTAATGATTGATCTTGAATAAATAAAATATTATTAAAATCATCACTTATATTATTGCTTGTCATGTTCATTGATCCTGACATTACCCATGATCCATTTTCTGAATCTTGATCGACGATCATAAATTTATTATGCATCAAAGCAGAACCATTTAATTTTAAATTAGGAAATTCGACAGGAACAATACTTCCATCTAGTGCACTATTTAAAGTACCATTATTGGCAATGTATCGAACTGTTACACCACGAGTTTTTGCTGCATTCAAGGCAACCACGATTGATAAATTATTGATATTGTAAATACACATATCAACTGAAGTTTGAGCATTATCTATGAGATTTACAATCTCACCAATGATCTCTGAACCTGGTTTGTAGATTGCATCTACCCCTGTAGAAAATGAATTATCAACTGCTCGATTAAAAAATATTTTCATTTCGCCAGTTGAATTAGATTCTGTTGAGAAAATTCGGATGGCACTTTGCGCTTCATCCATTCCATTTTCAGTTGAAACTTGCACATAGTAAAAAGTAGTAGCATCCAACCCTGTCAAGGAAATGGAGTGTGTAGTCGTTGAACCTGCATTATTAATTTCTTGAGATAAATTAGTTGGGTCAGTTCCATATTTTAAATTAGAACTTCCTGCAAAATTTGATTCCCAGGAAATATCAAAACTGTTTTTGGTGATGTTAGTTTGTTTGATATTATCTACAAAATTACCATCAATATCAGATTCACCTCTCGCCAAAACTTGGTAAGTTCCATTGAATTGAGAAACAATTCCAGTCAAATTTACCGGCGTTTCTGGAATAGTAAAACCAACTAATGGACTTCCAGTACGAACATAAATTACAGCAGCTTCACCATTTGCCGTAAAACCAAAAGTAGTATTTCCAGTAAATTGCGAACCACCACCACCATCAGTAAATATTACATTATTAATGGTAACTATCTCTGCTTCTGTATCTGCATTAAGTTGATTTGGAGTAATCACTTGTGAGGCTGGCAAAGGATTTCCAGTAGAATTAATGGTATGACTCACTACACTTACTACTTGAAGTAATCCATTAAAAAAACCAATCTCACCAGTTACGGTCACTTCATCTCCAGGGTTCAATAAATCAGCAATCATTGGATCATAAAATGGAATTCCACCAGTTGCATCTTGTAGGTATCTAATTGGACCTAACTCATCATCGTTGGTTACGATTCCAGTTACGGTTACTCCTAATCCTTCTGCATAGGTTCGAGCTTCTGCAATATCAGCTTGACCAAATTGAGAAGTAATTTGAAAAAATAATAACAAAGTGATTGTAAATATTTTTCTCATTTTTAAATCATTTTTGAGTTTTAAATCAAATTTCGTTTTTTAAGTCAGACAAAAAGTAAAATCAACTCTTCCTTAGGTTGTTTTTGATTTTAAATTTTGCTGACAACGAAATTTAATTTAGAACAATGTTTTTATAAAAAAAGGAAATAACCCAATGGCTATTTCCTCATTTGAATTTATTTATTTTTAAAAAGAAACCGTTAAACCTGAACTCCATCTTCGACCTTGCCCAAAGTGAACAGAAGCAGATTGAGCATTAAACCCATTGTTATTTGAAGTAACAAATGCATCATTATTTCGAGCGTCGCTAAGATAAACGCTATCCAAAATATTTAAGACATTAAACCTTAAACTGAACCTCAAACCTCTTACCTTAAATCGATAACCAGTATGAAAATCAAATAAAGTATAATCAGGCAATTGCCATGATTCTCTTCCTGCATCATCTCCTCGAAGAGACTCAGGAGCAAAACTTGCATAATTTCTTCCGAAATAAGTTGCTTTAGCCTTGATATAAAGACCTTTGATTGGTTCGTATCGAATCATTCCGCCAAATTGAGTTTGCGCAGCATCACCTACGTGAACTCCTTTGGCATCAAAATCATAAATAGTCCCATTTGGTAAAAGTGTTTCTGCTGCTGAATTCCAAATCCAATCTCCCAAAGAAGCCAAACCTTCAATCGTTAATTTTGGATGAGCTCTAAATGCAAAATCTAATTCAAGTCCTTTGTGCAAAGCAGAAATTCCTGAAACATTAATTGGAATCCGCGGTGATTCTGGATCAGATGGATCTTCCAAAACAGTTGGCAATCGATCCAAAGGCTTGTTATCCCACACCGTATAATAACCATTCAAATTAGCAGATAATTTTGGACTTTTAAATCCATAACCTAACTCAAGTGCATAAACTATTTCATTTTCAGTATTGACAGTTTCCACAACTTTACCAGCTTCTTCCACCCATCCGATTGTAGCTCCACTTGCATCTTCGATAGGGTTTCGATTTTGGTAAATTCTTGTAATTACATTGTTATATCGAGGTGCCCGAGTAAAATAACCAAGGTTTCCAAATACTCTGTGATTGTCATTGATGTTATAGGAAGCTCCAGTTTTTACGGTAAAAGTTGGTTTCCAAATATAATCAATAGTTTGATTTTGAGCTGAAGTAGAATCTACAATCAATCCGTTCGCTTCCGCATAAGAAAGTGATTCTGAAGAAGGAGAATCGACGGTGTACATTGTATTTCCATCTACCACTACCCTTTCTAAAATATCTGCGGCGCCATCTGCATCGTAGTATCCAACAAATCTTTTCTCTCCATCAATAGTAATTTCTTTATCCCACAAATAATCGATCTGCTTGTAACCAGTCGCCGCAGTTGAGACATTTACAAAAGTACTTAGTTTATCTTTTGAGTATTCCATCAATCCAAAAATTCCTCCCCATCTTACAAATCCGCTATAATTATAACCAAATTTATCCCCTTTAACCAGTTTCGTTTCTTGATTATCAATTCGAGAATTTCGGTCTTCAATAATAAAATCTCCACCCATCAAATCATAAGCAGTTCGATAATGACCACCTTCATATTGACGTAAATCTACACCTCCTGAAAAGGAAATATTCTCGGTAGCATCATATTTAAAAGTAGAAAGAACTCCTACCCAAAAATGATTATTCACACTTGATCGAAGGAAGTATTCAGATCTTCCATCTTCCTTAAAAATCGTAGGCGTAGTATTTACTTCATACATTCGAGTCAAATCCATTTGCCCGTTTTCATCATAAATCCGACTATTGACTCTTGCTCCTCCTCCATTTCCAATCGATAAATAAGCAACATTAGAAAGGAAAAACTTCTCAGATGCTTGCCAAGAATGTCTCGCACTAAATTGTGGTTTATGGTAATAATTGACACTTGAGTTGACAAATTCTCCATTCAATTCACCGTAATATTCATTGTAGCGCAAACCATTATCTTTTAGATTGGCCAATGGATCAATTTTATCTTGAGGTATTCCCAATTCCAATGCTTTCTCTTCACTATATTTTGCAATCGCTTGAGTAAATGGCCTTTGTCCATGTTCCTGTGGTGCTCCAAAACCAGAAAAACTAATCAAGTGTTTTCCAATTTGTTTGTCCAATCGTAAGTAATAAAAATAACCTTGAGTAAATGTTCCATCAACCCATCCATCACCTTGCTTATAAGATCCCGCTAAAGAAATTCCCCAACCATTATCCATTCTTCCTGTGGTCAATCCAAAAGTTGTTCGCAAGTATCCATTGTTTCCAACTTCTTGTCTTACACTTCCACCACGTTTTGCATCAATTCCTTTGGTCAAAATATTAATAGTTCCTCCGACAGAAGGAATCGCTAATTTTGAAGCTCCTAATCCACGTTGTACTTGCATCGTTTTTGTCACCAAATCCAATCCAAACCAGTTAGACCAATATACCCAACCATTCTCCATATCATTCACAGGAATTCCATCTAACATTACTGCTACATTTCTTTGGTTAAATCCACGAATCGTAATTCTTGCATCACCATCTCCTCCTCCAGAAGCCGTTGCGTATGCACCTGGAGTAGAATTTAAGATCATTGGAATATCTTGTGCAGCTAATTCCTCTTGCAATTTTAACGTTGGAATATTTGAAAAGGCAACTGGTGTTTTTCGTTCAATCGCAATGTCAGCAGTTACATTTACCTGAGTCAAAATTTCTCCTGAATTCATTTTTAAATCTAATTCAATTGGAGCTGATTTCATCGAAACATTTCTAATTACAGTTTGATAACCGACATAGGAAAAAGTAATTTCATGTTCCCCTCTTGGCAAATCTAAACTATAACTTCCATCATATTCTGAAGTAGTCCCTCCTCCAGCGTAAATGATATTTACCCCGATCAATTCCTCTCCAGTTTCTGAATCTAATAAAACTCCAGTTAAGGCATTTTGCGAAAAAAGAGAAAAAGAAATCGAAAGAAAAAGAAAGGCTAAAAAGTAATTTTTATTCATAGTCATGAAGGTATTTCTTGGTTCAAAATTATAAATGATAGAGTCAAAAATTCGCTAAAAAGGAGTTTCCTCAGAGGCTAGGAATAATATTTTTTTTCAAAAAAAAATCCGTGTAACTCTGTGAAAACTCCTTTTTTATTTCTTCTGTAAATTTTTATTTATCGCTTGATAAACTTCTGAGTTGATTGATGATCACCATCAAAGAACAAACTAATTACGTACATACCTGTTTCTAATTTTTCTACTAAAATATTCGTTTTGTTTGATGCGTCTGTCCCAAAGTTTTGTATTAACATTCTTTCTCCTAATAAATTATAAACCTCCACTCGCTCAATGCTCTGCTCTGCTTCAATCCATAATTCAGTACTAGTTGGATTTGGGAACATGTTGAATGCTATTTGATTTAACTCTTGTGTTGCAACCATGAAGTCAGGATCGCATGTACAACCATGTTCACCGATTCCATAGAAACTATTTTTACCCCAAACATTATATTCAACATAAGCAAAAGTATCTTGAACCACCCCTACAACTGGTCCAGTTCCTGATTGGATACCTGATTTTCGCTCCAAGGTTTTATCTCTGGTCAACCATCCTCCATCTGCATCTACCCAAGAATCTCCTGGATCTTCACCAATCACTCCGATTACGTCAATTACATTTGAACCATCTCCATTAACCATTAATCCTTTGACTAAAGCAACAGCATCATTCCCATTAAAATACATTGCGTTATTCACACCATAAACTGGGCAGAAAAATCCACTTGCCTTGCCTTCCAAATCTAACCAGTCATTGTACACATCTCCATAAAGATGTAATCCATCAGCATTATACTGTACACAGAAAATAGTATCTCCATCAGCATAAAGAAGTGTGTCACCTGTATCTTGATCGGTGCAATAATCCCATTTTTGGTATCCATTCCAAATTGGAGTTTCTAAGCCAGATCCAGTAGAATCTCTTTTGTCCAAAACAGCTACATAAGTTTCATAAGGTGCTAAATTTTCAGCTGGAAGAGCAATCCCAACATAAGAAGATCCACCATTTGAAAATCGTCCAATTGAATATGCAGACAAATCAATCGCAGCATTTGTTGGATTGTAAATTTCTAATGCTCTATTATTTCCATATCCTTCGACATATTCAGAAATAAAAAGTTCGTCGCATTGTGCGAAAATTCCAAGTGTAGTAAATGTAAAAATGATAAAAGGTATAATTTTTTTCATAGAAAAAATTTTAAGGTTTGGTTGAAAAAATATCGGTTAAAATAAAGGAAAGTTAGGTTTTCGATGTTTTGATACTCATATTTTTAAAATTTGATATGAGTTGCTTTTCGTCGCACAAAAATAATATAAAATGAAACAAAACAAGTTATTCCGAATGTTAATTTTAAATGAAATGTCGTTTGAAAGGTGAATTGGTTTATCAGATAATTAGTTAAACAGGTGATTTGCAAATTCCCCAATTACCCAATCAACTAATTATCTGATAAGCCAATTCCCTAATAATTTTTCCCTAATTTCGCCCCACATGAAAAATGACCTCCAACCCATACAACTCAATGGCGATTTTAAAGCAGCGCTAGATCTTTTGGAAAAAACTCGGACAAACGTTTTTGTAACAGGACGAGCAGGAACTGGTAAAAGTACTTTGCTCCAATTATTCCGAAATACAACTCATAAAAAATGCGTCGTCCTAGCACCCACGGGCATTGCAGCTCTAAATGTGCAAGGCACAACGATCCATTCTTTTTTTAGATTTCCTGGAAAACCGCTTCAAAGATCTGAAGTCAAAAAAGTTAGATACAATAAAATTTATCAAAAATTAGAAGTAGTGATCATCGACGAAATTTCGATGGTTCGAGCTGATATGATTGATAATATTGATGCATTTTTACGATTAAATGGGACACAACCGGGACTGCCATTTGGTGGAGTGCAAATGGTGTTTTTTGGGGACTTATTTCAGTTACCTCCGGTGGTGAGTTCGAATGCAGAACGACAACTTTTCCAAACTCTTTATGAGAGCGGTTATTTTTTTTCTGCTAACCTTTTCCAACTCGGGTTTGCAATGGAGATGTTAGAGTTACATCAAACCTATCGACAAAACTCTCGACATTTTATTCGCTTGCTTGATGCCGTGAGATTAAACCATGCAGATTATGATGATTTGGACGACCTTAATGAAAGACATTTACCTGAATTTCAATCGGAAGATTTCTACATTACCCTTTCCCCAAGGAATGCAACAGTTGATGCGATTAACAATCGAGAGTTGAAAAAATTGAATACTTTGGAGAGAAGTTATATGGCTAAAGTTTCAGGTACTTTCCAAGAGAGAAGGTTTCCCACCGAACCAATATTGCAATTAAAAATGAATGCTCAGGTCATGTTTATCAAAAATGATCCTGATCAAAAATTCGTCAATGGAACGATTGGAAAAATCGTCGAACTAGAACCTGATGAAATAAAAGTGGCTTTGGAAAATCCTGATGGCTCTCAACGAATTATCAAAGTGGAACAGCTCGAATGGGAAATTATGAAATATAAGATAAACGCTAAAGATGAAATCGAAACAGAGGTCACAGGTAGTTTTAAACAATACCCACTTCGTCTAGCTTGGGCAGTTACGATTCATAAAAGTCAGGGGAAAACTTTTGACAAAATAATTATTGACATGGGAAAAGGGGCTTTTGAAAGTGGTCAAACTTATGTTGCCCTCAGTCGATGTAGAACGCTGGAAGGCATTGTTTTAAAAAATAAAATTACGCCACGAGATATAATGACGGATGAAAGAATTGTGCAATTTTATGAAAGAGGTAGATAATTAATTTCCTATATTTACAAAAAATAAATTATGAAAACTCTTTTTTTACTCTTCAGTTTTTCCTTTCTATTTTTTCTCCAAAATGGATTTTCTCAAATCGACAAAAATGTTTTAGTGGAATCCAAAGGCAAATTTTATTATCAAAATAATGTCTACTTTAAGAGCGAGTTAGGTCAAGTATTTAAACTAGACGATACTGCTTTTAACTTTTACAAAAAACATAGAAAAGCAAGAAGGGTATTTATTGCCTCAGGAATTACCGCTGTAGTTTTAGGTGGTGGTGGATTAATTTTATTTAATATTGATGGTCCCCCGAATCAAGGTGAAGGAGATCGATGCTACGAACTTTGCCCACATCAAGGAGTTGGAATTTATATGATTTTAGCAAGTTGGCCTCCTGCTTTAGCATCACTAATTTCATTACCTATCTCAAGAAAAAATTATAAACGTGCCATGAAAAGTTTTAAATTATATACCGAATCGGCTCCTAAATATGGTGTAAATCAAATGGAACTAGATTTTAATTATACAGGCAATGGAATTGGATTGGTTTTGAATTTTTAAAACTAATTTTAGAAGTTGTTTTAAAATTAGTTAAAATAAAAAAACGAGTACCTCTTATCGAGATACTCGTTTTCGCTTAAAGTTTGTTTTCTGTTTTTAAGAGAGGAAGGAAATATTGTTTTAAAAATTCTTTCCAGGGCAACCGAATTCTCTTCCAGTCGGGTTTCGCCCCTTGTAATTTCTAGTTCTTGTAGAAAATTTATACCCCAAAGTTACGCCTGCTGTGAAGTACCAATCATCTTTGAGGGAATTACCTCTTTGAGTGCCAGTTGGAACGATCGCTGGAATATTTCCTTCAGGATTAAGCTCACCAGATCTGTTACCAAGTGCAGCAGCTACTTGTCCATTTCCTGCCAACAAATCATTGTAATTGACATAAGTGCCACTTACATCGTCAAGATAATCCGTAAAGGTTTTTCGAACTCCTACATCTACACCTAAGTTGATGCGGTCGGTAATTTGGTACTTCACCCCTGCCCCCAGCGGAATTGAAATCTGAGTCAATTTATATGGTTTATCAAAGCCATCCATGCCTTGACCTTCTGTACCTAGAGGTTGTAATTCAACCAATTGACCATTATAATTTGCTTCGGGATTGAAATGAAATACCGCAATACCTCCGTATAAGTATGGTTGTAATCTTCTTCCTGTGGAGTTGGTTCCTAGAGGATTAAATTCTCCAACTAATGATAACTCCAATAAGTTTGATTGGAAACTTAAATTTCGATTTTGGATACCATCTATATTTGATTTTGCATCATCACCAGACAATTTTCCATAAGTAAATGTTCCTCTCACCGCTGTAAAACGATTTAAATCTTTTCGTAAAAAGATACCGAGTGATGCATGTCTTTTACCTGTACTTAGGTAATTGGTATTCGGAGTAAGGTCACCAGAATAGCCTGATGTTCCGAGAATTAAACCAACTTCGGAATCTTGGGCATTAATTAAAAAAGGGAACATTGCAGCAATGCAAATTACTAGGAAACGATTCATTTTTGTCATGTTTAAAATTTAGTAAATAGGTAGTTAGGTATGAATATTACCTGTTGATGAATCGTAAAATTTGTTGCTTATAGAAATGGATTTTTTATGGTATGATAAAATTTATAGAGGTCTAAACGCATCTTATTTTTGATAAATTGTTTTTTTAGAAAAAAAATTAGACTAATTGCTGACATTTATTTTTTAGTAATTAATTTAGAATACTTATGTTTGGGCTTGATTAAAAAATTAGGAAAAATATTTTAAAAACATGGAACCAACACTTATTCAAAATTTAGGAACATTACTCATGCTTGTTTTACTTCAAGCAGTTTTAGGTTTTGACAACTTGCTTTATATTTCTTTAGAATCGAAAAATGCTCCCACAGAGCGAAGAAGTTATGTCCGAAAAGTAGGAATTGGATTAGCAATTGTCTTACGAATTATTCTACTTTTTGTGATACTAAAATTAATTGATCTCGTTCAAGGGGAACTTTTCACCATAGATTTAGGAAAAATTTTCTATGGCGTATTTAATGGACATAGTTTGATTGTATTGGCAGGTGGAGCATTCATTATTTATACAGCGATCAAGGAAATCTGGCATATGATTGCCTTTGAAGATGAAAGTGAAGCTTCAAAAAAAGGTAGAGAAAAATCAGTTGGTCAAGTTATTTTTATGATTGTAGTGATGAATTTAGTTTTTTCATTTGATTCTATTTTGAGCGCAATAGCTTTGACCAATGTACTTTGGGTAATGGCAACGGCAATTATCATTGGAGGAATTTTAATGATTGTTATGGCTGATAAAATTTCGGATTTTTTATCAAAAAATAGAATGTACGAAGTGTTAGGGTTATTTATTTTATTCTTGGTGGGAATCATGTTGGTGACGGAAGGTGGGCATTTAGCTCATTTAAAAATTGGAGGCTATCCTGTAGAACAAATGAATAAATCGACTTTCTATTTTATTTTAATCATTTTGATTTTGACAGATATTGCACAAGGGCGATATCAGAAAAATTTGATAAAGAAACAAGATATTGAAAAGAACAAACAAGAAAATGTTTAGTATCTGAGAAATGAAAAAGATTAGAAAATTGATTTCAATTCTATCCATTTTCAAAAAAATAATCCTGAATTTTTATGTTTAAAAATTCAGGATTATTTTTTTGAAATGGATTTAAAATCTAACTAAGCACTTTTACTTCCCATTTTTTCCAATCCAAAAACCGCTAAAAATCCCACCACCATCAAAATCAAAACTGGAATCATATGTGGTTCTCCCAAAAAATTATTAGGCGAAACGCTTATCTCTTTTAATATTTTCAAATTATCAGGAGTTGCATAATTTTCGATATTCGAAAGAATCTCTCCAGACTCTTTATCAATCCATTGAGTTGTATTTCTCCAAGGCCAAACCTTGTTCAACGACCCAACCATAAAACCTGTCAGCACCGCCAAAGTCGTATTTTTATAATGATCAAACATCCATGAAATGGCTCTTGAAATCGACGTCAACCCGACCAAACATCCCATGGCAAAAACACCTGTGATAATCAAACTTTCCGTACTAAAGGTAGTCAGCGCTTCTTTCACCTTCGGTAAAATAAAAGTGTACATTCCCATCAATAACAAAATAAAACTTCCAGAAATCCCTGGCAAAATCAAAGCCGAAATCGCAATCATTCCTGAAAGAAAAACAAACCACAATGCTTCATTTCCACTCGCAGGACTAGCGATGGTAATGTAATAAGCCACAGCAGTTCCAAGTAAAAAACCTACTATTTCAAATACTCCCCATTTCGAAACTTGCCTTCCAATATAAATAGCCGAAGCGATAATTAAACCAAAGAAAAATCCCCAGAGATGCTGTGGAAATTCTTCCAACAAATGAGTCACTCCAAAAACTCCAATGACTACTCCCCCAACCATTCCGATCATCAAGGCAACTAGAAAATTACCATTGATCTCTTCCCAAATTCCGCCAATTCCATCTTTTTGAAAAACACCAATTAATGATGGACTAAATGCTTTTATTGTATTGATTAATTTTTCATAAATACCTGTAATGAAGGCAATCGTTCCCCCTGAAACACCAGGAATCACCTCAGCAATTCCCATTGCCATTCCTTTCAATGCTAAACCAATTTGACCTTTAAATAAACTCATATTTTTAAATTAATGGTGAATAGTGAATGGTTATAAATTCACCGTTACAAATTAATGTTCGCGTCCTTTTATTTCACCGCCACGAACTGTATTTTCTAATTCTTCTAGTTCTTTTTTCTCTTCCTCTGTCAATTCTTTTTTTCCTAGCTCTGACAAATCAGGTTGCCCAGCATCTACCCAAGCCGTGTACCATAGGCTTCCTAAAGAATATACCGAACTCGTCATTCTTTCCTCCACCATTCCCCTCATCCGCTCAGAATAAGCTTTGGCAAAAGCTCGACATTGTGTTCGAACTGTCAAGTCGTTTCGATTATCAAAACAAAATTGTTTATCCTCTGGAAACTTCTTCACCATATCAGCTTCTATCAATAAAACACTATCCACCAATCTATGACTTGCCAAAATAATGTCCCAAAAATAGTCAACTTTATTTTCGACATATTCCGCTTTACCTACAAAAAAATCATATTCTTCTTCCGCAAATAATTCAGGTATTCGACTTTCCCAAAAGGCATGGATCCCAATTTGATTAGTCAATTGACCATTATAGTTTTCGGTAGTGTGTAAAGGAACATGTGCATCACCAATATAATGTCCATAATCTGCGGAGAGTCGCAAAATTGATTTGGCATCCTTCCTTTCAAATGCTTGAGTTAATTTATTTTGCATCCGCATGAGCTGAAAAGGCAAAACTCCCCACTCTGAAAATTTATCTTGAGCAACAATTTTATATCCTCTGTCAGTTGGGAAAAACTCATCAAAATATAATTGAAAACTATCTAAATTCACTTCCCAAACATCCTCATAATATTTTGGAAGTATATTGTTATAAAAAAAGGATTGAAATTTCTTTTTTGGAATAACGACTTCTTTGTTTTTTAAATATTGGAATTTAATAAAAAACTCATCTTCATCTAATCGTAAATCATTTCCTAAAACTTGCGTCGAATCATTTTGCTTATCAATAACAAAAACATCCGTGTATTTCATCAATGCTCCCATCTGAGTTCTTGGGAAATTTTCAAAAGGATACTCTCCCCAAATGTCCAAATCAATATAATGTCGAACTGCTTCATGCTTGGTAGCATACCTTCTTTTATCTGGATCGACAGCATGATCAGTAACGTACTCAATATTTTTTTTATAAAAAACCATCATGTCGGGCGGCAAGGTGAAAACTGCCATCCGATTAATTTTTCGATGTCCAAAAAATCCCCATTCTAAAGTAGGATGAGCACTTTGAAAAAGAAAGAATGCCAAGAGAAGTGTAGTAGGGAGGAATATTTTTTTCATAAGAAAATTACTCTAGATATCAGATACCTTTAAGCTATCCAATACCTGACTTTAAAGTTACTGATCAAAAAAGTAGTCGTAACTCCAAAATAACCTTTCAAAATTTCGATGTTGAACCAATCTAAAACTATCTCCATATTCATCCTTATAATCTGCAAAATATCTGTAAATAGATTGTTTTCCATTCATTCCAACGCCTGTACTTAATACTGGATTTCCGTATTGGTCTAATTGAGGAATGGGAAATAATCTACAGACTTTTGTAGCACCTTTTGTATCAGTTATCGAAATGGAAACAAAAGGTAAAGTATTTACAATGGAATCACGCAGGACGTTTTTGTTTTCAAAAGCCTCTGCCATCATAACACTAAATCCCATCATATATTTTTCTACCGCAGCATTTAAAACCGGTTTTTCAATTTGAGGAGTTACTTCATAAAATGGTTTCACATCATACTCACCAACACTTGTTCTTTCTATTTTAAATGATTTACTTTTCTGTTTTGGATAATCAACAGATAGAGATTGGATATCTTCCACTTGTTCGCCAAACATCATCAAATCTTTCCAATCATCATCCAGCTTCATAAATTTCCCTTTTAGCATTCCTTGAAAACTAGGGATATGCATCACATAAGGTTCCGTTGAACCTTCCATAATATAGTAGGTACCAAGACTATTCGCAGTCGCACCACCAACATAATAGACTTTCATCTTATTATCGTTCTTATCATATATTTCAACTTTGACACCCGAAGTCGCCAAATTTCTACGCATATTATCCTCTGCTCCACGTGGTGTCGTATACTTCATTCTGACTGCTCTAATGGTATTTAGTAAGTCATCAATTTGAGTTTTTTTCGCTTTAAATTTTTTATTGTAAGTCCAATATCCATTTTTCCTTTCCAACAAAACTCGATAATCTTGTTTGTCTGCAATAAATATTTTATAAATATCATCGACATTCTCTACTGCGAAATCTCCTGCTTCATTCCAAGAAGTGGTGGAAGAGGTATCTTGATTTTTCATCAAATAATATGCTCCGAATCCAAGCACTAAAAATAAAACAAGTAGAATTATTGTTCTTTTCATATTTATCTTTTATCCCTTAAAAAACAAGTTTGAAACCAATTCCTCAAGGTTATTTTCTCAAAAATTTTATTAAAAATATCAGGATGCATATCTCCTTCGTCGTAACCAATTATAAATAATTCCAAATAATGCTAAACCAATAATTGGAAATAAGATATTAAATAACTGCCATTTCGTTTTTTCTTCTTTGGCCTTGACTCTATCCAACAAACGCAATTTCACTTCTTTCCCTCTTGCTTCGATCACTCCTTTATCATCGTGCAAATATTCAATAGCATTCATCAAAAATTGTTTGTTCGCATATTGATATTTATCAAAAGGATTCAATCCAAGCGGTAATGGTTTTTGAGTCTGGCGATCTAATCTACTGATCGCAATATCACCATCTGCCACCACAATCATTCTAGTTGGTTCGCTTACTTTTTTGTAATCTATTTTTAATTCTCGCAAACCAGAAAGCAAAGATTCAGTCACTCGGTTTTCATATTCAGAAGGAAAACTACCTTCTAACAAAACAGCCAAAGGCAAATTCTTTTTATTATAAACATCAGGATTTGGTTTCTCTCGTAATATTTCGAAAGACAAATTTACAGGTACTCTTTGATAGCGACTGTAATCAGAAGTAGTTAATAGAATTTCCTTTTTCACATTTCCACCACGGGTTTCTATCGTGTCAATTACATTGGGAAAAAAGAGGTTGACTCGATCTAAACTTTTAGCTATTGGATGGTCGGATCGAGAAGAAACTCTTGGATAAAAAAACCATGGAAATAATTCAAATTGTGGTTTGTCGCCGATTACTCCAGTTTGCAATGCGATTGGTGTACATTCCAAATCCATCACTAAGTTAGGTTGTATCCGTGCACCATATTTGAACAGTAATCTATCCAAATTTAATTCCATTGGCATTGCCAAATGTTGCCCTGTGATTCGCATACTATCAATACTCGCAGCAACTTTATCCAGCAACCATAAAACTCGACCTCCATTCATGATATATTGATCAATTTTAAAATTGTCTTTTTCAGAAAAAGGTTGAAGTGGTTTTGCAACAATTAATACATCAACATCTGAATTAATTTGCACGACACTATCTAAATAGATTCGATTAATATCATAATTTTTGATTAACTCCGCATCGAGATCAGAAGTTTGAATTGCATTCAATTCTTGATGTCCAGTAGTATAAAGTACAACTGGTTTTCTGACCGTCATCAATTTCTTAATAGCTCCAGTAATCTTATATTCCAATAAACTGATTGAATTATTTATTGCCAATTCTGGATTCATTCCAGGAACATTATTTTCCAATAAATTAACTGCAGTTTCTCGACCTTGATAAAAAATCAAAGCGTAAGGATAAGTCAGTTGTTCTTTTTTAGAATCGCTAGTCAATTCTTTTAAATTGATGGGAAAGATTCCACTTTTAGCAAATAATTCTTTGCGGGCATTCACCTCATCAACAGAACCTGCTAATGGATTTTCAAAATCATATTCTAAGTTCGGAGAGATACTTCGGTAATCATCTAACAATTCTCTTACGGAATTTTGTAATCGTTTATAGGCTCCTCCAAACTCTCCTTCTAACAATACTTTTACATAAACAACTTCATTAATATTTTCCATCATATCGACAGAAGCATCAGTCAATGTAAATCTTTTGTCCTCCGTCAAATCATAATAATTGTAAAAAGTATTTCCAAGAATATTGATAAATAACAATACTCCTACAAATAATCCCAACTGCAATAAACTTTGATTTTTTTTACTATTAATCTTCATTTAATATAATGATGAATTTTGAATATTTTGAAAAACCGGTTTGACGTTTGACGTTTGACGTTTGACGTTTTTTACCATTTTCGTTTTTCCAACGACACTAAAGTCATCGCAATGAATAAGGCAATGATTGAAATAAAATAAATAATATCTCTCGTATCCACTACTCCCCGACTGATCGAACTATAATGATAATCTATTCCAAACATTTGTACAATCGTATCTGACGTTCCAAAAAAGAACGGCATTTTACTAATAAACAAAAATCCAGAATACATGAAAAAACATAAGAAGGTCGCCAAGATAAATGAGACGATTTGATTGTCAATTAAGGACGATGCAAAAACACCAATAGCAGTATAAACTCCTGCCAAAAGAAACAGTCCAATATAACTTCCTTGAATTGCTCCTGAGTCTAAATTACCTGCTGGTGAACCCAACTGATAAACCGTATAATAATATAAGAGTGTCGGTAAAAGTGCGAACAAAACAAGCGTTAAATTCGCTAAGTATTTCCCCATCACAATTTCAATATCTCGTAATGGTCGAGTGGTCAATAACTCAATCGTTCCTGTCTGAATTTCTTCTGCAAATGATCTCATCGTCACCGCTGGAATCAAAAACATAAAGATCATCGGAGCCAAAGAAAATAACTGATCTAAGGTCGCATAATTGTAATCCAACAAACTTGTATCAGGAAATACAAACATCATCAAACCTGTCACCAACAAAAAAACACCAATGGCAATGTAACCAATCAGCGAACTAAAAAACGTGTTTATTTCTTTTGAAAAAATCGTTAGCATAAATATAATTATGAATGATTAATTTTAATTTTAATTTTTAAATGAACTTATTAGATTACCTTTTCCTCACTTTCACCAAATTTCTATCGTCATAAATAAGCAAACATTTAAATAATTTTTCATCTACTTCTTGTGGAGATAAATCATTGACCGTTTGATATAATTTTTTGTCATCCTTGATCCATTCCTTAAAATTATTTTTGGAAAAAACCGCTGTTTCACCGGTCTCAAAATGCAGCATATTTTGATGAACCAACTTTACTTTCACATCAACATCTTTTGTTCGAAAAGGATGCCCCGTAACTGGATTATAAGCAGACATTTCTTTTTTCTGAATCACAAATTCTTCATACTCATAATAGCAAATTTTACCTCGCAATCTCATCCCAGCAAAAACAACATTTTCCTTATTTAATTCTTCTCGTGACAATCGAATGTAGGGAATCCCATCTAAACAAATTCCCCAAATGGATTCCAACGTAATATTTTTATATTCAACTTCCTCTCCTTTTTTGATTTCAGACTTTGGCACTTTTAATCCATACATCTGAGCCAAGAAATTTTGTGGATTTGAATGAACACCAGCCAGCACTTCATTCCATTCATAAGTGGGTGCATTATTTTTAAAATCCTCAAAACTCAAAAATATTCCATCTTGAAATTTAAAATTCTTACTCAAATACACCGTGTCACCTTGCGCTTGTAACAATGCATTTACAAAAAATAAAAACGATAAAATTAAGAGTGCTTTTTTCAAATTATTTTTTTTT
>JBGCFD010000013.1:0-14201 GCA_045106765.1 Saprospiraceae bacterium | reverse complement strand
ATTATTGGCGAAGCTCTTTTTGAGTTTCAACCCCTTTGGGTTGGGACGAAAAAAAGCTGAAGTCCAATAATCACAATGCTTTTTGCGTAGGTCAGCTAGATATTTTAAAACAACTTCATAGTTTTAAATGTAATCTATCTTATTCGCAATTGTTTAATTTTAACTTTTATTTATTACGTTAATCTTATCTTAATATCTCATTTTATTCATTTATAAATGAAAATTGAACTACTCCGCAGCAAGCTGACAGAGAATCAAAAAAACAGTTTCATAGATATCAATATAGAATTTCATCACATAGACACATAGAAAACATAGAATTTCACCTATGTTTTCTATGTGCCTATATAGTGAAAAAAAATTGGTCGTGGAGGGATTTTTTCACTTATGAGATATCATTGCTGCTGTTGCACCCGATGTAGGCATCAGGGAATTCTTTAGATTAAAGCAGGAATAAATTTTCCTAAAATAAAAAAATGAGAACTCAACCGAAGTCAAATTCTCAAATGTTTAGAAAATCATTTCATTGTACATAATCAGACTTTCATAGTTAACCGAGGTTCATTTCATAAAAAAAAAAGACGGGTCAAAAGAGATTAGAAACCCGCCTTGGTAAAACTCAAATGAGTTTTATAAAGTCATCAAAGTAAAATTTTTATTTGTTTGAATTGCTTTCTTCATCAGTTTTAGCAACACTTGATTTTGAACTATCAGAACCCTTAGACTGAATAACTAAATCAGTTACCGAACTAAAACCATTTGTCAAAGTCACAAAGTAAATTCCATTAGTTGGCAATGAAAATTGGATGTCATTTTTCCCAGCTTTCATTGCTACATTTTTCCTAGCTTGTTCATGACCTTCTGTATCTGTCACCAATAATTGAAAAAGTCCAGAATTGTCTACAAAATATTTCATGTTTACTTCATCTTTCTCATTTTTCACATTCATCGTTTCCAAATGACACATACCAAGAGAAACATAAACTGATTGTTGATTAGAAATTAAAGTTTTTCCATCTTCCACTTTCTTCAAAAGGTAATAGTTATTGCCAAGCATCGGCAAATTATCTAAGTAAGTAATTTGACCATCTTCAAAATCCGAAGAGTTGATTTCTGCAATCTCATGGAATTGTTCTCCATCTCGACTTCTTAAAATTTTAAAAATTTCATTAGCATAAGTCATCTTTGATTGCCATATTAATTCTACCCCATTCGTTCTAAATCGAGTATCGAAAAAATATAATTGCTCACTTAACAAAGGTACTTTTGCAAATGAATTGATACATTTTCCAACCACATCATATTCGCAAGCAACCGCAGCATGAGCTGATTGGTACAATTGAATTGATTCATCCAAAACTTTTGGGCATTCTGAATGTTGACTAAAAACAGTTTGGGAAAATAAAAATGCTAAAAATAACACGACAATATTTGGGTGTGTGTTTTTCATAATCATGGTGTTTGTTGATGTTTAAAAATAGTATGATGCTATATCCATTTTTCACTAAATCAATACAGATTGAAATAGCATAAAATGATAAATAAATACCAGTTGACAATAGTTTGCAAAGCAAACCAATTGGGTTTAAAAGTTTAATAGATTCTTTCGGTGAAGGTTGTTTTGTACTTGAAAAGTACTTTTTTAGATAGGATAACTTGGAAAGGTTTAGTGTTTTCTAAGTTTACCCATAGTATTTTGTTATATTAAAGTAATGCAAATATTATGCCGAAATGTAATCTGAGGGAGAAAATTGAGCATGAAAAATTTTACAAAACAAATACATTTGCAATTTAAGTTAAAATGAATTTAAAATCCACTTTGTGTAACTTTGTTTCTTAATAAAAAATATAAAATCCTAGCAAAGCATTATATATAAAGGATTTCCAAAGGAGAAAAATATAAATAAAATTATGGCTCGGAATCGACCAGAAGTATTAGAAGAAGATAAAAATAGAAAAATGAACTCGGAGACTTTTCGTGAAGCGATGAAGATCTTTGAATTTGTCAAACCATACCGTTGGTCTTTGATCATCGGAATGATACTATTATTTGTCAGTAGCATGGTTTTTATGCTTTTCCCATATTTGATTGGAAAAATGATGGACATTGCATCTGGTGTTGATTTCCAAGGAATGGACTTAAATGATATATTTTGGTTAATGTTTGTAGTACTGATTGCTCAAGGAGTAGTTTCTTATTTTCGAGTTTTGCTTTTTGCAAGATTAAGTGAAAAAGGAATTGCAGATCTTAGAATTGCCCTTTATGAAAAATTAGTTTCTTTGCCAATTGTATTTTATGAAGAAAATCGAGTCGGTGAATTGATGAGTCGATTGACTGCTGATGTCGAAAGATTATACAATGCTTTTTCGATTACGATTGCGGAATTTTTAAGACAGATATTATTGTTGGTGGCAGGTTTACTTTTCTTAGGAGTTCAAACTCCAGAATTGGCATTTATCATGTTATTGACTTTTCCTGTAGCAGTAATTTTGGGAATGTTCTTTGGTCGTTGGATCAGAACTTTATCGAAAGAAAGACAACAAACTTTAGCAGACACCAATATTATTTTGAGTGAAACCATGCAATCTATCAGCGTGGTCAAAGCTTTTTCTAACGAATTATTTGAAGCAGTTCGATATGGTAAATCAAATGATACTATGGTGAAAATTGCTTTAAAATTCGCCAATGGTCGAGCCATCTTTGCTACTTTTATCGTCTCCATTTTATTTGGAGCATTGATATTTGTGATTTATGAAGGAGCAGTTTTAATTCAAGAAGGAACAATGACTTCGGGTGGGTTGGTAATGTTTACTTTCGTAACAGCCATCATCGGAGGTTCGATTGCTGGTCTTGGAAATTTTTATACAGAACTTTTAGGAGCTGTCGGAGCAACGGAAAGAATACGAGAAATCCTTTCCATGGAAAGCGAAGTTGATCCTCGTGATCCAACTATTGACAAAGAGTTTAAAAGATTTGAAGGGAATATTGAATACTCCAATGTGAATTTCCACTACCCTACTCGGGAAGACATTGAAGTAATGAAAGGTATCAGTTTCAAAATCAAAGCTGGGCAAAAAGTCGCCTTAGTTGGGCCAAGTGGATCTGGAAAATCTACCATTGTTCAATTACTCTTACGATTTTACAATATCCAAAAAGGAGATATTAAGGTGGATGGTAAAAACATTTTGGACTATAATATTTCTGCTTTCCGAAAAAACTTTGCGATTGTTCCACAAGAGGTTATTTTGTTTGGAGGAACGATTCGAGAAAATATTGCTTATGGAGATCCAGGAGCCTCCGATGAACAAATTATTGAAGCAGCCAAAAAATCTAACTCTTGGGAATTTATTAAAACCTTTCCTGAAGCATTAGATACCGTTGTTGGTGAACGAGGTATTAAACTTTCAGGAGGACAAAGGCAACGAATTGCTATCGCTAGAGCCATTTTAAAAAATCCTTCTATTTTATTGTTGGATGAAGCAACTTCTGCTTTGGATGCTGAATCAGAAAAAGTGGTTCAAGATGCTTTGAATAATTTGATGGAGGGTCGAACTTCTATCATTATTGCTCATCGCTTGGCGACGATTCGAGAGGTGGATTGTATTTTTGTAATTGATCAAGGAAAGATTATTGAGCAAGGAACTCATGATGAACTTTCTGCTATTGAAAATGGAGCGTATGCAGGTTTAGCAAAATTACAATTTGAAAGTGTTTAAAATTCTTGCCACAGACTTGGACTGACTTATATGACTTATTAAGATAAACCTATTTCTTGAATCTTGCATAACACCCAGCAAGAGAGGTCTTAATAAGTCCAAGTCTGTGGCAAAAAAACAATCCAATGTCAAACCTATACTTCCAAAAAATCCCCCTTGAAGAAAAAGAAAATTTCAAAACTCACCTCTTTACTTATCTCCAAGAATTAGGAATTACAGAAAATAAATATCCTTACCTCGATTCCTATTGGGTAGAAAAAAACCGAATACCACTTTATTTTTATTTTGAAAAAAGAAAAATTGGTTTTGCTTTAGTCAATGATTATTGCTTGGAACAAAGAGAAGAACCTTCCTATTCAATTGCAGAATTTTATATCTTTGAAAAAGAAAGAAGAAATCAGTTTGGTAAAAAATTAGCCTTTCAAATATTCGATTTTTTTAAAGGGAATTGGGAAATAAGAATAATGAAAGGAAATAAAAGATCAACCTTATTTTGGGAAAATGTCATTTCCGAATATATTCCTCATTTTTTAAAATACTCCACCCATCCTAAGTGGGAAGGAATAATTTTTTGCTTTAAAAACAAACCTAATTAATATATGATTCCTTTACCATTTGGCGGACAAAATAGAGCAAAATTAAAAAAGTCAGAATATACACTTGGAATATTAGGTGCATTGGCTGTTTTATTGGTAGCCTTTTTATATGCTTTCGAAGTAAAATATTTTAGCAATACTTTTGAAGTGGAAGGCCTGGTCTGGCGATCATTATTTGTAGGTGTTTTAGTTGGAATTACAGCAGGTTATTTTTTCTCCAAACAATTTAATGATGGTTTAGAAAAATTAAAATTGTATGTTTTCTTTATTGTAATTTCATTGTTATTATTTCCACTCCTTGGTAGTTTATCCAATCGAGTATTATCTTTTTCTCCAAAGCAAAAAATCGAAGTCGAACTTCAAAGTCAAGAAGCTTATCTTCAAAGTAGATTTGGGCGAGTCAAAACCAAAAAGAAGAAAGATGGGATTTTCTTGTTTTTTGTGAAAGATCAAAAAATTCAGAGAGTCAAAACGAAAGAAACTCTTTTTCCCAATTCAAAAAAAGGCGACCGTGTGTACATTGTTACAAAAAAAGGTTTTTGGGGTTATGAGTATTTTATAGAAGAGTAAGTTTTATTTTTTACTTTGAGATAAAAGAATTTTCCTTTTCTCATTATACTCTCTTCTTGCAACTAAGAAATTTTCTTTTCTTTCTTTCTCAAAGAAAAAAGAAAACCCCATAAAAAGAACAACTAAACTTCCTACAATAAACATGATTGCCTTAACTCCCCCATTGTTATGAATAAAGCCAAGTATGCTAATAAAGATAAGCCAGCCGATACCTAGAAGAACATATGATCCTACCATTGATAAATTAACTTCATCTGGATTATTCAAAAAATTATCATCAAGATAAACTCCAAATTGTTTTTGTTCAATCTCCCACTCTCTATCCAATCGAGCAATTTTTTTCTCAACCAACATCTCCTCCGAGTTATCAATTAAAGTTTCAGTATCCTTTTTAATTCCACCCAAAACCTCCGTAAATATTACGTTTCCAGATTTTTTGATAGTCAAAGAACTTTTACAAAATGTACAAGTAAAGAATTTAATTTTTGGATTGATTTCCAAATTAGCGCCGCAGTTATTGCATTTCAATGAAGTGATTTCCATAAAAAAGTTTTGTTGTTTTGTTCTCTCTAAAAATAAAACCTTTTCTAATCAATTCCTCATTTTTATATATTAATCCTAGTATTTTTTCGAAGAAAATAAGATTTACGTACTTTTGATTTTTTTCAAAAACTCTTTTCGTTTCATTTTTTATTAAAAATCATAATGCCAGAATTACCCGAAGTAAATACTTTTAAACTCTATTTTGACAAAACATCTTTGCATCAAAAAATTGGAGAAGTGCATGTTCAAGACGATAAAATCATGCGCAACATTGATGGAGATAGTTTTATTGAAAAACTAACAGGAAGAACTTTTGTTGATTCCTTTCGTCGAGGAAAATATCTTTTTGGAAAATTAGATGATGGTAACGATGTCCTCTTCCATTTTGGGATGACAGGTGATTTTAAATATTATGAAGATGAAATGGATCAACCTCGCCATGAGCGTTTTGCTTTTCATTTTGCGAATGGATATCGATTGGGGTTTGATTGTCCGAGAAAATTTGCTCGTATTTTATACCTTGAAGATTTTGAAAAATACATTTCAGAAATCGGTCTTGGTGAAGATGCTTTAGTTATTTCAGAAAATGATTTTTTGAAAAAAATGGAAGGTCGCAAAACTTCCATCAAAGGTTTTTTACTCAATCAAAAATTATTAGCTGGAGTCGGTAACTTATATGCTGATGAAATTTGTTTTCAAACTCGTATCCATCCTGCCTCCCCAGTTAATGCTTTGAAGCCAAAACAAAAAAAAGACATTTACAAAGTCATGCAAAATATTTTGTCCATCGCAATTGATCGTGCTCAATATTATAAAGAGGAAAAAACAGCAGACGATTTTTTCCAATGGAGAGTCGAAGGACAAAAAGCACCCAAAGGAAAAGGTAAATGCAAGGTCGAAAAAATAGCAGGGAGAACTACTTATTATTTTGACATTTATCAAAAATATTACGAAACTCCTACTTTGAAAAAATAGTTATTTAGGAAACAGTAGCTTCTGAGTACTAATCTAATTTTAATTCATAAAATTCATTGGTGGAATTTGAAGTCCCATTATTACCTCCTCCAAAATAAAGAGAATTACCAAATACAAAAGCAAATAATTCTTGTTTGTTAGGCACAGGCATATCCACAATTTTTTCCCATGAATCTGAGGCAACATCGTACTCCCACAAATCTGAAAAACTTTTATTAGCTCCAGTTATTGGATCACCTTGAGTTCCAAAACCAAAATATCCTTTCCCATTATGGACAAAACTAATTCCATCTCTTCGACCAATACCAGGAAAGTCATTCTTTTGAGTCCAGTTGTTAGTATTCAAGTCGTATTCCCAAATATCTGATTCACAATCAAAAGAAGACCAAGAATATTGATTTCCCATTCCTATGTATAATTTTTCATCAATAATAAAATGGAACATTCCTGAATTACCAATAACTGGATAAGTTCCAAACTCTGACCAATTCTGCCCAACTGGATCAAACTTCCACATCCTTTTTTGTGAATTATCACTTTGACCTCTTCCAATTAAATAACCGAAACCTTGATCCGAAAATCCAACAGCATCCATAATAGGTCCAGTATTCGATTGATTTCCAGGAAAATTACATTCTAATTGAAAAGCACCATTTTGAAAATCGTAAGAATAAAAAGCCAAATCTTCCGTTCCAAAATTTGTATTACCAAATCCAAAGTATGCTTTTTCATTGATGAGAAAACTTGTTGCATTATTTAAATTAGTAGGAACATCTTCTGAAAGTAATGTCCAAGATTTATTAGAGGGATCAAATTCCCAAAAATCATTATCATATTGAAAATCTGAAAAGTCAACTCCACCGGCAATATATCCTTTTCCATTTTTGGTAAAATAAATCATTTGAGTTTTTCCTCCGAAAGGTAAATTATCCAATTGAGTCAAATTTTCTGGATAGATCTGACCAATCGCCACTTTCAAAAAAAATACATCAGATTCATTCTCATTACTAGCAGTTAATTTCACATCAAAAACACCTAACTCGAGATACTCATGAATTGGATCTTTTTCAGTAGAGGTATTTCCATCCTGAAATTCCCACAAGTAATCTGTTGCATTTAAGGAATAGTTTCTAAAAGTAACTTTTCCAAACTCAATTACTGGTGAAGTAAATCTAGCTTCTACTTTTAAACTAGATGAATCATCTTTTTTGCAAGAGGAAGAAAGAAGAAGGATAAAAATGACTAAAACTGAAAATTTTGAATAATTCATTTCGAATTTTTTATAAGTTAATAGCTCTATTTTAATAGACGATTTAAGTACTAAAAAGGATGGGGAAATTTATTATTATTTTTTGAAAAAATAAGACTATAAACAAAATACTAGGCTCAATCCTTTAATATGTATGTTTTATCTAAAAAAAATCTTCAAATATCGATTATCACCTATTTTTACAAAACATTTTATTATTAAATAACGTGTATTATTCTAGTTTTGTGAAAAGAAAAAAAGTTAAACTCAAAAATTAAAAGATTAGTATGAAAGATTTTGTCAAATTTGTTTTCGCTTCCTGTTTGGGAGTAACTTTAGCAGGAGTTGCATTGCTTTTTGTTGGAAGTTCTGCGGTAGCTGGATTAGTCTCAGGAGCAACTGGTGAAAGTAAAACTGCCGCTCAACCAAATTCAGTTTTAAATATTTCCCTCCAAAATAAGATTCCAGAAAAAACCAATAATGTTCAAGTAGACCAATTCGAATTGGAAATGGATAATATTCTTGGGGTACACGATATGGCTCGAAGTATTAATCACGCTAAAACCGATGATAATATTCAAGGAATTATGATCGACTTGACTAGTGCAAGTTTGGGACAAGCCAATGCTGCTTACCTTCGAGAAACGATTAATAATTTTAAGGAAAGTGGAAAATTTGTTTTAGCCTATGCCCCTGCTTATTCAAAAGGAACTTACTACTTGGCATCGGCTGCTGATCAAGTTTATATCAATCCATTTTCTGTAATGGAATTTGATGGGTTTGCGGCAAGCATTCCTTTCTTCAAAGGTATGTTAGATAGAATTGGGGTGAAAATGCAAGTTAAATATGCAGGACAATTTAAAAGTGCGACAGAGCCTTTCCGGTTATTTGAAATGAGTGATCAAAACAAATTACAAGTTAGAGCATACTTAGAAGGGATGTACCAAGTATATCTTGATGATATTGGCAAATCTCGAAATATGACTTCACCTCAACTAAGAGCAATTGCCAATCAAGGAATTTTATTAAATTCTAAAGAAGCCATGGAGTCTGGATTAGTAGATGGTGTCAAATATAAGGATGAAGTTTTGACAGAATTAAAAACTCGTTTAGGGTTAGCTGAAGGTGATAATATTCCAACAATTGGTTTGTATGATTATGCAGAATATGTGGGCACCAAAAAAGATTTTAGTTCAAGTAACAAGATTGCCGTTGTTTATGCGGAAGGTTCTATTGTTGATGGTGAAGGAAATTTAGGAAGTGTGGGTGGTGATAATTATGCTCGAATTATTAGAAAAGCTAGACAGGATGATAATGTAAAAGCAATTGTCATTCGAGTAAATTCAGGTGGAGGAAGTGGAATGGCTTCTGAAAATATTTGGAGAGAAATCGAATTAGCAAAAGCTGATGGAAAAACAGTAGTCACTTCTATGGGTGATGTGGCTGCATCAGGTGGATATTATATCGCTTGTAATTCAGATGCAATTTTGGCTCAACCAAATACGATCACAGGTTCAATTGGTGTATTTGCGATGATTCCAAGTTTCCAAGATGGAATGCGAGAGCATTTAGGAATTGAAGTTGACTCAGTTAAAACGACAAAATTTGCCACTAGTATCACCCCATTTTTTGACATGAACAATGAAGAAGGAGATCGAATTCAAAAGTATATAGACGAATTTTACGATCACTTTTTATTAAGAGTTTCGGAAGGAAGAGGAAAGTCAATTGAACAAGTACATGAGATAGCTCAAGGGCGAGTTTGGACTGGAAAAACTGCTTTGGAAATTGGTTTAGTCGATGAATTGGGTAACCTTGATGATGCTATTGCTTTAGCCGCAGAGAAGGCTGGAATTTCTGATTATAGATTGAAAGAGTTTCCTCAAGTGAAAGAACCACTTCAACAATTTATCGATAATTTCACAGGAAATGATAGCAAAGAACCAATGGCTAATAAATCTGTAAATACGTTGTTACAAAGTGAACTAGGTGAAATGTATCCTCATGTAAAAGCATTAAAAGAAATGATGCAAACTAAAGGAGTGCAAGCAAGAATGCCTTATATGATTGATGTTGATTAAATTATAACAATAGTTTTGTAAATAAAAAAAAGAGACGGCTCATTGAATTGAGTTGTCTCTTTTTTGATAAATACTAAAACAAAAGTATCTTTTATAAAAAATCCACATCCACATCATATGGATAAGCAATCAAATATTTCAAAGCCTTCTCTACTTCAAACCCCTCAAATACTGCTTTGTACAACATCTGAGTAATTGGAACTCTAATTTTATGATGTCTTGATAAGTGCTTAAAAATCTTTAACGTTCGAACTCCTTCTGCCAACTCTGGCATAGTTTCCATAATTTCTTCCAATGATTCACCTTGACCTAATCTTTTTCCAAAAGTAAAATTCCGACTATCTTCACTCGTTGCAGTAGCAATCAAATCTCCAATTCCTGCAGTTCCTAAGAATGCACTTTTATCAATGTTAAAAGCTTTAGCAAAGTAAATCATTTCCACCAATCCCCGAGTGATTAACATGGCTTGAATATTTTTTCCCATTCCCAAGCCACCTAAAACTCCTGAACCAATTGCATATACGTTTTTAAGTGCTCCTGCTAACTCTGCCCCCAACATTGACCTAGAACCGAAAACTTGAAATCGCTGCCCTTTCAATACTTTTTTCCCAAGAACAAAAACCTCATCATACGGACTTGCAATCAAAGTAGCGGTAGGTTGCCCAGCCATAATCTCAGAGGATAAATTAGGTCCACTCAAGCAACCAATTCTTACGACAGAACTTTCTTGTTCAATTACATTACTCATCGTATGAACTTCGTGTCGGGTGATTTCTCCCTTCTCCAATTTAGACAAATCCTCTTCCTTAATATCAAACCCTTTCGTTCCATGTATCAAAATATGGTAAGGATGTAAGTAAGGTGAAAAACTCTTCATCATCGATCTAAAATTAATCGAGGGAACAATAGGAAAAATCAAAGTGCAACTTTCCGCTAAAAATTGTGGATCAGAAGTCGCAACTATATTCTCATTCAATTGAATTCCTAAGTGCTCGTGGGTAGTATTGATCTTCTCCACAAGGTCTTTATTTCTTGCATATAACAATACATTTACATTTTCCGAAATGAGTTGTGCAATGGCAGATCCAAAACTACCTGCGCCAATAACTCCTACCTGTTGCAACGTTTCCAATATTTTATTTTTTTTTGCTCCCGCGGAGATTAGGTATGCCTTGTCTCTACAGAATGTACATTACAATAAATTTTAATTTTGTGCCAAAGCCTCTTCAATAAAAGCCTTCAATTCCTCTTTAATATTCATAGATCCTCCCATTTTACTATTCACCACTTCCCCTTCTTTATTAATCACTACACTTGTCGGAAACCCTTGTATACCATAGGTTTCGATAATTTTTCGAGCATTTGGGAGAATTTGAAAATCGAATGACATCTTTTGTAAAAACTTTTCTACCTGATTTTTCTGATCGAATGTAATCGCTAAGAATTCTACATTTTCACCTGCATATTCAGCTTTCAGTTCATTCAAGTCAGGAATCTCTGCTCGACAAGGGGGACAATTAATAAACCAAAAATTAATCAAAACTACCTTCCCTTTCAAACTTTCTAAAGTCACTTTTTGACCATCCATATTTTCCAAATCAAAAGTAGTTAAAACTGCTCCGTTTTCAAAAGCAGATTCAGCTGGACGACCCATTAATTTAGTTTGCAATTCTTTTAAAGTAATTGGTTCAAATTCTTCTGAGGGTTGAAATAATTTTTCATCAACTGGTTTTAAATCAACTTTTGTTGCCAAATAATTTACTTGACCAAATGGCATATTCAATGAATATTCTAAAGCAAATCCTTTAGAAGCAACATAAGGACAAAAATTTACACCTAAACTTTGAGTCAACCAAGCTGTTAAAAACCCATCCCCCATTTTGGCGATAGCTTTTTGACATTCATATCCTGCTATCATTTTTTTGTCTTCTTGGAAAACCAACTCCCCCATCTCAGGAAGCATCTCTCCAGAATTTTCCAAAGCATATTTATCACCTCTAAAAACCAAGTAATTAGTTTCGACATTGGTTGGAAGATCTATTAGTTGAAATGATTCTTTATCCTCAATATCAAGTTTGACAAAATGTAATTTTTTTTTTTTTTATTTTCTTCTTGCCAACGTTCCAAAATCTGCGGGATTAAAAAATTCAGCATTCTTAGGCTCAACCTTAATCTGATATTCTACTACTCCTGATTTTATTGGAGGTACTTTTTCTAATACCATTTCCTTCTTTTTTGGAGAACATCCAAAAAGCAAAATCAGCAATAAGCAATTATTTAATATCTTCATATTTGATTTTTTAAAAAGCAATTTAATATTTGCAAACTTACGAGATTTAAACAACCATTTTACTTTTATTTCGTTTGAATTTAAAGCATTTTTTTGAATTAATTCCAATAATATTCCATGAGAAAAAATATTCTAATCCTTTTCTTTATTTCAATTTCCTTTTTTCTTTTTTCCCAAAATAAATTTCAACCTATCCAACCACAGCAAGGGCCAGGAAGTGCTAACTATCCTCACGATGAAGTAATTCAATATGACTTCGCTGCCACGCCTGATGGTTTTTGGTTGTATGAACCAGCGAGTCCTCGACCTGATTCTGCAAATGTTGTCGTTTTTAATCATGGCTATGGAGGATACAATCCAATGATTTATGGAAAATGGATCAAGCATTTAGTACGCAAAGGAAATATTGTCATTTTCCCACGGTATCAAAAAAATGTATTCTCGCCAAAACCTAGTCAATTCTCAACTAATGTAAGTCAAGCCATTCGAGATGCATTAAAAAGAATGGAAAGTAGCGAATTTATCCAACCAATTATTCGAAATTTAGCGATGGTTGGACATTCCTACGGCGGTGTGATTACAGCTGACTTGGCAGTTAATTTCGAAAAACATAATATTCCCAAGCCAGTTGCTATTTTACTTTGTTCCCCAGGCACAGGTCCTTTTAAAGGAGGTATTTTGAAAACTTATGAAGCCATGTCCTCTGATATTAAAATGGTCATCATGGTCTCAGAGAATGATAGAATTGTTGGAGAAAAATTTGGAAAAAAAGTTTTTAAAACTGCCACCAATGTAATTCAACGAAATTATATCCGACAACTTCATGACAACTCTACCAACCCTTCTCATCGAGCAGGACACAATGAAAGCTATGCGCTAGATATGGATTTTGATAATGGAATAAGAAATGCCACCGCTCGTCGAGCACTAAAAAAAGGTACTATTAATCACATCGATTATTATGGTTATTGGAAAATTTTTGATGCACTTCTTGATTGTAGTCAAACGGGTGAAAATTGTGAATATGCTTTTGGTAATACGCCTGAGCAAAGATTTTTAGGACTTAATTCAAATGGTCAACCGTTGCTTGAATTGGAAGTTATTGTTCCTGAAAAAAATATAGAACCGACTGCTGCTGCTCAGTAAATATTTTTAAATTGAAAATTATATTATGATTTTGAGCGCCGCTTCGTTCAATGTTAAAACTTGAAAGCTGGGCGTTGCCCTTAACTTTACGGAATTGACACATTGTTCGCCACAGCTTTCTTTTTTATCTATTGTATTCTGAATAATGCACTAAATTGTATTTTTCGAATTCTTCAATTCTTCGTCCTTCCCCAAAATCGTATCCTTCCTCTTTATTGTAAACTTCAACTTTTATTTCTTTTGGAAGTTTGTAACTTATCTCTAATCTATAATCTGGCAAAAATCCGTCGTAGCTATATAAATATGAAATATCATATGATTCATTTGAAATAAAAGGCAAATGAAGCAAATTCCTAATTTGATTGTATTCTTTAAATGTCAATTCTTTTGCTGTCGTACCGTATGCTAAATAATTTGCGTCTCTAATTTTATCGCATAATTTTATCCTTTCATTTTTGTCGTTTAGGGTTCTTGAAGTTATATTTTTGATATTGAAAATTGTTGTATTGCCAAAAATTAAAAACGTCACTATTACCCCTAAAATTAATTTGGAATTTCTTGTTTTTGGTACAAAATTTAGATAGCCAATTATCCATCGTGCAATTCCAATCATTATCAATGCAAGGATTCCAATAAAAATTAGATCTGTTAAAACGGATTCATTTGATTTATCATTTATTTTATTTGATAAACAATCGTCTCCAATCTTCCAAAATAAGAAATTTAGAATTATGAATGCAAATACTATCAATATGTACTTTATTGATTTTTTCATTTTTAGTAGTGCCTAACTTGTAAATATTCGCACCTTTTTATTTTCTAATCCGTACCAATTATATTAGGAAATAAAAATTGTAATTTACAGCTTTATTTAAAATTTCCTCTTCCTATTCCCCAACAATATTTTAATATCTAAGACTTTTTTATCTTTGCATTTTTATCAGAAAATGTTGGTTTTTTTTATTTCATTTGAAAATATATTTCATACAGAAACAACATGAAAAAAGTACTCTTCATCTACTACATATTGGCTG
>JBGCFD010000128.1:0-15291 GCA_045106765.1 Saprospiraceae bacterium | reverse complement strand
TTCCTCGATCATTATAAAAGTCAGCATCAAATGGATTTATTTCAATGGCTTTATTATAATCAGTTAGTGCATTTTTTTTATCATCAAATTTTTCATCATATAAACGTCCTCGATTATTATAAAAGCCAGCTTCAAGTGGATTTATTTCAATAGCTTTATTATAATCAGCAAGTGCATTTTCTTTATCATCAAATTTTTCATCATATAAACGTCCTCGATTATTATAAAAGTCTGCATCAAGTGGATTTATTTCAATTGCTTTATTATAATCAGTTAGTGCATTTTCTTTATCATCAAATTTTTCAGAATGTAAACTTCCTCGATTATTATAAACTAATGCATCATTTGGATTTATTTCAATGGCTTTATTATAATCAGCTAGTGCATTTTCTTTATTATTAAATTTCTTGAAGTATAAATTTCCTCGATTATTATAAGTTTTTGCATCTAATGGATTTATTTCAATAGTTTTATTATAATCAGCTAGTGCATTTTTTTTATCATCAAATTTTTCAGAATGTAAACTTCCTCGATTATTATAAACTAATGCATCATTCGGATTTATTTCGATTGCTTTGTTATAATCATTTAGTGCACTTTTTTTATCATCAAGTTTTTTAAAGTATAAATTTCCTCGATTAATGTAAGCCATTGAATCATTTGGATTCAATTCAATTGCTTTATTGAAATCAACTAATGCACTTTTCCTATTATCAAATTTATCATCATATAAAATCCCTCGATTATTATATGCAACAGGAGCCTCTGGATTTAATTTTATAACTTTATTATATATATCGATCTTTTTCTGAAAAGAACTATCAGGTAATGCATATGCTAACCTAAAAAAGGAATAGCTTAAATCACCTGATAGTTCATTTTTCAAAAATGGAACAGATTCATTCAAAATCACATCAGCATTTTCAAAATCCAATTTCCTTATCAACTAATTCCCATATTGAAAATCAAATAAAGCCTGTTGCTCTTTATCAATCCATTTTATTTTTTGCTTAAAATATTCAAATAATTTATTCTCAGCAGGTAAGGGAAGTCTAGTAGCTGTTTCAACATCTAATGCCTCATAAGCATGAATACCTTGATAGATTATCTTAATCGTAGCAGATTGGCTAGTTGGGAAAACTGGAGCAAGCTCTTCTAATTGAAGCGCAAATCCTTTAGCGATTTCTGGAGCATAAACCAACAGTTCAATTAAGTAGCTAGGAAGCATCGCAATTAATTTATCACTATCCGCCCATATTTGACATAAGAATAAATCAAACAAAGTACTGACAAAACGATTATCTGCATATCGATTTTTTTTATCAGGCAAACCTTGTTGGAGTTTTTCTAATCGTGTTTTGGTAGCTTCCAACATTGGAAGCGCTAACTCTTGTATCTGAAGTTTTTCTGCGGTGTTTATTCGATATTGACTGATCAAATATTTTCTAAGAAACTCTCGCACCTTATCATGCATTCGATGGGTATTGGTATCAATAAATGAATGTTTTCTACTGAGCTCTTTCGTTACTTTTGCAAATTCATTTGTCTCTAGTTTCCAACTTTCTTTTAACAAATCAGGATCAAACTCTCGCAACATTGCCATTTGATAACATCGATGTTGATCTTCTTTCCACTCTTCTTTTTCAGTATATTTTAAAAATCGTTGGACCATTTGATTGATAATATTATCCACCGTCCCAGCGTGTTTGTCTAAATCATCAAGTACATTTTTTTTATCATTTCCTTCTTTGATCAGGAGTAAAATATCATTGACGACCAAAGGTATGCCTGCTGTACCTCCTCTGATTAATAAGGCTTCATTTTCATCAAGAGCTAAATCATACTTTTTGGCAAAAGCTAGAATTTCATTTTCTGTAAATAAAATATCATCAAAATTTCGATTATATAATGATGAATAAGGAAGATCATTTCGATATTCTGGATAATGATTTTTTCGACCTGCGAGAATAACACAAACCCTTGGGGCTGTATCAAGCAGTTTTTTTAAGAAAACATTCCGCATCCAATCATCAATATCTGCGCCTTCATCTACTTGCTCATAAGTATCTATTGCCAAAACAATTGGATGCAATTTGGAAGCTTGTTCCAAACCATTTATCAAAGCATGAGTTAATGCTCTTTCATTATCTTCGTAGAGATCTATTTCTTCTCTTTTCATTTTTCGATTGTCACGAAGGTAGTTGATGGTGGTTGTTCGAAATTCTTTATGTGCTGCATTAATGGTTTTAGCAATTACATTTTGGACTCCTTTAGGAACTGGAATACCTGATGAAGTAGCAGAAGCAGCACTTCCGGCAGAGATAGCAGGTTTAATTAAATCTGTAGCATCCTCTTTCCATATGCGTTCTATTTTAGCAGAAATATCTTCCATCTTTTTTTCAATGCGAAGGTACTCATCAAAGAAGTCAGCAATGCCATTTGATTCGTCAGTTAGAACAGTAAATAAAGCTTTGATCATTTTTAAACTCGTATTGGGTAGTGTACTTCTTTGAGCGTAGTAATCATCCCAATCTAAGAAGATGGTCATAAAGCGCATTTCTTGGGCTGTCGCTAAACAAGTTTCGACCAATTTACTTTTGCCAAAACCACCTTCTCCATGATAGAGAAAAATACGAGGTTTAGGTTTTGTAGGAGGTGCTTTTTTAAATAGAAAAGGGAAGGCACTTTTTAATAACGAAGGCTTTTTTCCAATGATGTCATCTAGAGAATATATAAAGTCATTTATTTCGGTATCACGTCCAATAAATATGTCTTCGGAATTCATGAGTTAATTTTTTCGAGAGATTACTTGATTGATGTTATTTTGGAGATATTATAAGTAGATAAATATAGTGAAAATAAGTTATTACTTGAGCAAGAAATCATAATAATGAGAGGAGTAATAGAATATCAAAAGGTTCAGTTAATCATAAGAATATCCAAATTTTATCACCTCCAATACACTTCCCATATTATATTTTTCTATCATCAAATAGTTTATTACTTTTACTTAACCCAAATGCTAGTGTTTGTAGTACATTTTAGGTCTTAGATATATTGGTGAAAAAAATATTAGCTTTTATGTTTCACAAGATTTGTCGAAGAACCTAATTTTTTAATCCTAAATTATTTTTATCAAAATTTTTAAGACCAAATGGGTTTCTGCTCATTTATCAAACTATTAACAAAACAATTTAAGTATGAAAAAGACCTTCACCTTATTTCTATTTTTCCTCTGTTTAATTTCTTTGAATTTATCTGCACAAGTAGAATATAAAATTTTACTTTCCTCAGGAGAGATTACTCCTTCGGAAAATATTCAAGATTTTGTTCAAAATTCAACTATTGCAGATAAGGAAAATTATGATGGTTACTACTATCAAATTATTCAATTTTTTGAAGTGCCAACCAATGCACAACATCAACAAATCACTCAAAGTGGAATTCAACTTTTAGAATATTTACCACATCGAGCTTACATTGCTGCGATTCCAGTAACAATGGATCCTGAGAAATTGGTTGCTCTAAATGTACGATCAGTTTTGGATATCTCTTTAGATTTTAAAATCTCCAATAATTTAAAACAGGCTTCTTTTCCTGATTGGGCGATCCAAAGGGAGCGAGTAGAAGTGATGGTGAAATATTATAAAAATATTCGACAAAGTGATTTGTTGCCACATTTGGTAGCAGATGGAATAGAGGTGGAAAGATTTAATGGATATAATAATTTTTTCAAAGCTTCTATCAAAAAAGATAAGGTGGCTGAAATTGCGGCTCTTCCATATGTTTCCTACTTGGAACTAGGGCCAGCACCAGCAATAGCAGACGATGATTTGGGGCGATCACTTCACCGAGCTAATATGGTGGATGCATCTTATACAGGAGGTCGATCTTATACAGGAGCAGGTCTTGGTGTATTGGTGCGAGATGATGGAGGACTTGGGCCACATATTGATTATCAAGGTCGGTTGTATCAAGAATTTATTACTGGTGGAGGCGGAGGAACTCACGGTGACGGAGTGGCTGGACTTTTGGCAGGTGCTGGAAATTTCAATCCGATGAACCGAGGAATGGCAGCAGGTGCTGATATTCACGCTTTGAATTATCAGGCCGATCATTTGGATGAAACGATGGATTTATTTTTTAATGATGGTGTGCTAGTGACAAACTCTTCTTACTCAAATGGATGTAATGGAGGATATACTACGATTACAGAAACAGTTGATCAACAAATTTTTGACAACCCAACTTTGCTACATGTTTTTTCTGCTGGAAATTCAAACAATAGTGATTGTGGGTATGGAGCGGGTGACCAATGGGGAAATATTACAGGTGGACATAAGATTGGAAAAAATGTAATTGCTACAGCTAACTTAAATGCAGATGCAACTTTGGTCGCATCAAGTAGTCGTGGACCTGCAAGTGATGGGCGAATCAAACCAGATATTTCTGCGAATGGTCGAAATCAAATATCGACTGATCCTAATAATGAGTATAGCCCATTTGGTGGAACTTCTGCAGCTGCACCATGTATTGCAGGAGTAACTGCTCAGTTGCATGATGCACACCGACAATTGAATGGAGGAGTAACTGCAGAGTCTGCATTGTTGAAAGCTGTCCTTCTAAATTCTGCGAATGATCTTGGAAATGTTGGCCCTGATTTCAAATATGGATGGGGACATGTGAATGCACTTCGAGCAGTTGAAACACTAGAGCAAGGACGATATTTTACAGCATCTGTAGATCCTGGAAGTACGAATACCCATGATTTAGTGATCCCTGCTGATGTGTTACAGGCTAAAGTTATGATCTATTGGAAAGACCAAGAAGGTTCCACTTCTGCAGCGATTGCATTAGTGAATAACCTTGATGCACAAGTATTAGATCCTTCTGGAAATATAAACCAACCTTGGATATTAGACCATACACCTAACCCTGTAACTTTAGATATGCCAGCCACTACAGGTATCGACAGTTTGAATAATGTAGAACAAATTGCGATGAACAATCCTGTGGCTGGAACATATACCATCGAAGTAACAGGAACAGAATTACCATTCGGAACGCATGAGTATTATGTGATTTATGAATTTATGACAGAAGATATTAAGTTAACTTACCCTGTTGGAGGAGAAGGTTTTGTTCCAGGAGAAACAGAAAGAATTCATTGGGACGCATTTGGTGATTCAGGAGGATTTGATTTAGAATATTCTACCGATGGAGGAGGAACATGGACTACTATTGGAACAGCAAATGCTGCTGATCGAATGTTTAATTGGACTGTGCCAAATGATTTTACTGGAGAGGCAAAAGTAAGAATTACGAGAGGTACATCTGAAAGTATTAGTGAAGCAAATTTTTCTATCTCCACACTCCCGACAGGACTTGAAGTATTAGCCGTATGTCCTGATTATATTGAATTAGGTTGGAATGAAATGACCAATGCTACCAGCTATCAGATTTATGCTTTGGGAAATAAATATATGGACTCCGTTGGAGTAACAAGTGATTTGACTATTCAAATTCCAATTGCAAATCCAGCTGATATTGATAATGAATGGTATTTTGCGATGAGTGCACTTGGACCAAATGAGTTGGAATCCAGAAGAACTATTGCCATATATTACCCTGGAGGTTTCTTTAATTGCGTATTACAAAATGATATAAACCTAAGTTCCATCACTAATGTAGGGACAGGAAATATTTTTTCATGCGATCCTACCTTCAGTACTCCGTTGACTATTGAAATTATGAATACAGGATTAACAGATGCAACTGATTTCGAAGCAGCTTTTCAATTGGACGGTCAGGCAGCAGTTGTAGAAACGGTTTCAGGAACGTTGGCTGCAGGAGAAAGTATGGATTATACTTTTACTCAAGCATTGGATATTTCGACAAGTGGAAATTATGATTTGACTTCTTGGGTATCTGTGACTGGAGATAATTTTTTACCAAATGATACTACATCTATCAATTTTGAATTAAGTTTATTGCAACAATCTGCCGCACAATTAGATGTGGTTGAAACTTTTGAAAGTGGCGTTTTTCCACCAGCACTTTGGACATCTATCAATGATGATAATGATGAAGGTTGGGAACCTCAAATTGTGACACAGGCAGATGGAACAATTGGAACAGCTGCTCGGGTTAATAATTATTCTTACCAAGCTGCTTCAAATACTCCGTTAGAAGATTTGTTATTTACTATTCCAGTTGATTTGACTTCAGCAACTAATCCTTTCTTTTCATTTGATATTGCTTATACTTATTATCAAAGTGGAGCTAGTCAATTTTTAGATGGATTGAGAGTAGAATTATCAGATGATTGTGGAACGAGTTTTACGGAAGTTATTTATGATGAGTTTGGAGAAGATTTAATTACTGTACCAGCACAATCTGGTGTTTTTACTCCAGATGATGCTAGCCAATGGAGAAACGAAGTGATAGATCTAACACCTTACATTGGAGATATTGTAATGATTAGATTTATCAATATTAGTGGGTATGGTAATAACTTGCATATTGATAATATAAACTATGCTAACTTGGTCGCACCAGTTGCTGATTTCTCTTCTAATGCAACTACAGTTTGTGAAGGCGAAACAGTCACCTTGGTAGATAATTCTACTGGAGCACTTTTGGATTATGATTGGGATTTTGGAAATAGTTCTAGTCCTTCTTCTTCTACTTCTGCTGGAGACCAACAAGTGATTTTTAATACTTCAGGCATGGTAACCGTTTCTTTGACTACGACTAATCCTGCTGGATCAAGTTCTTCTTCTTTGACGTTTGATGTGCAACCTTTGCCACAAGCAGATTATACTTTTTCATTATCTGACAATACTTCTACGTTTTCAAATGCCTCCACCAATGGTGACTCATACAATTGGGATTTTGGTGATGGAATGACAAGTACAGATGAAAATCCAACTCATGTATATGATGCAATTGGTACTTATACCGTGACTTTGACGATTACTAATGATTGTGGAAGTAGTGTAAGTACTCAGACGGTAGATGTACTAAGTACTTCGATTTTTGATCCGAATGTTGATTTTGACTTAATTGTTTTACCAAATCCAAATAATGGTGTTTTTGAAATGGTTATTGAAAGTAGTGAATCGGATGAGCTGAATTGGAATATGTACAATTTACAAGGACAATCCATTCAAGAAGGAACATTGGAGGTAGCTGTTGGGACGACTCGTCAAGTAGTGAATGGAAAAAATATGCCTGCAGGAATATATTATTTGAGATTACAAAATGAAGTTGGTTATAAAACTTTAAGAGTTGTGATTCAGTAATATTATTTTGATGGGAAAAAATGATTTGGTTTTCCAAAGTACTTTTTCTTAAAAAAAGATCACTTTCAATTAATTTGGAAGTGATCTTTTTTTATAAAAACGTTAATTTCTATTTTGTAAATATATTGTTATGCCGGTTGAAATTTTTTAATCGTGTTTGGGTTTATCATTAATTAGTAAAAAAAATCACGAGCACTTATTATAATATACATTAAAAACATCATACCTTAATGTTAGAAATTAGCAACTAAAAAAATAAGAGATACTAATTTCTTATTTTTAATAGAGTTTATTCTGAATGAAATTTTATAGTGTGTCGTAAAACGTCCATCGAATAAAGTCTAATAATGTTTCTAAAAACCTCTCTAATGCCAAAAGAGTCTCCATCGAATCCTTATCCTAAAAAAGTGGATTTGAACAACTGCGATAAAGAACCCATTCATTTAATTGGGAAAATTCAAAATCATGGAATTTTGATAGTTGGGGAAATTGATACTCAAAAAATTACACATTCCAGCGAAAACTGTGATACTCTTTTTAACCAAAAGGCGAAAGAAATAATTGATCTGTCGCTCTCTGATTTACTATCCTCTCCTACGATTGAATCTCTTCTAAATAATCTTGATTCGACTAATTTCAACTACCTTTCTTTCCAAATTAATAATATCCAAGTTGATGCGTGTGCACATAGGGTAGACGGATATTTTATCATTGAATTCGAACCAATTGAAGATCAAATTGATACCGCTGTTCAGCAATTGATGTTGAATAAGATAGTTTCTACTATAGGAAGTATAAATGATTCTAATACCTTAAACGATTATATGGCGAATGCGATCAAATCTCATGTCGGTTATGATCGGGTGATGATTTATCAGTTTGATGCTCAATGGAATGGAAGTGTAGTGGCGGAGGCAAAAGAAGAACATTTAGAAGCTTGGTTAGGATTAAATTATCCTTCAACTGATATTCCTGTGCCTGCACGGCGACTTTTTTATAACGAGCAAACTAGAATTATTAAAGATGTTTTTGCACCAACGGTCAATATCATTTCCAAATCTGAACTAGATTTAAATAATGAACTAGATTTATCGAGGTCAGAATATCGAGCAACTTCACCAATCCATATTGAATACCTTATCAATATGAAAGTTGGGGCAACATTAACAATGCCAATAGTATCTGGAAAAAAAGTATGGGGATTAATCGCTTGCCATCATTATAGTCCAAAATCAATTCCTTATAAAAAACGATTATCGCTTAAATTTTTCACTAAATTTTTTGCCAATCAAATCCAAATTAATAAGTCAGATAAATTACTGAATTTGATAAAATCATCTTCTTTTATTAGAGGAGAATTAATTAATCAAATTGTAAAAAGCTGGAATATTCCTAATGGCTTATCTCAATATAAATATACCGTTAACCATCTTACCGATTCTGAAGGAGCAGCTATTTGTATTGGAGATAATATTACTTTTCTTGGAGAATGTCCTTCTGGGAAAGAAACTAAATCCATTATTGAAAGAATCAAGTTGATCACTAATGAGAATATATATTACACCCATAATTTAATAAGTGATTTTCCTGAAGCAAAATCATTTAAAAAAGTAGCTTCAGGCGTATTATGTATATTTATTTCGGAAAGTAGGAGTGATGCTATTTTATGGTTTAAACCTGAGATAACTGAAACCGTTTATTGGGCAGGAAAACCACAAGCTAAATCTACAGAAAAAAATGTTAGGTTGTCTCCTCGAAAATCATTTGAAAAATGGAAACAAATCCAAGAAGGATTTTCTGAATCTTGGAAAGAGAATGAAATTGCAGTAGTACAAGAGTTTCGAAAAAACGTTTTGAATTTTGTTACTCAAAAATATGACGAAATCAAATTGCTTAATAAGAAATTGAAAAAGGCTTATGAAGAATTAGAATCTTTTAGCTACAGCGTTTCGCATGACTTGAGAGCACCATTGCGAGGTATTGATGGATTTGCTCAAATTATTAAAGAAGATTATTTTGAATCATTAGATGATTTTGGGAAATCCTCTATCGAAACTATTATTGATTCTGTTAAAAAAATGAATATCTTGATCGATGATATTTTAGCTTATTCTGAACTAGATCAAAAAAGAATTCAATATCAAAAGTTTTCTATTTTTAATCTTTTTAAAGAAGAAATAGCTATCTTTTCTGTTAATTATCCTGATGCAAAGGCGACTATCAAAAACACTTTACCAGATATTTATGGAGATCAAAATGTAGTTAGATTATTGGTAAGGAATCTTTTAGAAAATGCATTTAAATATTCGTCTAAAGAATCAAATTCTACCATCGAAATTGGAGTCGTACAAAAGGATACATTTTATGTAAAAGATAATGGAATTGGTTTTGATCCAAAACATAGCCAACAAATATTTAAAGTTTTTAATAGATTAAATAATGATCAATTTAGAGGTTCAGGGATTGGGTTGTCGATTGCAAAGAGAGTCGTAGAAAGACATAATGGAAAAATATGGTCAGAAAGTGAATTAGGCACAGGAGCTACTTTTTATTTTAAATTAAACTTAAAGAATGAATAAACCATTTATATTATGTGCGGAAGATAATGAAAATGATGTTGCATTAATGCAAAGAGTACTCAATAATAAGCTTCCTCAGATTGACTATCATTTTTATGATAATGTAAATGATTGTATATCATTTTTAGATCATTCTTGCGACCAGCGACAACTTCCTATTTTGGCACTAGTTGACATAAAATTAATTAATAGTAATGGTTTAGATTTATTAAAATATATAAAAGAGGATACTCGATATCATGATATTCCTGTAATTATGCTAAGCTCTTCTGCTCGTAATGATGATAAAGTCAGAGCTGAAGAATGGGGATGTGATGATTATTTTGAGAAGCCCAAAAATTATTTAGAGTTAAAATCAACACTTCCAAAAATCATTCTCGATTGGGTGGGAGAGGAGTTGATAAAAAATTAATTAATATGATTCATTTTCCTCTCAGAATATTACTTATTGAAGATAACATTTCAGATACGATATTAATTGATCGACAAATAAAAAAGATCTTATCTTCACCAAAAATCAAAATCGTCACAAGTTTTGAGGGATTTGTTGATTCGATTAAAGGTTTTAAGCCTGATGTTATTTTATCTGATTATCAATTAAATGGTTTCACAGGATTAGAAATTTTAGAGTATGTCCGACTAAATAGAATATACACACCGTTTATTTTTATTACAGGAACGATCAATGATGAAGAATTAGCTGCTAGTACCATCTTAACTGGAGCAACAGGATATATTTTAAAAAAACATATCAATACATTAAGCCAGAAACTATTACCATATATTAAAAAAATTGTAACGAGTAAAGAAAAAATAAAAATTTCCAAAGAACAAAATGCTCTATTTTCCTCAATGCATGATTATATTGAAGCAATGAGAAGGGACAATGAAATGATGCGAGCTGATTATGAAGAGATGAAAAAAGCATTAGATAAAATAAAAGCTCAAAATAAATAGACTTTATTTGTTTGACGTTTTACGGTCGCTCATACAATTCTATATAGAATAAACTCTAATGATGCTAAATTTTTTAAAAGAAAATACAACAAGCATACATCAGCAAGTAGAACAAGATAACTTAGCCAAATATATTCTTGATCATTCTATTTCAAAAGATAATTATGAGAAGCTACTACTCCAAAATTATCAGTTTTATAAAATTATTGAGGAGGAACTTATTCTAAATAAACACCATTTTGCAGAAGCCTTTTATCCATTTCTTACTTGTTCCAAAAGTGATGCTTTGGGACTTGATTTAAAAAATTTTGGACAAAAGGTTAGTACTTTAATTCTCCCAGATTATAATTTCAATATCCAATCAAGCGAGGAAGCTGTAGGTGCATTATATGTTAGTGAAGGCTCAGCTTTAGGTGGACTTTTGATTGGCAAACATTTGAAAAAATGTCCAAAACTAAATTTTATTTCTAGACATAATTTTTTTGGAAATGATGCTCCAATAATTTTATCCAAATGGAAAAATTTTAAGCAAACTGTAGAACAGCACTCTGCAACACTTGATAAGGATAAAACACTTTCTGCAGCAATAAAGACCTTTCAACTTTTTGGAAAAATTATCCAAAGTTAGTTTTAAGTAGTTGAACAAAATAAACAGCGGAGTTATCAAGTGTAAGATGTTATCATCAATAGGTTATTCTTTTCCTTTTACTACATCTCTGATATGTTTAAACACAATAATTTTATTGGGAATGTGTGTTATGATGCTGTAGATTCCAGTTTAATTAAGAGCAAGGAATAATACTTTACCACCTTCTTCCCAATTATCGGAAACAGCTCAAAAAAAATAGCACCCCATTTTCATGAGGTACCATCTAACTCAGTTGTTCTACAAGCCGTATTTTTACGTCATCAATATCTTCGGCTCTTTAATTTGAACGTTCTATTTATATTAAATAAATATCTCCTTTGCTCCAATCTCTGATAAATACTTTTCAATCATCCCATCCGAGTTGGTAAGATATAATTGAGAAATATGTGTTTCCTATAACAATGTATTCACAAAAAATTATTTTATTCCAAATGATAAACCTACACTAACGATGAATGCGTTTAACCCCGTACTTCTTTTATAATAAGCAGAACGGATTTCTGCGGATTTAAACATAAATAACTTTTTAGAAAAAGGAACTTTAGCTCGACCGATTCCATAGACGGGAGCATATTTAAATCCCATTCCAAACTTATGACTACTCAAAGCTGACAAATCATAATCAGAAGAATAGAAAGTATCGGTTGAATTATGAACTTCAAATGGAGCAAAATAATCTGAACCTGTTTGAGTATTATATCTATAAAAAGGAGAAATGGTAATGGACTCACCTAATTTTATTGGCGTCTCCAAACTCATCGTATGTGCTTGTATTCCAAAGTCATCCCAATAAAATCGGTAATAAGAGCGCATCACGAAATTGTCAAAAGGAAAATAGTTTAGTCGAATTCCCACAGGTAATTTTAGACGACTACTTGGTAATCTTTCAATGTCAGGCATGCTTTGGTCAGCAAAATATACTCTGTGAAATGGAGTCGACAATAAGCCTTTCATATAAATAGCATCCAATGAAAGGAGCATTTGTAATCGCTTATTGATGACTTGAGCATAGCCGATTTGGAGATTATAAGATTGTCTGCCACTTGTCGGTAAGGAAACTTCTCCACGCAATTCTTTTGGATAAATGATGGACCAATTATCAATAAAAACTTGACCGTTGATACTTAGTTCTCGATTTCCTTCATCAAATTCTTTGGCAAAAGATAAACCTCCGCTGAATGAAGTGTAATCATATTCTGTCGAGAATCCGAGCTTAGCTCCTAAAGTATGACTTTTTTCTAAGTTCTTTCTTTGGTAAACTACATTGCTATATGCCCTTACATCTTTCCTTGATGCGGAGGAAAGATTATTATCAATATTATCTGTTGAGGCAGAAGTATAATAATCTGCACCTGCTGAAACGGAAATAGAATTAATACTATCCAAAGGGACTTTAACGACAATAATATTTGAAATATCAGTTAATTCTTCTGTTCCAATTCCTCCTGTGACGGCTCCATTATTTCCATCTTGTTGATAGTATCCAGAAAGAAAATCAATTTCGATTTCTTTAGTATTAGCCTTCATTTTATATTCATCTGATTGCGCAAAAATGAATTGACTTAGGACTAAAATAAAAATGGAGAGAAAATATTTTTTATTTATCATTTTTATAACAATTTAATTACATCCACATCCACCGCCGACTTTTCCGCCATTGGCACCTGCTCCACCTTCTCGATAGGCTTCAAAATTGGTTTCAAACGTTTGTATTTTTTTTTCTGCCAAATCCATCTCACTATCATTGAGATACATTTTTTGATATGCCTTGACTGACACGCAACTATTAAAAAAGGGTAGGAGCAAGAGCAACCAAGAATATTTTTTTATTTTTTTCATGTTGAGGTTTTAGATTTATCAAAGAACAAATTTTTATAAATTTTCAAGTACTAGTTTTTTTGAAGTAAACACTTCATCCTCATCTGTGACAATGAGACCTTCTACAGATTTTAGTTGATTAATTAAATTTAGACCTTCCTTTCTTCCCAAAACAAAAACAGAAGTAGCTAATGCATCTGCTACTTCAGCATCTGGACAAATGATGGTAACACTTTTGATTCCAGTAGTTGGGTAACCTGTTCGTGGATCAATAATATGTGCATATCGTTGATTTTCGAAGGTGACAAATTTTTCATAATCACCAGAGGTAACGACAGCCAAATTGTTGGTTTCTAAAATACCGAGGACTTTATATTTATCTTTTGGGTCAGCAATTTTAATGTTCCAACCACTAGGGTTTTCACTTTTTCCCCATGAAATCAAATCGCCACTCGCATTGACTACACCTCCTTCAATATCAAATCTTTTCATGATTTGCATCGCTCGATTTGCAGCATATCCTTTTCCAATTGCTCCGAACCCAATCTTCATATTTTCTCTTTTTAGGAAAATGGTTTGAAGTTCAGCGTCTGCTATGATGTCTTGCCAATTGATTTTATCAGCAGCATTTTTGACTACTTCTGCATTGGGCATTTTTTGCATACTTCCATCAAATTTCCAAATCCTATCCATGGAAGCAAATGAAATATCAAAAGCACCACCTGTTAATTCTGATATTGATTTTGCTCGTCTAATTAGATCAAACAATTCTTTATCAACTTTGACAGGCTGAATTCCAGCTTGGCGATTAATTTTGCTAGTTTGAGAATTTTTGTCCCAAGAAGAAATAAGTTTTTCAATTCTTTCCATCTCTACAATTCCAGCTCTAATCGCTTCCCAAGCCACGGTATCATTGAGCGCAACCGCAGTTACCTCAAATCTACATCCCATTAATTTTAGTACTTTTTTATGAGTTTGAAGAGATTGACCAAATATGATGGTGGAGCATAACAATATAATTACAAAAATGAATCCTCTCATTATTTATCAGTTTTGGTGGATAGTAATTCAGATGAAAATGCTGCGACTGATTGTCCTTCGAATGCAATAGTTTTTATTTTATTCCCTTGATCATCCAATAAAATAATTTTTGGAAATGTACCGGATCGATTATATTTATCAGCTAGAGTTTCGTTATGTTTAGTTTGATCTTTGGGTAATTTATTTTTTTTTCTAGCAGGAAAATCTAAATATAGGATCACTAAATTCTTTCCATTTTGTGTCGAGAAATTAGAGTTTTGTAAGATGTCTTTCTTGAATTGAATACATGGTTTGCACCAATCCGAACCTGCGAAAACCATTAGAATATTTTGCTCGTTGTCAACTGCTGCTGATTTGGCTTCATCAATATTCGTGAACCATTGAAGGGAGTTAGCGTCTTGAGCACTAACAAATGTAGTCGCAAGGATGGCGACCATGAAAATGATATGTTTCATGAATTAATATTTATATATTATAAAAGTAATTTACTCTATAGAAGAAGTAACGATGGGAGAATTGCTTATGGGAAAAAAATATCTTTCAAGCAAATTCATTCTATAAACGGAATGAATCCTGGCTTTCTTATTTGTTTTTAATAAAAGTTATAATTTATATTTTAAACCAATATTCAACCCTGTATTTCTCCAAAGAAAATATTCACCAGCACCTAATTCAAAGTCATGTAAATAGTAAAGGCTTGCGCTTCCAGAAATTTTAGAAGTTAGATTTGTTTCAAATCCAAAAGCACCTTCAATGTTTTTTATGGAAAAAACACCCTCACTAAAATTTTGTAAAATTTCATATTCATTCAAAGAAGTATTGATTAATTTATGTTTAAATTTTTGACGAAATGGGCGATTCGCCACAATTCCAAAAGAAACAAAGGGTTGTAATTTTTTATCATTTGAAAAAAGATATTTTATCATTATTGGTACTTGAATTT
>JBGCFD010000127.1:0-6425 GCA_045106765.1 Saprospiraceae bacterium | reverse complement strand
GATTTATTCGATATTCTTTCTAATTATAGTTTTAATATTTTTTCCAACTGCAGCAAGTTTAGAATTGAACACTCATATATTTGATAGAATCATTTGGGAAAAATATTTGAATTACTTTACAAGTATTACTCATTTGAGTACAGTAATTCAATTAGCAACAGCACTTATTATGTCTCTGTTCTATTCAGAAATTAGCGACTTTATGGGTCAACGAGTTTTAAAAAATTTCTTTACTGGAAAGTATCATATGCCTATTGAAGAAGAAAGAATATTTATGTTTTTAGATATGAAATCTTCCACCACGATTGCCGAAAAACTGGGGCATTTCGAGTATTTCAAATTGCTTCGAGCATACTATAATTGTTTTACAGATGCCATCATTGAACATGAAGGAGAAATATATCAATACGTGGGAGACGAAATTATTTTGTCTTGGAAATTCCAAAGTAATCAACCTGACAATCGTTGTATCGATTGCTTTTTTGCCATGAAGGAAAATCTTGAGAAAAAAGAAAATTGGTTCCAACAACAGTTTGGAATTGTCCCAACTTTTAAAGCTGGGATTCACTTGGGAAAAGTTACAACTGGAGAAATTGGTGTCCTCAAAAAGGACATTTTATTTTCAGGTGATGTTCTAAATGTTGCTGCTAGAATTCAAGGGTTATGCAATACTTATAAAGTTGACTTGATTATTTCAGATGATATGTTGAGACAAATAGACTTAGGATTGAACTATAAAGTAAGCCTAATTGGAGAAGAAGAATTAAGAGGAAAAGAAGAAAAAAAAGAATTGTATAGTTTAGTAAAATGCAAGGAGTTGCTCTTTTCTAATTCTGAATATTCTGTTACAACAGAGCTAAATTAATGAAGGTTCAGTCTGGTATTTTAGTTGAAAAGAATCTCTTTTCCTCAATCACTATCCAAAATTCCGTTAATAATTTTCACCACTCCAATGTCTTTACTAGTAATATCCGTTCCACCTTGAATTTGATTTTGGCTTCCAATATAAATTTCAAATCACTTAAATTTTGGAGGGTTGCAAAAAACGTTTTCATTTTCTCATAATGAAAGATAGATTTGGTTAGGGGACGAGGAATAATACTAAGATGAAAAATGAGAAAAACACCTTCTCAAAGGAGGGGCTGAATCCCATACAACTTTAAGAAACGATTCAAAAATTAGAATTGTAGTTTCATCTTTTATAGTAAATCAAACATGAATCAAGGATTAAAAATAACAATCAATTTACAAGAACAGAAAAGATTACTTCAATCTACCACTTCCAAAAAACACCAAGTCCTCATCCTCTTGATACTTGACTGTGGACTTCGTGTTTCCGAAGTCATTCAACTACAATGCAAACACGTTTTATTTGCTGAAAATAAAATCAAAATAATTTCAGCCAAAAAATCAAGAGAGATTCCACTCACTCAAAGATTACTAAAAGCACTCGCTGATTATTGGCAACAACTGAAGAATTCCAATCCTGACGATTACCTTTTCCCTGCAGGTAAAAATTCTAAAATCGCTCACATCGGTAGAAAGCAAATTTGGAAAATTGTTAATCAACTTTCCAAAGGCACGGTCAATCCTACTATGCTAAGAAATACTTTTGCAAATCGAATTATTCAGGAGAATGAATTGTTAGTAGCAAAAGAATTATTAGGCGACCATTCATTGGAAGCTACTCAAAGACATGTAGAAATAACTGAATCACAAAGAGAAACTGCCATCAAATCCATCGAACCAAATGATTTTGTTACTAAAATCTATCGTAAATTTTTTCCTATTCAAACCATTCACATCATCCCTGCAGAAATCGGCATCACCAATTTCCACATCGGTAGAAAAGAAGAAATGCAAAAACTCCATGACTGTGGTAAAAAGAAAATCAACCTCCTCATCACAGGCGAACAAGGAGTTGGAAAAACTCATCTACTCGATAATTTTAATCATGGCAAACTTATCCGCATCGGTGATTTATCCACTACAAAAAAAATGATTGCAGGACTCCTATTACATCTTTTCGAAACAGAAAAAGAATCAATCGCCAAAACTCTTTACGAAAAGCAGCTCAATAAAAATGACATTGATACATTAGTATATCGAGAGACCATCAAGCGAATGACTGATATGCTCATTCAAATCACAGAGCAACATGAATACACTTTACTCATTGATGATGTCACTCGAATTCCTCCAACTGGAGTTATTGCTTTAGAGAAATTGAAAAATCATTTCCACATCATTTGTGCAGCTCGAAGAATTCCAATGACGAAATCATCTTTCCTAACCAATTTTGAACGCATCGAACTTAAACCACTTTCACGTCCTGAAAGTATTGAATTAATCAACCGAGTTTCACAACCTATTATTCAAAAAATCGAAGACTATGAAACTTACAAAAACCACATCTTCGAAAACACAAATGGTAATCCTCTTTTTATGATTGAAATGATAGAACGATATTCTAAAGAACCTGAAATCACTTTGGAAGTAATTCGAGATTATCGACACACTTCTGCTTTAAAAGAATTTGATTTTTCTTTAGTCTTAGTAATCATTCTATCTAGCTTGATGGTACTTCGGTATATAAGTGGAGAGTTAGGCGATGACTCTGGAGCGATGAGGTTGTTTGGAGGAATCTTTTTGATGTTCGCATTGTTCGCTAGAAATATCTTTAGAGCTGGAGTTAGAAAATATGTGTAAACTATGACTGCACCAAATCATATCATTGGAGGAATTGTAATCACAGGTTTGTTTGGTTCATTTTTGAATTTGAACATTTTATCAAGTCCAATTTATATTGCTTCGACTGTTGTTGGAGCTTTGATTCCTGATATCGATTATTCAAAATCTACAATTGGAAAAATATTTCGTCCCATTTCAAAATACTTGAATCGAAGATTTGGACATCGGACGATTACACACTCTCTTATTGCCATGTTTGGAAGTTTCTTATTATTTGCAATTATTGAATCTACTTTTTTTGATAGGACGACAACTTCCAAAATTTATCTGCTTGGATTTTTTAGTCATTTAGTGTTAGATATGATGACTGTCCAAGGCGTTCCTTTATTTTATCCGTTCCTTCGGAACCCATGTGTCCTTCCAGGGAACCCAAATGCTAGATTCAAAACAGGAAATCTTCATTCGGAAACTTTGATTTTTTGTTTCTTTTGCGTGTCCATAATTTTTCTTCAACCACTTTTTCAAAATGGTTTTTGGACACAATACAATCGTTACTTTGGAACGCCTAAACATTTAGCTAGTGAATTTCATAAAAGCCCTGATGCACTCAATGTAAAATACATCGTCAAAAAAGGTACTGAAATTATTAAAGGAAATGGTATCTGCATTTCTGCAAGTGAGGCAGGAATTATATTGTTAGAAGAAAATGGATTTCATCTTTTGAATAGAGAAAAATATACTATTCTTGAAGTGATTCCTGAGCATATTGAAAAGCAATTAATTTTTAAAGAAAACCAATTTTTCAATATTTCAATAGATAGTTTAAATTCCATATTGCAAAAATATCCTATTCAAAAATTAGAACTTTTTGCAAATCAAAATTTTGAATATTTTCAAAATAACATTTCATCTACTACTAAAAAAATCAACTTAGAATATCCTAAAGAATTATTTTTTAGAGAAATAAAAACCTCTTCTGATACTACTTCAATTTTATTTTTTCCAAATCCAAAAACCGAAACACTTCAAAAGCAACTTGAAATTCTTTTCCATCAAAAATCAAAAAATGAATTTTTACTTTTCCAAAAAGAAAAAACTTTGGACAGTTTAAAACAACATTTTTACAACTCTAACAACATTTCAGAAAAGGAAGAAATCTATGGCAAAATCAAGACTTTGGAGAAAATTAAAACGCCTATTTTTGACCATTCCAAAATAGATGAACTCCAATTGAAGATATCCGAATTTAAAAAAATGGATGAAAATAAATACTTAGAACAAAAACTAGAAGCAATGAAAATTCAAAAAGAAGCAGTAATCAATGAAACTGTTTTTACTGGTTCAATTACATTTATTATTTTAGGGTAAATTTGAAGATTTCAAATATTCAGCTATTTACCTATTTGAATTTTTTTAAACAACTCTACAAAATCTATTGGAATAAATTCAGGTAAATCTACAAGGACAGTTTCTACGATTAATTCTACTAATTTTGCCTCTTCCCTCTTTTTAAATTTTATAATTTCTGGAAATTCTTTTTCTATTCCTTTTTCTAAATCATGTCCATCAATTTCAAGATACCATATAGGCAAGCTAATTTGTTTCCCGTTTAAGTATTCAATAGATTTAATTCCATCTTTTGAATCTTTTGGTTTTAATTTTTTCAAAAGAAATAAAACCTTATCTGAAATTTCTTGTAAATTATTGCTATTCAAACTATTAAAGTTCATATAGGAATGTTCAAAATCAAAACTTAATTTCTTAAAAGGAACTTTTTTCGCCCATAACAAAAAAGCATAAATCAAAACTGGGTCTAATATGTAATTCTCAATACTATCCCTTTCATTTTCTCCCAAAACTAGAATATTTCCATTCGTCTTATTTTCAGAATCCCAATCGATTATTCCATATACCGATTTGTTCCCTGCTTGGTTAAGTGCCTTAGTTATACTTTTTACCTTGGAGCATCCTCCCGTTCCAGAGGTTGAAATTGGAATAAAATTTAAACTAATTTCAGGATGAATTTCATTTTTTATTTTTTGAAAAATGGACTCAAAAACTTTAGCATCCATTTTATCTTCTACAAATACTTGTCTTCTATTTTCATGAGAAATACTAAGGGAGGTAACGTTAAAAGTCAACTGCTGAAGTGCTTCATCTTTTGTAGCCTTTCGAATCTGAAAGGATTTTTTTTCACAAATAAAAATGGATTCTTCTGGAACAATGGCAACAGTTGATGGGGAGTGCGTAGTAATAATAACTAGCTTCCCTAACTTTTTAACCAAATAGTCATTTAATATCGAAATTAGTTTTTTCGAATATTCTGGATGAAGTAATGCATCAGGCTCATCGAATAAAAATAGGTCTGGTATATTCTCTTTAATTTCGGAATTGTAAATGAACGATGCTATTGATAATATAGTTCTTTCTCCAGAGGACAAGCCATTTACTTCCACTTCTTGATTATTAACATTATCTACCATTTGTACTTTAATGCTTTCTTTCCTTTTAGTTTGGTTTGGAATTTTGAATCTATAATTTAATCCCATATCCTTAAAAATTTGATTAATTCTTTGCCAAGGTGGAATGCCAAAAACCTTTTCAAATTCCTCCTTAGTATAAACCAAATTATCTTCTTCCTCAAATTCATGATTTCGAAAAGCATTAAATTTATTTTTCTCAATATGAGAAATATAAATTGCAGAATCTTCAAAGAAATTTAATCCAAAAATTTTAATTCTTTCGTCATTCCTCCGAACTGGATAGGCTTTGAAATCAGCCTTTGTTAATTGCAATATATCTTTTCCAACATATCTAGCGACTTCTTCAATATTCTGATTGATTTCTCCATTTCCATTTTTAAATAATTTGTATCGCTGCCAAACTCCATTTTGCAATGAATCATTTTGAGAATATACATTAAACTCTTTATCACTTATAGAATGATAAAAATGACTAAAATTGAAAAAATCTATATTTACACTTATCCTTGGATTGCCATCAATCTTGCAATTCTCTCCTCGAATAATTCCTTCTAAGAGTTTTGTTTTTCCTGCTCCATTCCTTCCTGTTAGGACTGTAAAATTTTGTAATTTATATTTCCGTCCTTTTTGGATAAAACAATAGTCTTGTAAGAATTCAATTTCCATAAATCAATATTTTTTATTCAAAATCCAAAGTTAGATATATTAATTTTCAATAATTCATTTTTCAATAAGAATCTACTTTGCTTCTTCATAACTCATTGACTTACAGCGAAATGTATCTTTTCTAAAACCTCAACTCTCCGTAACTTTACTTTGCAAAAATCGCAAATCTATGAGTTACTATAACCACTACAATTTGGATGAAATCGCAGAGCAAATGAACGCTCAAGAGGAAGTTTACCAAATGCAATTCATCGAACTCCCCATTTACATTCAAGACATTTCCCGAACTCATCTCAAAATAATTTTCGACGGACTTCCTGAAAACAAAAGTAAAATTCTTCAGCAAATTGAAGACATCTATTCCGTAGGTCGAACCCAATTCCGACAACCCAACGAAATTTTCATCTTCATGGAATTTCCCATTTATGATTTTTTCTATTTCCATAATAAAATATTGGAAGCGATTGACAACGCTTCTAATCCTAATTTTTCATTTTAATAAACCTGTTCTATGATGATTTTTGTGAAAGAGGAAAATGGAGAAAATTGAGAAACCATTTTATTTATTTTCCTCTTTCTTAAAAA
>JBGCFD010000126.1:0-4561 GCA_045106765.1 Saprospiraceae bacterium | reverse complement strand
GCTACTCGCGAGTGTGAGAGAAGCTGTTGAATTATGAAATGAATGAAGGTGGAAGATTGGATGCTGCGCGCGTTACGGCTGAATGGAGGAACGGAATGAAGCTGTAAATGGATTTGAGTAGAGGATAAAAAAGCTTCCAATCTGACAGCTGAATGAATGGAATAATGCAGCTGATGATGAACGGCCAACAACTGAACTTTACTTTCAAAAATAGATGATCGCTGACTTTCGTATCAAGCTTAAAAATCCAACCCGCGCTTTCGTCGCTTGTAAAATCGAAAAATTATCTTTCAAAAAACCAAAATCGTAGAAATAAGAAACTCAATTCAAAACTAATTGAATCGGGTTTTTAAATTCGAATATTTTAAAATTAGGTAAGTACTTTTTTAGTCAAAATATATATAATTTTGCATTGCTAAAATTTTAGTTAAGCGGTTCAAGAATTTATTTTTCAAAATCGCTTTTCTTTTTTTGAGCAATTAGATTTTGAATATCCAATTCAGCTTTCTCAGCTCGTTTAAGATTCTTTTTTGCAAGTTTTATTATTTCCTCAATAACCTCTAAATCCCATCTTCTCCCCGCCAAAACTTCAGTTACAAAACTTGCTCCTTTCCCTATTTTTTCAGCTACTTCCTTAATTGCTCCTCGATGCAAAAGTGGTTTGAGTTCTGCAACCTGGTTTCTTAAATCCTTTTTTACTTGAAGTGGTGTTCGTGTCTCTGACATGAAAATTTATTTTGTTATTATTAAATACTTTATAATTCCGCTGAGTCGTGTTGGAGAAATTTGATTCTCCCGATTTTTTATCTCGACTTCAAAACGCTTTTCTGAATTCTGAATTCTGTCACTTTGTTTGAGTTCTAAAATCTGAGTTTTCAATTCTCGAATCTTAGTTCCATTTTCAAAAGCTGAATTCATATTCTTCTCCTGGACCTTAATAGCTTGCATCAACTTTTCCTTCTCATAAATCTCAGTAGCAAAATTCAAATCCGATTTCAAGCTTTTTAAAATGTCTTCTTGTTGCTGAAAATCTCGTTGCATTTCTCGTTCCTCCTCTTCCAGATTCTTGATTCTGGTTTCCAGCGTTACGATTCTAGGATTTGTACGTGAAATGAAAGTTTCCTTCTCTGATTCTTGAAAAATATTTTCTACAAAAAAGTTCTTGAGATAAGCACCTTTGTATTTTTTCCCAGTTTCATAAGTCGAAGTTTGGAAATCATTATTCGCAACTATCTCAATTTCCATAATCAAAGAATCTACAGTCAACCGATTTAAAGAATCAGCATCGATGGAAACAAAACTCTTCGTCTCAAATTTAAGCTTCTTGTTTGTATGACTTGGGATTACTGAAATGGCTTGCATCGTCGTTTTATCCAAAAACTTAAATTCTCTATTTTCTAATAATGTAGTTTTATTGTCTCCAGCTTCGATTACATAAGCCTTTCCATTAAATTCTTGGCTTCCCATTTTGTAGCTATACTCTACTTCGAGTAAATCCAAACTAGCATTGTATTCTGATTTCAAATGTGATTGCGTTCCAAAGGTTCGATTATACGAAGTCCAAAATCCTTGTTCCATCAACGGCATCATCAAGAAAAAACAAATTCCAAAGAATCCAAAAATCCGAGCTTCACTTTTGACATCTGAAACATTGAATCTTGCTTCTGGCTTTCCAGGGATTACACATGGATTCAAGGCCCAAGGATAAAAAAGCGGAACTCCCGCAACTGTCATCATATCAAAAATCAAGTGTGAGAAGTAACCTCCAAAAACTAAAAATGTAATCGGCGCCTCTGTTTTCAAACCTTTCGAAACTAGCCACGCAAAAAAACAAACCACTCCAAGAGCCGCTAAATTATGTGTGATTGTTCGATGCCCATAATTCCGATTGATGAATTTGGAAATCGGTTTAAATACACGCCCCATGATGGAACCAGGATGATCGATATCAGGAAGCAACGAAAACACGATACATATAATAATGTATTCCCATTTCTCTAAAATGTTGATTCCAGCAATTCCTCCGAAAACTCCAGTTACTACTACCCCACCGATAATGTGATTTGGTGCAGTCATAACAATGGTTTTGCATTTTCGATTTTAGCTAAAAATAAAAATCCTAAAAAACTTCTCATGGCGGTTGCGATGTTTTAAGGTTTATAAAATATGTTATCAATTTTGACTAACTAAAGTTCTTTTTTTTCTCCTATCTTTGGTATTTGATGTAAGCATTTAAAGCTCGATGGGCATCTTTCTAAACTCATTGTTCCACATTCTGAAAATATAAACTTTTCTCCTATTTCAAATTTCATCCAATAGGTTTCAATTCTAAAATGTCGTTTTACGAAATCTTTTAATACTCCTAGTTCATCTGATTTCCAAGATTCTATTTCTGAAAAAAATACATATATCATAATTTATTCTTCTTTATTTATTTTCTTCAAATCATCAATAATATCTGACAAATAATGAATCTCCATTGCATTGTCTTTAATCTTCTGAAATACGAATTCCAAGGTTTTGATATCGACTTCTGGTTTCGATTCTAGTTCCGTTTTCCCCGTAGAGAGTAATTCTCGAATTTTGCCATAGATCCAAAGTTCAAATTTAGGATTTAACCATGCTGCTAGTTTTAAAGCTAACCTTTGCTCATACCAAGTTCCTTGTAAATCTGGTCTGTTACCACCTTGTATGACTTTAATTGCTTTTTTCCGTTGTTGCACATCTGCAACAACGGTAATATTTATAAGGGTTTCAAGCTCATTTATAAATCTTTTGGTTTGTTTTAATCTGGTAAAATCCGGTAACCTTTTACCAAATGCTTTAGCTATTTCTGTAGCATTGACCATCTCATTACCATCTCCAAAATCAAATGTGATGCGCTTGCCTTCGTATTCAAATACTTTTACTTCTTTTTCCATTCTTAAATATATTTTCTCTTGACGTAAATTGTTATGACTCCTTATTTTTTATTTTCTTCAAATTATCAATAATATCTGACAAATAGTGAATCTCCATAGCGTTGTCTTTAATCTTTTGGAAAACGATAACCCTAACAATTTCGTGGAGGGAATTCCCTCCACGCTTTTCAAATTCTTCTATAAAAGCCTTTGTTTGTTTTAATCTTAAAAAATCAAAAGTCTTTTTCTTAAAAGATTTCGCCATCTGTGTAGTATTAACCATACTCATTCCTTCTTCGAATTCAAAAACAATGTTTTGTCCTTGATAGACTTGTTCCCCTTATACATATTTTCGTCTAGCATTGGTGAATAAACTTCGTCCAAATAAAGCGACTAACATAAAGCTTCCACCCAATAATTTGAAAGCTCCTTTATTATCATCGCCTAACTCTCCTCCTACATATCTCAATACCATCAAGCTAGAAATAAAAATTAAAAGCGGTAGCAACATATCTATTTCTTTCATGGCGCTGACAAATTCAATATTATGAATCTTGTTACTAGTGATATTGCCTTCTTTCCTAAATCGTTCTACCAATTCTACTATTTTCCCTGGGTTACCTAAACTCTTATTCCAGATATGAGTCTTGTATGCTTCATAATCTTCAATTCTACTCATAAAATCCCCTGAGCTCAAATTGATTAGTTTCGTCACTTCTGGTCGATTCAAACCTTTCAATTCTATTTTTTCAAAATTTCTGACCAATTCTTTGTGCTGAATTTTAATTTCTCTAGCTGCTATTATAATGTGGAAGTGATTTTTTAGTGCTTCCAAAATCTGTCTTCCTCTTTTTGTAATCAATTCTCCCCTATCTACTATAATGATGTATTCGTATTTTTCTGTCGCTTTTATTAGAATTTCACAAAGTCTTTTAATCGAATCTTTTGTGATGACTTTTTTTATATCTGCATTGTCTACAATTTTCTCTAATACTTTTGCTTTGCTTCCTTCATTCAGCTCTAGCAACATTCCCAAAAGTGCCATTTTTGATACTTCATCCATTCGCCACATTTTTTCCAAATGGATATTATCTAATTGATGTGTTTTCCCCGTTCCTGATTCCCCGATAATCAAAATATTGACTTTCTTTTCTATCAAATCAATCACCCGCAATTGCTCCTCTTTTCTTCCTACATGGAATTTAGTCCCCTCCTCCATCGGAATTATATCCACTCTTCTCTTTGTTGCCAACTTTCTTTTAATTTTTTCTAAAAAACTTGGTTTATCTAAAGTTTGAATAGCAGATTCTTTTCTTTTTTCTCTAGCATGCAAATAAACTTCAGTTGTTGCTCGATGTCGATGTCCCATCAAATCTTGAACGGTTCTTAAATCATTTCCATGATCCACTAAGTCCGTTCCAAAAGTGTGTCGAAGTCGATGAGGATTTATTTTATCATTACTTAAGTTTTTAATCATCATAAAGACCGCTTGTCTTGAAATGCCCTCTCCTCTTTCTGAATTTTTTGAAGCAGGAAAAATAAAACTATCAGCAGCTCTATTATTTAATTGTTCGATTTGATCTATAATAGAAACCATGACTTCATAAGTCAATGGAATCGTTCTAAATCTATCTTTTTTCCTTTCTTTTTTCAAAACATCT
>JBGCFD010000125.1:0-86219 GCA_045106765.1 Saprospiraceae bacterium | reverse complement strand
GCTTGTTGAATGGGAAGTTGAGCACCAATTGGCATTCCTCGAACGACTACGGGTTTGATTGGATTTCCGTTGATCAAAATTTTAGTATAAGTATTTCCCATCAATCCTCGCATCAAAAATGTTTCTCCTTCCAAAGCATTTCCAGGTTGTGAAATTTTGATACCGGGAGCCATTTTTAATGCATCAACTAAAGTCCGATAACCATTGTCTCGAATCTCTTCTTTGGGAATTACATGAATGGAAAATGGTAATTCTTTCAACTCTTTCATGGATCGAGTCGCTGCATAGACTTGTTGGTTAGTTTCTAATATTTTAGCAGGACGAATGTCTTTTAATAATAATTTATCAGCGGATAAAACCACAGAATCTACTTGACCAACAATTAATATTGGAAAAAAAAGAAAAGCAAATATTTGCAAAAGGAAGGTTTTCATAAATTGATTGGTTGTAGATTTTTTGAAAAATCTATTCAAAAGGTTTTATGGAATTTAGGTTTGATAATAGAATTATAAATTGTCTAGCAACTTCATTACTACCGATTTTTTGCGAAGCGAAACTGGAATTTTTGAGCCATCTCGCATTACAATATATCCTCCATCAACTTTGACAAACTCTTTGATTTGTTGGGCATTGATCAAGTGTGATTGATGTACTCGGGCAAATTTATATTCACTCAACATTTGATCGTATTCTTTTAACGTTTTGGTGACTAATAATTTTTGCCCATCCTTAAAATAAAAAGTAGTGTAGTTGCCATTTGATTCACATCGAACAATATCGGCAATCTCGGTTACATGGATTTTTTCCAAAGTGTGCAGAGCCATCCGTTTGGGAGCACTTTGTTCTTTGACGGTATTCAGTAACAAGTCGTAATTTTCTTGCGTCGAATTATTGACTTTTGAAATTTTTTGAACAGCTACGATTAGTTCATCTGGGTCGACAGGTTTAAGCAAATAATCAACTGCTGAAAATTTGAATGCTTTGATTGCGAACTCATCAGAGGCTGTTGTGAAAATTACTTGAAACGAAATATTCCCAAGGATTTCCAAAATATCAAATCCAGTTCCATCTTGCAACTGGATATCTAAAAAAACGACATCAGGTTTTATTTTATTTAAAAGTTTGGAACCAGTTATCACTCCGTCAGCTTCGCCAATGATTTCGATATCAGGGCAGTAATTGGCTAAATCTTCTTTGAGCGTTGCTCTTGCTTGGGCTACATCATCTACAATCGCGGCAGTCAATTTCATTATTTGTTTTTTATTTACAAAATATCAAAAAAAATCTAAATCATTATTATTTTTTGAAAAAAGAGCCGATTGCTAAAATCAATCCAGGAAGAATTCCAATGATAAAAAGGATAATTAATTGAGTTAATTTAAACTTTTGCCAATCTTTGATTTGAGAAATAAGCCAAGTCCACAATAATAAGAAAAGTATATATATTTCAATCATCAGGTATAGAGCAATGAATATCCCCATATTATTGCCTCCATCAGGATGATGTTCCATAAAGTTGGAGGTGCGCTTTCCTTGGTAAAGAACTCCTGCAATATTTAAAATTAGAATAGCGAAAAATATCCAAAGAAATATTTTGGATGCAATAGAATTAAATCTTGCAATATTATTGTTATTTTTCAAGTGTTGAAGGTGGAGTTAGAATTTATATTGAGTTAAAAATTGAACGTATGAATTTGATTCGTTTTTTGGATTTATTGAGATTTGAAAAATTAATTTTTCTTTAAAGTGAATACCCAATAATCCAATCAAATTTCTAATGGTTTTGTTTCGTTGATTTTTTCCATGACGAAAAGTAGTTCCCAAAAATAATTTTTTTCTAAAATTGAGATAGAGAGAAAAATCAGAAACAAGAACTTTTTTATTTTCAATATTAATCAACATAGCAGGAATTAATTCAAATTTTTGATTTAAAATAGTATTATAAGAAAAGGTAAAAACAGCATTTCTTTTTTCATCAATTAATGGATGCATAGAAGATTTACCATCAATTGTCGGGTTTAAAATATTTAATATTCCTACACCAAATTTAAAATTATGACTAATAATCACCGCACCTAAATTAAAATCATTTGCAGTAAACCAATGTGCATCTATATTGGTAGAAAAATTATCATAAGTGGCTGCGATATGAGTAAATTGAAAACCTAGTCGAAGTCTAGCAAAATCAGAAAAATCGAAATTATAATTATACGCAAGTCCTAGCCTGTTTTTTGTGGTTTTACCAACAAAAGATACAGAGCTATTATAATTTCTATTTATAATAATACCAATGTTACTATTTAGTATTTTACTAGGAAATTCACCACTAAGTATGGTGTTTTTGGAACTAATATTTTTTCTGTAAAATGAGATTACAGCTTTATCATCCATTCCTGCCATCGCAGGATTCAAAGGGAAAGTATAAAAATATTGATGAGTAGAAAAGTCAATTTGTGAAAAAGATGAATCTAAAAAAAGTAAAGACAGAAATAGAAGAGAGATGAATTTTAATTTTATCATCATACCGCTTTTTTTGATAAAAGTAAAACTTAAAATTTATATTGAACAAGACCTTCGATACTGTTTCCAAAAAATGATTTATTAAAGTTTGCTGAAAACTGGAAATTTATTTTTTCTTTCAATTGAATTCCAAATAGACTAACCCATTCATGGTTATCAGTTCGAGGAGTTTTACGATAAGTTATCCCTAAGGAAATCGTTTTTTTGAAAACCAAATAATTCGTTAAATCGAAATTAGAAGAATACTGGGCACGTCGATTTATCACAGATGGACTAATTTGAAACTGCGGGGTTACATCAAATGTATAACTCACGAAATAATAATAGTGCCTTGCTCGATATAAAATAGTTACATCAGGAGAAGTCGTGGTTATATTGGGTTCTAATAAATGTTGAATACTGAGTCCTATTTTTAATTTTTTAAATGTTGAAAGCACTCCGACTGCAAAATCGATAGATGAACCACTTCGGTCATTTGAGGGAGTATTAGGATCAATAGTAGCGGAACCAAATTCACTAAACTTGGTTGTTCCGCTCAAAATAGAAACTTGCGTCCCAACTCGAAACTCAAGTTCTTCTAAAATTTTGATATTGTAATTATAAGTCAGACCTATATTTGATCGAGTGTGCCGACTCAATTTATCATATAATATCGTCAACCCAAAAGTGCTATTCAGTTTTTCTACAGGATGCTCATAACTAGCAAATACATTCTTGAAAGTTGAAATACCTCGCCATTGATCTCGATAATTTAGAGTAATTACTTTTTTATTATTTGCACCAGCAGCTGCAGGATTATGATAAACTTGATTGAAAAGATAATGGTCAGAGAGTGGGTCTTGCGCATTCATCTTCCCCAAAAAAGAAATGTAAATGATTGAGAGTAGTATTAATTTTTTCATATTTAATTGCTTTTATTTTTTGTTAAAAATAAGAATTCTTATTGAGACGAATTGGCTTAAAACCAAGTTGATTTTTTTTTGTTAAAGCTTACAATGAATTGGATAAAAGAAAATATATGGTTTCTCCTTTTTTTTATTTGGAGTTTCCCGATGGGATATTATCGCAGTCAATTTCGGAAAATAGTGTACGAAACGGATGATTGGAAAATCAATATCAAACCTGTTTTTATCAAAGAAATGAGAGGATTATTTGGAAATATTTTTCCAGAGAATGAGGAGTATTTGAAGATGCGGAATTTTTATCGTTTCTATTTATTGGTTTACCTTGGATTGTTTTTGGTGTGGCGATTTTTTTAGATTTTGCCACAGACTTGGACTGACTATTATGACTTCCCCCAGAGTGATGTATTTATAAAATGAGAGTCTTAAAAAGTCATAATAGTCAGTCCAAGTCTGTGGCAAAATCATTCCTCCATCAGTAATCGCACGAGCACTTTTGTCCCTGACGCATCACCACTTTCATTTTTCAGATCAATAATTTCTAAACTCTTCAATCCTCGCATATCTTTATTTAAAATATCCAATCGCTCTTGCGTCACTTCCAATGCTGCCGATTTATGTTGATGTTCAATTTGACTTTTAATCTTTTTTGCTGCAGCTCTTCCGATACCATTATCTTGGATGGAACATTCGAGGATATTATTTTTTTGTAAAAAATGAATATCGATTTTCCCATTCTCCGTCAGATGTGCCACCCCATGAATAATCGCATTCTCGACAAAAGGTTGAAGCATCATCGGAGGAATCATCAACTCTTCAGTATCCATTTCGAGTAAGGTCGAAACTTCAAAATCGAAAGTATTTCCACGACTCGATTTTTCGATAGCGAGGTAATTTTGCAAAGTCTGAATTTCATCTTCAAGTGAGATTAGTTGCGATCTAGAATTTTCTAAAATCGAACGCATTAGTTTGGAAAATTTAGCCAATTGGTACCGAGCTGTTTTTTCATCCTTTTGAGAAATTAAACTTTGGATAGAGTTCAAAGCATTAAAAATAAAATGCGGATTCATTTGCAATTGCAACGCTTTTTGTTCCAAACTCAAAAGATGTTTTTCCATTTCCAGCTTCTCTTTTTCACGAGCTGCTTTTCGTCGGATTTGATTAATGCGAACTCGTATAAAATAACCAATTAATAAAATCAATAACAATGTACTTACAAGCCTAAACCACCATGTTTGCCAGAAGGGTGGGAGGATGGTAAAACTCACTTCAAAAGGAGTTTTATTTGACACACCATCTTCATTAAATGCTCGCAAAAAGAAAGTATAATCATTCGGAGGAAGGTTGTTGAAGTCGGCAGTGTTTTTTGGTCGAAGTGGCGTCCAATCATCACTTGCTCCTGCTAGTTTCCATTGGTACAAAACCTTTTCAGGATTGGATAAGTTGATCCCTTGAAATTCAAATTCTAAATCATTTTTATCATAAGGTAATTCCAAGCCAGGAAGAATTCCACCACGAGGGTTGGCCCATTTTTTAAAGTTAGTTTGGGATAAAGGTTCATAGTTTAAATTAACTGCGGTGATGTTCACAATGGGTGGAATTGGATTATTGGAGGTGCTGGAAGGATTGTATTTTGTCAAACCATTCATCGTTCCAAACCAAAGATTTCCCATGCTATCTTGAAGGACTGAATTTTGACAATTTTCAATTCCGATAAATCCTTCTGACTTGCCAAAGTGCTTGATTTTATTGATGTTGCCAGTTTTATCAAAAGAAATTTTATCCAAGCCAATTTCAGTTCCTATCCATAAATTTTGATCTTTATCAATTTGCAAAAGATAGACATTATTCGAGGTAAGCGTTCGTCTATTTTGTCGATCATCGAGGTAGGAAAAAGTATTATAATTTTCAATGATAAAAGAATTACGATATAATTTTAGTTTGCAAATTCCTTTGCTCGCCATGCCAATCCACAAATTCCCATCAGCATCTTCCGTCAAAGATCGTACATGATTATCGAGCAAACCATCTTTGCTTGAAATAGTAAAAATGGAGTTGTCATCTTGGAAAAAACCAATTCCACTATCTCTTGTTGCAAACCAAACTCTCCCTTTTTTATCAATGTGTAAATCGGTGATTTTTCGACTTTCTAAACCTAATTTTCCTTTGCGATAAATTCTGAATTTCAGGTTGTCTCGATAACGAATTATGGGTTCTTGAAAACTACTATCCACATTTCCATTCAAAGGAGGAGGAAGCGAAAATTCTTCTCTCGAAATTTCAATTTGAGTGATACCATCTCCAGCCGTTGCTACCCAAATTCTACCCTGGTTATCTTGCACAATATCCCGAATAAAATTACCACTCAACCCATCATCATGTGTGAAAAACTGGAAAGTATCTTGAACAAAAAGTGCCAATCCATTTCCTTCCGTTCCTATCCAAACTCGTGAAGCATCATCCACAAAAGTTGCTTTGCATTTTACCTCAGCAAAGCCTTCGTCTTCTCCAAAATGAGTGAATTCTTTTTTATCAAAATAAGAAATACCTCTAGTCGAGGCAGACAACCAAAAGTGCCCTGAAGTATCTTTGGCGAGTGCGTAAACTTGATTTCCTTGCAAGCCATTTGAAGTGTTGTAATGGATAAATTGTTGCCCTGAATATTTGCTGACACCACCGCCTGAAGTACCCATCCAGTAATTTCCCCAATGATCTTTTAAAATATTTCGAACCTGATTATTAGCTAACCCGTCAGATTCATTGAGGTAGAAAAAAGTGTTTTCTTTTGGGTTCCAAATAGTTACTCCTCTGCCTTGAGAACCAATCCAAATTTGTCCTTCATCATCTGCAAACATAGTCGTGACCAAATTACTCGCCAATCCTTCATCCGTTCGAAAATATGAAAAATAACTTCCATTGTATACGTTTATTCCGCCATTAAAAATAGCGAAATAGATATTGTTTTGATCGTCTTGATAAATGCTTTTGATATTGTTAGCAGAAAGGCCATCGGCTATTTTGAAGTTTTTCAAAACCTTTTCATCTCTAATTTGGTAAGCACCACTTTCGTCAGTTCCGATCCAAAAATTATCTTTATTATCATAAAAAAAATAATTAACTCGAGAAGAGGGAAGATGATAGTCTGTAAATTTTTCACCATCGAACTGGTACGTTCCTTTGGAGGTTCCAATCCAAATTTTTCCTAAAGGTTCTTGTGAGATAGCTGTGATAAAATCGCTCTTTGGTAAGTGAAAATTTTGGAAAGCAAGTCCATTAAATTTGCTAAATCCTTTTTGAGTACCAATCCAAATACTTCCTTCTTTATCTTCAAATAATGATTCAACATAATTATTCACCAGTCCATCACGAGTAGAATATTGTTGGAAGTTTTTTCCATCAAACCGACAAACGCCTCCACCTTGAGTTCCTAACCAAATATACCCTTGGCTATCTTCGATCATTGCATACACTTGCGATTGGGCTAATCCTTCGTTGACAGAATAATTTTGAAAATTGAATTGTTGCCCGCGAAGCACTTGCGGAAAAGAAATGTTGGAAAGAATAAAAAGAAGGAATAAGGATATTTTTTTCACCAGCAGCTACTTATTGTTTTTGTAAAAATAGGAAAAAAAATGACTCCTTCTCAAAAAAAAAGACCTGACCAATTTACTTAGTCAAGTCTTTTTTCATTTCTCAATAACCGTTTTACTCTTTCAAATAAATATTAAACATCGAACCTTCATTGATTCGGCTACGCACTTTTACTTCGCCGTTGTATTTATCAACGATACTTCGAACAATACTTAGTCCTATACCAATTCCTTCACTAGAATTATTTAATCTGTAAAAAGGTCGAAATAATTTATTGGACTCTTCGTCATTCTTAAGTACCATTCCAGTACCATTATCTTTGATTCCAAATAGAAAATATCCACCTACCTTTTTTGTTTTTAATGTAATGTGTAAAGGTTGTTTGTCCTGACGGTAAGTGATCGAATTATGCAGGATTTGGAATAACAATAAAGATAACTCCGAAGCATTAGCTCGAATGGAAGGCTCTATAAAATTAGTAGTAAAAGTAATATCGCTTAGATCAAATTTTGCACTCAAGTCAACTTTTACTTCCTCTAGTAAGTTGGCAAAATTCACTTTTTCTTTGGTTAGATTTATTTCATTCTGAACATCGACTAAGGTAGATAAGGCATTAATTTTTTTCACCATTTCGTTAGTCGTGAATTTCATTCTATTTAATACGTCAGTCTTTTTTTCTTCTTGAGGAAAATTTTTCAGCAGATCCAAGTAAATTTTTAAAGCCAAAAGCGGGCTTCGCAAACTGTTGGCTGCTGCATTGACCATATCTGTAGTTTGAGGTTTTTCAAGGAGTAGATCCGAAAATTTTTGCTTAGATGCGGTAGGTCTATTGCCAAAAAGTCCTTCAAATCTTTTTACCTCCTCGCGATAGTTGGTGATGATAGCCATGGGCGAAATTATTGTTTAAAGTGTTTCAAAATCGGTTCATAGTCGTTTTCCAAAAAATCGAAATACGAAATGTTGATATTATTGTTTTATTTAATTTAAAATATCAAGGATTAAGCCAAATTTTTTAGAGATGAAATTAGAATTCATTTTTTCATCAGTTCCTTATGCAAAATCAAATGTTTTGACTCTTATTTTTTTTTCTAGTTGAGTTTCGGAATAATTGAGATACTCATCATTTTGAAGCAAATGAAAAATAGTTGAAGCATTATCAGTTCGTACCCATTCTTTCAGTATTTGTAAAAGCTTCAAAGCACTAGATGTTTTTTCATAAAAAGCCATCAACTTCTCGTAAGCTGTCAAATGGTTTTTGGAAACTTGATTTTGTGGGGCAAACTGTACGTTAATCTGATATTCCAAAAATTGAATTCTAGAATCTAAGATGGAAAAAACAGTTGAGGCGAGTGTAGATTGTGATTCGTGTATTGAATTTGTTATAGTCTGGGAATGCATAAAGTGTGTTTTCTAGTGTTTCAAAGAAAGTTAAATGAACCTGTCCTGTATACAGACAGACTATTTTTTACAACCAAGTTCGTCGCTCGGTGCAAATATTTTTTTTAATAAATATTATCTAGTTCTCAGATTTGAAAAAAGTAGGGGAAGTTATCTATTCTATTTTGTAAAATATGTTAGAGTAAAATTGATTAAACACAAATTACAATAAAACAAATGTACAATACATTGATATACAATGCAATTATAAAATGTTTTTATTTAATATGTTGCTATTCTTTTTTGTGAATGGTATGTTTTTTTAAGAAAGAGGTCGGTTTAGAATTAATTATTTATTCTATTTAATCCAGCTTTTGCTTTTTGATGTAGACTGTTTCGATACTCATCGGGTTTGATAGAAAGGCATAAGTTGAAAAAATCTTTAGCTTTCTTTAGGTCATTTTTATATTCATAAATCCGCCCAATTTGAAGCGCAGCGTTGCAGGCAAAATAATAACTCGCATTTTTTCCTTGATCAATTGTCATTTGGTAATACATAATTGCTTCATCATGTTTTCCTGTATTATGAGTGAGGCGAGCTAGACGGTAAGCATATTCTAATTGATCTTTTTGAGTTTCGAAATCTGCAATAGTTCGTCTTTTTAATAACTTAAATGCTCGCTCATGGTATCCACCATCAAAAAGTAATCGAGCTTTTAGCAAAACCATATTTGGAATTTTTCCAACCTTTGCTTCCTTCTCCGCATTTTTATCTCCGCCAATAATTTTAGCTCCTTCGGTTTTGCAAAATTTGATATAATGGACATAGTTAATTTCATTACCTCGAACAAGTTCATACCAAGCTAATTTTTGATAGGCTTCTTTGATATAATTTTGTCCATGAAAATTTTCTACATATTTTTTTAAATAAAGATTAGCATCTTTATCTAGCCGATATAATTTTGAAAGACCTAGCATATAATCTAAAAAATGAAATTTAGCATATTGATTTCCTTTTGGGCGATTTTCTAAAATGTCAATTGCTTGATCATTTCGACCGGTATGAATGGCAATATTTCCCAAAGCAAAACAGACTAAAGGATTGGTTGTGGGATCTAGTTTTTTATTTTGAATAATATTCCACGCAGATTCCATATCATCTTTGAGATGTAAAACTAGAAAAGCATACATTACCAAAGTTTCTTCTTCAAACATAAATGGATGCGACTTTGCATAAACTAAAATTTCTTCCATTTCTTTTTTACCCTGCTTGATATTTCCAGTCATCCCTGAAAGTAATTTTACGCCCCATTTATATTTGTCGGGAATGGTTCCGACAATAGCATGAAGCATACCCAAACTTTTTTTGTTGGCGACAAAGTTGGGGAATTTTTTTTCATTTCGTTTTAATAAATGATAAGCATCACTCACTTCATTGAAGGCATTAAAATACTGTTCAAATTTTAATCGAGCCAAAGCCCATTGCAATTTTATTTCTGCTTGACAATATAAATAGTAAGGTGAATCAGAATCTCCTTTTCGAATTTGTTTGAGGCGAGGATATTTATTTTTTTCGAGACGCTTAAATTCAGATTTGTTTTCATTGATGAAAACGGTAAAAAAATCGATATAATTTTCGATGAAATATGCGATTTGATTTTCGGAATCTTCTCTTTTGATTTTTTCAATATCTTTTTTTGATTCTTCAAATCGAAGACTCATAGCTTTTTGATATGCCTCTATCGCCAAAGGAGTAAATTCAAAATGCTTTGCTTCCACAAAAAAGGAAGTCAAAAAGAAAAGGACAAAAAGGAAATAGGATTTTTTCATATTTTTGTTTAACGTAAAATGGAAGAAGATGTTGATGTGAAAAAACAAAAACCTCCTGTTTTGTCTTTGCCAAAACAGGAGGTTTATATTTTTTTTGTTGGCGGTGAACGATTGACGACCACTTCGCTGGCAGAAATGATAATTGTAAAAAACTGTCAACCGCTTACCGGCAACCAATGTTATGATTACAGTCCAGCTTTTGTCAATGCACTTTCTGCTAATTCCATCAATTCGGTATGATAAGTTCCACCTTCCGTTCGAGCCATTACTCGACCTTTTGTATCGACCCATACAAGAGTGGGATAAGCTTTTACATCATATAATGCAGCAAGGTTTTGACCATTACCTTTTTCTCCATCCACTTTATAACTGATAAAATTTTTGTTAAAAAATTTGGCAATATTTTTATCTGGGAAAACATCTTTATCCATCATTTTGCAAGGGGCACACCAAGTGGCATAAAAATCAATGAAGACTAATTTACCTTCCTTTTCGGCAATGTCAATAACGTTTGAGAGGGTTGCGGATTTTACAAAATTCACTCCTTGTTTTGAAGAAGAAGGAGAAGAGGCCGTTGCTTTTTTTGAACCTCCACATTGTGTGAATAAAAAAGGACTAACAAGAAGAAGGACTATAATTAATTGTTTCATATGCAAATGATTTAAGATTTTAAATTTAACGAAAATAAAGCTGGAAAAGTTGTAGTTGTTTAGTATATCACTTATCACCAGAAACTCGTTTTTCCTGAATTTTTACATACCTCAAAAACACTCCCCAAGCCATGATAACACTTATGATAAAACCAACTTTTCCATCCAAAAAACCGAGTTGGATAAAATAATGTTTGACGAATCGAAAAAAAGGTTTGAAGTACAAATGAAAAAAAGTAACTCTAGGTGTTTTTTCAAAATAATCTTGCGCAGACCAATCACTATACCTTTGCATTTTTGCTAAAAAATGATCGAGGTCTTTGTAAGTATAATGTTCCAGTTTATTTTTTAATCGACCGACATTGATATCTTCAGTCATAATTTCTTCATGAACTTGGACATTGTCGTATCGACATTTTTTATGAATAAGCCGGATAACCGCATCGCCTTGCCAACCGCTATATCTAACTTTTTTTCCCATAAAAAAACTTTGCCGTGGAATCCAATACGCATCTTTTTGTATTGTTTTTTGGAGGAGCGTAATGATTTCTTTTTTCAATTCAGAAGTGACTCGTTCGTCTGCATCGAGAATCAAAATTCGATCATGAGTTGCTTGAGGAATAGTCCAATTTTTTTGATCCGCAGGACTTTTATATTTTCTTTGTAAAATTTTGGTTGGAAATTTTTTGGCTAACTCAATTGTCTCATCAGTCGAAAATGAATCCACTACAATCACTTCATCTGCCCATTGTACAGATTCCAAAACACCTTGAATGTTTTCGGCCTCGTTGAAGGTAGTGATGATGACGGAGATTTTTTGCATAATATGTAGTGGCAATCCCTTGTGGTTGCCCAACAGGTTATTGATTTGGAATTAAATTTCCTGATGCAACAAAATGTGGGTTTAATAAATTTTCCTTATTGTATAAAAGTGGTTGTTGTGTTTCCGCATGTAAAACTTTTCCACCAGCTTCTTCTAAAACAATCTGTGCAGCACCTGTGTCCCACTCCATCGTTGGAGCGAGTCGAGGATAAAGATGTGCCTCACCTTTTGCCAAAATTAAAAATTTCAGGGAGCTACCTTGTGCAACTAATTCAGGTTCGTTTAATTCATCAACAAAGTTTTGAGTCGCTTCATTTAAATGAGAACGAGAGCAAACAACACCTAGGTTTTTATCTTTTTTGGAGAAATTCGAAACTTGTAATTGTATTGTTCTGTTTTCTTTTTCCAAAAAAGCACCTTCACCTTTTACAGCAAAATACATCTCTTCCAAAACAGGTGCATAAACGACACCAAGCACAGGACGCTGATTTTCAATTAAAGCAATATTGACTGTAAATTCTCCATTTCGTTTGATAAACTCCTTGGTTCCATCCAAGGGATCAACTAACCAATAATGAGTATATTTTTTTCTTTCCTCAAAATCAATAGATTTATTTTCTTCAGAAATAATTGGATATTTTACCACTAACTTTTCTAACTGGTGACAAATGATTTCATTTGCCGCTTGATCTGCAATAGTGAGGGGAGATTCGTCTGCTTTATGTTTTACTTGAAAATTATCTGAATTATCATAAATCTTCATTATCGCATCTCCAGCTTTTTTAGCTATTTTTACGACTTCTTTGGCGAGGTTAATGTTATACATTAGTTGGTAAATTTATTTAATGTGATTTTTTCTTTCTCCAAAAAACTAACAAAAATTTTTTAAAATGAAAAAAGTTCTCGTTTCTGGAGGTTGTGGATATATTGGAAGCCACACGATTGTTGATTTAATAGATAATGGATTTGATGTAATATCGGTAGATAATCATATCAATTCCGACTCAAAGGTACTCAAGCGAATTGAGAAAATAACTGGGAAAAAAGTAAAAAATTATAAGATTGATCTTTGCAATGAAAAAAAATTGCAAAAGGTATTTTTGGAAAATAAAGACCTTGTTGGAATTATTCACTTTGCTGCACTTAAAAGTGTTAGTGAGTCGGTGGAAAAACCACTTTGGTATTTTAAAAATAACTTGAACAGTACACTTAATTTGTTGGAGGCAGCAAAGACTCATAAAGTGAAAAATTTTATTTTTTCCTCGTCCTGCACCGTTTATGGAAATGCAGAGAAATTACCGGTGACAGAAAAGACTCCTTGGTTGAAAGCAGAAAGTCCGTATGGTTTGACTAAGCAAATGGGAGAAGAAATCATCGAATCTTTTGCAAAAGCTAATCCTAAACACAACTCAATTTTGCTACGATATTTTAATCCTGGGGGAGCACATGATAGTAAATTGATGGGTGAAGCGCCAAATGTTGCCTTGAATTTAGTACCCGTAATTACTGAGCAAGCGATTGGCAAAAGGAAATCAATAACAGTTTTTGGAGATGATTATGATACAAGAGATGGAAGTTGTGTGCGTGATTATATTCATGTGATGGATTTGGCAAATGCACATACCAAAGCGATGCAACATCTGGTCAAAAAGAAAAAGAAAAAGTCTAATTGTGAAGCTTACAATTTAGGAATAGGAGAAGGGGCAACGGTGTTGGAAGTGATTAAAGCTTTCGAAAAAGTCTCGGGCAAAAAATTAAATTATAAAATCGGACCAAGACGAAAAGGAGATGTGATTGCGATTTATGCTAATTATAAAAAAGCAAAAAAAGAATTGAAATGGAAGCCAAAAAGAAATATCGAAGATATCATGTTATCGGCTTGGGAATGGGAAAAAGTGAGATCGAAGAAGTAGGATTCGTTTTACGTTAGACGTTGAACGTTTGACGGCAAAAAATTATATTAGCCCTGTTAGGATATAAAATTCTAACAGGGCTTTTAAAATAAAGGCAAAAAAAATCAACTTGAAATGATATTTTCGTATAATGATTAAATTGTATGTGAGTGTTTTAAGTTTCTATAAAAATATTAACTAATGTGAACCCTTGATTCGCATAAATAATTGATTATCAGATGAATAAACTAATTTTAATTTTCCTCTTCACCATCCTGTCCACGCTCGTTTTTTCTCAAAAAAGCGAACAACCCTATTTTCAGCAAGAAGTCAATTATGATATTCAAGTAACTTTGGATGATAAAAATCATACGCTTTCGGGAGTCGAAAAAATTGAATATATCAATAACTCACCTGATGATTTAAATAAAATATATTTTCATCTGTGGGCGAATGCTTATCAAAGTCAACAAACTGCATTTGCCAAACAACAAATCCAAAATGGAAATACTGCTTTCTTTTTTGCCAAAAAAAATGAGCTTGGTGGTTACAAAGAAGTAGACTTTTTAGTGAATGAAAAAAAAGTGAATTGGTCGTATGATGAGGAAAATCCAGATATTGCATTACTTCAATTAAATGAAAAAATCTCCTCAGGAGAACGCATCGAAATTCGAGTTCCTTTTGTCATAAAAATCCCAAAATATTTCTCTCGCTTGGGACATGAAAAACAGGCTTATTATATTTCACAATGGTATCCTAAACCTGCAGTTTATGATCGAGCAGGTTGGCATCAGATGCCATACTTAGATATGGGAGAGTTTTATGCTGAGTTTGGAAGGTTTGATGTGGAAATTACTTTACCCAAAAATTATATTGTTGCTTCCACCGGTGAATTGGAAACAGAAACGGAAAAAGCATTTTTGGAAAGACGAGTTCGAGAGACAAATAAATTTATTGCAAAAAAATATCCAAGAGGTTCAGATCGAAATATTCCGATTTTTGAGAAAGATACTTTTCCGAATTCCTCAGATAAAATGAAGACGATTCGTTTTACGGCAGAGAATGTTCATGACTTCGCCTGGTTTGCAGATAAAAGGTTTTTTGTGCAAAAAAATAGAGTGCAACTTGGACAAAATAACAATGTAGATACGTGGGCATTTTTCAATTTAAAAGAATTTCATTTATGGTTAAATGCCACTCAGTATTTAAATCAGTCTGTCCAATTTTATTCTCAAAAAGTAGGTGTGTATCCTTACCCTCATGCGACTGCGGTGAGTAATCCTTACGCTTCATCAGGTGCGATGGAGTACCCAATGATTACCTTGGTAGATCAAATGTTTCTGCCAGAAGATTTGGATATTGTGATTGCACATGAAGTAGGACATAATTGGTTTTATGGAATTTTAGCATTCAATGAAAGAGACTTTCCATGGATGGACGAAGGGATTAATTCCTACTACGAAAGATTATATAAAGCGAATTTTTATCCCAATTCTGAGGAGAGTTTTTTACCTGCAAAATTAGAATCGGAAGGGCAATTAAATCTTATGGAATTAATTAAAGTTTCGATGCAAAGAGAAAATGTGCATCAACCTATCACCACTCCAGTTGCAGAAATGACGGAGATGAATTATGGTTTAGGAGTCTATGATCGAACGGCTGATATTTTGCAAAATAGAATTACTCCTTTAAAGATGAAAAGCTTTTTTAGGAAGTGGAAATTCAAACATCCGCAGCCAGTCGATTTTATCCAACACTTTGGTTTGGAAAATGACAAATCTTTTGATGACTTAATGAATACCACTAAAAAAAATGATTATAAAGTCGTAAGTCTTTCAAAATCAGGTAGTTATGATTTAAAAATAAAAAATAAAGGAACAGTTGCAGAGCCATTCAAACTAACGATGGTTTTGGAAGAAGGAGAGGAAGTAAAAAATATCGAAGGCTTTGAAGGTGAAAAAACGATTCACATTGATATACCTGAAAGTGCAACGATTAAAGAATTTATCATTGATAAAGATCGTGAAATTCTAGATGTAAATCGAAAAAATAACAATATACGCACGTCAGGTGTTTTTAAAAAATCAGAACCATTTAGATTGAAATTTTTGACTGGTTTGGAAAACCCAACTCGTACCAATTTATATTGGTTGCCAGCAGTTGGTTGGAATAATTATGATAAAACAATGTTGGGTGCTGTATTGCATAATTATGATTTTTCTAAAAAGAAATTTGAATTTGCTGTTGCACCAATGTATGGTTTTGCCAGCGGAAATGTGGTCGGAGAAGGAATCGTAAAATGGAATACTTTCCCTGAATCAAATTTATTTCAACGGATTACTTTGAGTTTGAATTCGAAAAGGTACACTTACGATTACGATTGGGACGAGGCATTTTATGATAACTATTTGAAGATCGCTCCGAAATTAGAAATAGTTTTTAGGAAAAAGAAATTGACTTCAAGTTTGCAACATAATGTTTCATTTCGACATGTCAATATCACGCTAGATAAAGGAGTGTCAAATGCTGAAATGAACTCAAGAGAGAAAGAAAATTACTACGTCAATGAGTTCAAATATACTTTCAAAAATACGAATGTGACTGGACCGATGACAGCAACTTTGACGGCTCATCAAGGGGATGGATTTTTAAGAATATTTGCCAATGCAAAACAGTTTTTTTCCTATGGTAAAAAAAATAAAGGAATGACGTTGAAAGCATTTGCAGGAGTATTACCGCAGTTGGAAAATAATGTACCGATTCGAGCAAGTTTTACTTTTAGTGGAATCACTAGTCGATTTGGGCAACGAGATTATATGTTTGATGAAAATTTATTGGGGCGAAGTGAAGGGAGAGGAAATGTGAAAGGGTCAGACGATGGGATTTTGTCACAACAAATTTTTCAGAGAGATGCTGGTTTAAAAACCTTGAGTGATTTTGGTTCTTCGCAAGATTGGATGGTTAGTTTGGGAGCAAGTACGACTGTTCCTGGACCGCTTCCTGTTCGACCATATATTGATGCAGTTTTGTTTAAGGATTTTGATAGTGTTGAGTTTGCGTATAGTTTGGGAATTGCGATTGTCGGGATTCCTGATGCGTTGGAAATTTATGTTCCACTTGTTGAAAGTAGCGTGGTGAAGGATGGAACTAGTTACGAGGTGAGAGATAATTTACTGAAGAAGATTTCTTTTTTGATTGATCTGAATGGATTGAAGAATAAGGGAAAAGAGGTGATTAGGTTGTATTAAAAAAATGACTATCGAATAACGATTTCAGAATAACGATTTGAGAAATGGTCTTCGCATCATCTTCGTCAAACTTCTCAAATCCTTGTTCTGAAATCGTTATTCGATAGTCAAAAAATTATTTCTTCACCACTAATTTCGGCAACTTAGAAATGATCGCTCCCAACTTCATTGCCTTTCCAGAGTCACCATCAATCTTCAATCGACCTTGAATAAAAGCAGTTTGCAAATTCATTTTTCCCATTCCAATTTTCATCAAGTGTTCATCTTTAATAATAAAAGTAGCGTCAGGATTTTTTGCTTTTCTTTTGATAACCGTTCCCGGAGATTTATTTAAATTCACTTGCCAAAAAGTTTCCACATCGCCAGTTACATGAAACATAAATAAACCGTTATTTGGTTTTATAAATTTAGCTGCTGCTTTTATTTCTTTTTTGAAATGAGCAAATAAAGCATCAGATTTTGCTTTAGTTGGTTTATTCTTTGCAGCTGCTTTCTTTTTTCCCCTTTTTAAAATCGCCGCTTCCAGTTCATTGGCAGATTCTCGAATGTATCTCGTGAAAAGATCAATGTCAGGCATTGTCTTCGCATCAGAAGTTGGACTAATCGTCACAAAACCATTATAACTCAAAATCGTAATAATCAATCCCATGCCATCCAAGATCGGAGCCATTCCTCCAACCGTCAACAATCGATGTCCATTCAAATACAATGGAAATTGTGGTCCAGGAACATTGGTAATTGTTACATTAAAAACGGGATTATGCATCTCCGAAATTTGAAATCGAGAATATAATCTTGCAGCTTGATTCGCAACTCCAAATGGCACAGCTTCCGCCATGCTCGCTAGAGTTTTGGCACCAATCGCTTTTTGATAAGTTTTACCTCGCACCGTATTTTCATGAATAGCTTCCAATCGTTCAATCGGATCTTCTACATTCGTAGCAATCTGAATAAGCATGGATGAAACTTGATTATCGGTATTATCTTTTTCCGCTTCTGTTCGAGTAGAAATCGGAACCATTGCCACCAATGGTTTGTGTGGCAATTTCTTTTTTTCTTTTAAATATCGCCTTAGTGCTCCCGCACAAAAAGCAAGTACCACATCATTCATGGTCGTACCCATGATATTTTTTAATTCCTTGATTCTTGCTAAATCTAGAATTGCTGTATTCCATTTTCGACGACCAGCAACAATTCCGTTCAATGGAGTGGATGGAGCAGAGAATGGAGCAGTAGGCAAATCCATTCGTTGCACTCGAGTCAACATACCTGCCTTGAGAGAACCTCTAACTGCCTTGGAAAGAATCTTGGGTAACTTCAATGGGTTGCCTGCAAAACTCATCGCACTTTTCATCACCACGGAAACCTCATTTGGAATAGGTTTCGGTTTAAATGGTTTTGGATCAGGAATCGTTTTTTTCTCAGCCGTAAAATCAAAAATCAAACTCATCATTCCAGCTCCTGCCATTCCATCGATTGCAACGTGATGAATTTTGGAAATTATTGCTACAGAACCTTTGGGAACTTGTGGAACATTATCCAAACCTTCGACAAAAGTAAAAGACCACAAAGGTCGATTTTGATCCAAGTGCTCACTAAAAACTTGTGAAGCTATTTTTCGTAATTCTTTCCAACCACCTGGTTTTGGTAATGCGATATGTTGCAAGTGCAAATCAATATCAAAGTTGGGATCATCGACCCAATATGGATAATCAATACTCATAGGTGCATAGATCAATCGCTTTCGCAATTTTGGAATCATGTGCAGTCGAGAATTGATTATTTTTCTAAAGGTATCAAATTTTAAATCGCCTTCGATGACCGCCACACTTCCGACGTGCATCGGACTTGTTGGTGAATCGATATATAGAAAAGTGGCATCCATTCCTGAAATGGATTTTAAATTTGGGTTGTCAAGATTTTTTAGCAGTTTTCCAAACATAGGGTTGTGTATTTTGAAAAGATATTTTTGTTAAAATAGTTTCGGGTCTAAAGTAATAATAAACAGTCAATTATAAAATTATGTTTCCTTGATTTAATTGTAAAATTAATTTCTTTAACCAGTTACTCATCTGTAACTTTGATTTGGTATTTTTACAAATTGATATTAAAAAAATAATCGTCGAAAAAATGACTACATGAATAATACAACTCACTATAAAATAATTTTACCACATAGGTACATAGAAAATATAGGTAAAGAACGATGTTTTCTATGTGCCTATGTGGTGAAAAAAAAATTGTCGGTTAATTATTTAAAATCAATGTTTAAAAATCAAAATAAATAATTATGTCTGTAAAAAAAGATGAGACCGCTTCTTTTATGTTGCGCTTCACACAAAAGATTTTTAAAAATGAAGAAGGCGAACCTCAGGTGCAATGGCGTGGAAATATTCGTCATGTACAAGGTGGAGACGAAAAACGGTTTTCTGAATTTGATGATGCGGTGAATTTTATTCAAGGAAAATTGGCAGAAATGACCATTCAACAAATGGAAGACAAATCACCAGAAGAGCAAAAGGGAATTCTTTCGAAGAGTTTTGACCTTTGGAAAAAAATGACTTTGAATGCTCCGAAGATGGTAATGGAAACGATCAAAGATCCGAAAAAAGGAGTGGAGAATATTCAAAAAGAATTTCAAGAAGTGAGCGAAGCTATTACTCAAAAAGTAGAAGAAACGATTGCGCAACGAAAAGTAGATGTGGATGAGTGGCGAGGTGTTTCTAAATCAGATCATAAAATGATGATGGAGTTGATGGCAAAAATGTCGAAGGAGGTTTCGGCATTGAATAAGAAGGTGAATAAGTTGAGTAAGAAGTAAAATTATGTTTGATAGCAAAAAGTATTTTAATAAATCTCTGACGAAGTTTATTGGGAAACCACTAAAAGAATTTGGATTCTCAAAGTTCAAATCTAATAATTATGTTCGGTTAACAGAAGGGAATATTTTGCAATGCATTAATTTTCAAAAAAGTAGATATGGAGGGAATAGCTTTTATATCAATATCAGTAATATTCCTCTTATTTTAAAACATAATTCTTTCTTCGGAGAAGGAGGAGATAGGATAGGTATTTTTGAAAATTTTCAAAATGAGTTTAATTATGATCTAAGGGTACTAGGAGATTTATGCCTTGAAGAAATACGGGAAGTTTTAATTAATAAAGTTTTACCATGGTTTAATCTAACTTCCTCTGTTGAGGGGATTCTACAATTTAATTCAAATCTTTTTAAGAATGGAACGAAACGAAAGGAGTATGAATTTTTCATTGATTGGAGAAGAGATAAATTAGGGTATTTATTATTAGCAAATGAAGAATATGTAGAAGCTAGAAAACTTTTTTCAGGATTACAGTTAAGAAAATTTATTCCTGAAAAGAAAGAGTATGAGTATTATAGAGATACTAGGTATGATATTTTGATTAAACTTTTAGATGACGGAAAATTTGAAGAAGTTCAAAAACTATTGGATACTAACATTCGAGATAATTTTTTTACATTAAAAATAGAAAAACTTAAGAGAGTAAAAACAAATATTCAAACTTTGAAAGAAGTTGAACGTCTCCTAGTAAATAAGGCTTCGTTTCCTTTTCCAAAGGGTAAAGGAGGTCATTTTTACTATTACCAAATTTTTTCCAAGTCGAATCAAAGTAATAAACTTTTTAATAAATTAGAAGATCTTGTCAATTTTGGAATCAATAATAGTATTAGAATTTCGGATAGTAGAATTTTAATTCAAAACACAGAAGAGTATTGTTTTCACTTGGTAAATAATTCAGCTGAGTATATAGAAGAAGAAAAGATGGATTTGATCAATTCTTATAAAGGAGATAAAGATTTATCTTTTTTAAAAGAAATTAAATACATAATTGAATTTTGGGGAGACGATGATAGTGAGCATGTGAAATATATTAATGAACATCTTTTTATATTAAGTAAAATTGAAAAAGAAGCAGATGTAATTATTTACTCTCCAAGTAGTAAAATATTTTTTGATGAGATTTAAATTGCAAAAATAAAAATAGAGATAGTATTGGAATATGACTAAAATTGAAAATCAAATTGTTGACCTAATTGCCCAAAAGAAAAGCGCATCCATCCATGTGCACACTTTAGGTAATTTCCAAATTTGGCGAGATGGCGAAAAAGTCTCTGGCAAAGAATGGGGGCGGGACAAGACAATTCAATTATTTCAATTTTTAGTAACAGCACGACATCGACATAGTTTGCACAAAGAACAAATCGTTGATCGACTTTGGGAAGAAGTGGGAGGCAAAACGGCGGACCAAAATTTTAAAGTAGCCATGCACGGAGTCAACAAAGTGCTTGAACCCAATCGTCCTAGTCGAACAGATCCAAAATATATTTTACGGCAAGGCATCACTTATCAATTGAATTTGGAAGAAATTTGGATTGATACCGAAGCGGTTGAAAAATTTATCGCACTCGGAAATCAAGCCTTGGATGAGGCACCTGAATTAGCGATCAAAGCTTATCAAGAAGCTATAGAATTGTACGGCGGAATTTATTTGCCTAATCGATTATACGAAGATTGGTCGAGTGAAGAACGAGAACGATTACAAATTTTATCACTCGGTGCAATGATTACTTTGAGTGAATTATTAGTAGAAAAAAATCCTATGGAGAGTATTCGTTTTGCCCAAAAAGCATTGCTCATAGATCATGCTTGGGAAGACGCTTACCGAGTGCAAATGGAAGCTTACCTCCAAAAAGGCAATCGTCCGATGGCCATCAAAACGTATCAGCAATGTGAAAAGGTGTTGGAAGAAGAATTCGGAATTGAGCCTTTGCCTGAGACCCAACAACTCTTGAAAAAAATCAAGGGAATATCTGTTTAAGAAAATATTTCTTGATCTAAATTTTTTCCAAACCTTAAATCCATAATCCTGTCATACCTTTCTAGCTCCCCATTGAAATTGTTAAAAATTAAATTATTCATATTTATATTTAAAATAATGTGTAAAACATGTTAACTTAGCCTTTCAATTGCATTTTTTAGGAAATATATGTTTGAAAAAAAAGAAAGCTTTAAAAAACGCCCTAGAAACCGAATAATATTTTTTTATAGCTAGAAACATTAGCAATCCTATGAAACACCTTAAAGAAACCATACTTAGCTTATTTTTTATAGGCTACTCTATATGCTTGTTTGCTCAACCTTATCGAGTACAATTGGCTGCCTATGTTGAGAAAGTCCCTTTCTCCTATTTTTCAGAAGCAAATATTTTTGGAGTTTATATGCTCACCGATCAGAATAATATTTATAGATATTATATTGGAGAATTTCGTGAAAGAACGGAAGCAGACTTGCTCGTAAAAGAAGCAGTTAAAAAAGGATTTAACAATGCTTATGTAATTGACATCGAAGAACAAAGAAAATTATGTGGTAAGCCATGTCCTTATATTTCTCCATCATCGACATATTCAGATGAATCGACTGAGGTATTGAATTTACAAAATGTGTTTTTTGGATTTGATCAATCGAACCTTAATTTAGAATCAAAGCGTAGATTAGATAAAGTGGCAGCTATTTTAAAAGGGAGTAAACATCTAAAAATATTAATTTCAGGGCATACAGATTCTAAAGGAGATGCTGACTATAATATTAGGCTTTCCAAAAGTCGAGCAAGAAATACAAGAAGTTATTTAATTAATAAGGGGATTAAAGCAAGCCGAATTAAAGCAGAAGTTTTTGGAGAATCAGTTCCCGGAAAAGGAAATTTAGATTCTAGTGGAAAAGATGATCCACAAGGAAGGAAATTTAATCGAAGAGTTGTTTTAGCAATCTATGATCCTAGTAGCGGCCAAGTTTCTTCAGGCCGAGGAGAATAAAAAAACGCCCAATATTTATTAAAATATTGGGCGTTTTTAATCTAAGAATTCCCCGATGCTTGCACCGGGTGCAAAAGCAGTAAAAGTTTCTCATGATTGAAAAAATAAAAAACCACGACAGAATTTTTTTACCACATAGACACATAGAAAACATAGTATTTTATTTATGTGGTGAAATTCTATTTTGGTATTTATAAAACTGTTTTTTTGATTCTTCGTCAGCTTGCTGCAGAGTAGTTTAATGGTAGAATAAAATTAATTATTTAAAAAAATTACCTCTACTTTTAATTTTTGCTCTTCGCTCAAAGTAACTTTTTGATTACTTTCGACCGAGTATCCTTTCATTGAATTGTATCGCAAATTTTGTTGAAGTTCGCTTACTTGATTGCCAGAAGTATTTTTGATGAAAATCGAATTTACTTTTTCCTCCTTGTAAAAAATGATGAGTTGTTGAGTTTTTAATTTTGGATCAGTTGCTTGATATTTTAGTTCAATTAATTGACCTGAATTATTCGTTGTACTGTCTACATCATATTTATCCAACCATGCAATTTTATTGATATTGGAATTTCGAAAAATGGTTAAATCTTTTTCCAAATCAAATTTCTCTAAAATTTGCTCATCAATTTTTCCATTAATTTCCACTTTCTTTTTGATAGATCTTACTTCCGAAAGTTGAGTCATTTCTTTTTTTAAAAAATCATTAATGTCAAAAAAAGATTGCTGTTGCACATTGGAACTTTCTACTTCGCAAGAAGTGAAAAATAATGTCAATAAGATAAATGTAAACCAAGTTGTTTTTTTCAAATGAAGTTTATTTTCCATCATTTTTTAGAACGACGTTTTGTAATTAAATTTTTTCCAGTCATGATAGACGGTTTTCTCAAACCCAAAATAGAAAGAATAGTCGGTGCCACATCTGCAAGTTTTCCATCTTTTAATCTAATATTCTCCTCTATATTATTTCCAACAAGAAAACATGGAACAAGGTTTTTAGTATGTGCTGTATGTGGTGTTCCATCTTCATTAATCATGATGTCAGAGTTACCATGATCGGCAATGATAATAGCTGTATAGTCATTTTTTAGAGCGACATTCATTAATTTTTTGACACATTTATCGGTAGTCACCGCAGCTTTTTTTGCTGCTTCAAAAATACCTGTATGTCCAACCATATCAGTATTCGCATAATTTAAACAAATAAAATTAGGTTGGTTTTTTTTGATGTCTTTGATGATGGTATCGGTAATTTCGCCAGCACTCATTTCAGGTTGAAGATCATAGGTTGCTACTTTTGGAGAGGAAACCATGAGCCTTCTTTCGTTGGGGAATTCTGCTTCTCGGCCGCCTGAAAAGAAAAAAGTAACGTGGGGATATTTTTCAGTTTCTGCAATTCGAACTTGTGTCTTTTTTCTTTTGGCTAAAATTTCGCCCAAGGTATCTTCTAGGTTGTCTTTTTCAAACAATACATTTACATTTTTGAATTTCTCATCATATCGAGTCATTGTGACAAAATGTAATGGCAATTTTTTCATATCAAAATCAGGCATATCTGATTGTGTCAACACCTCAGATATTTCTCTTGGACGATCTGTTCGGAAGTTAAAAAAGATAACCACATCGTCCTTTTTAATTTTTGTAATTGGATTGTTATTTTTGTTGACACAGACGATTGGTTTTAAAAATTCGTCCGTAATTTTTTTCTTATAATTTTTTTGAAGTGTAGCTAAAACGTCTTTTGTTTTTTCTCCCTCTCCTTTGACCAAAAGATCGTAAGCTAATTTCACTCGTTCCCATCGCTTATCTCTATCCATCGCATAATATCGACCGATGACGGAAGCTAATTTGACAGATTGTTTTTTGGTGTGATTTAAAACATCTTCGAGATAATTTTTACCTCCGTTGGGAGAAGTATCTCGTCCATCCATAAATGCATGGATGTACACTTTTTTTAAATCTTTCGCTTGTGTGATGTCGCAAAGTGCTTTTAAATGTTCGATATGAGAATGGACACCACCATCTGAAACTAAGCCCATCAAGTGAACAGACTTGTTATTTTCTTTGGCATATTTTAATGCAGCGAGGAGTTTTTTATTTTTATGAAGTGTCTTTTCTTTGATCGCTTTGTTGATTCGAGCGAGTTCTTGATAGACAATTCTACCTGCTCCAATATTTAAATGTCCGACTTCCGAATTTCCCATTTGACCTTCAGGCAATCCTACTTCTTCCCCAAAAGTAACCAATTCTGAGTTCGGATATTTTTTATATAAAGAATCAACGTATGGTGTTTTCGCTTGTGCGACTGCGCTGACTTTTGGATCTTTTCCGTGTCCCCAACCATCTAAAATGATGAGTATGACTTTTTCTGATTTCATAAAATTTGAATGTGATTTTTTTAAAAATAGGTTAATGGTTTTAAATGGTGAGTTGGCGTAAAGGTAAAAAAAGGTATTGATATTTAGGGAGTTGAGAGTTGAGTAATCTCAATATTCAGCTCTCGTTGTTTTAAATCTAATTTTGCCGATGGATTTTTATTTTTCATCGAAATATTAAATTCGAAGTTGAAAATTTATTTAACTTCGAGTCATTCATTTTTACAAATAAAAAAATTAGATTATGATTATTAGTACCACAGATTTTATTCCAGGGAGAGAAATTGATGAAGTTGTTGACATTGCGAGAGGAAGTACCGTTCGAGCACGAAATATTGGACGAGATATTTTTGCAGGGTTGAAAAATATTGTTGGAGGAGAAATTTCTGAATACACTAAGTTAATGGCGGACTCACGAGAACACGCTATCGAAAGAATGATTGCTGATGCTAAAAGTATAGATGCTGATGCGGTGATCAATGTGCGATTTACAACTTCGATGATTAGTCAAGGGACTGCGGAGATTTTGGCTTATGGAACTGCGGTACGACTTAAATAGCGGTTAATACCGTTTGCGAGATTAACCATTAAAAAAATGGAACTAATTTTAAAAAATATCAATTTATGGAGTTTATAGTTTCATTCATCTTATCTTTGGAATTCCTTTTTGGCGTTTTTGTAATTATTGCTTTGATATACTTACTGGGGAAAAGAATTGAAGATAAAGAAAATGAGACATTTGAAGATAGAGATAACTAAAAAAGATTTTTAAAATAAGAATAATGGCGAAGAAGAATAAACCGAAAGCTACTATCGAGATCATCAATCGAAAAGCAAAATTTGAATATCATTTTTTGGCGGAATTTGAAGTAGGAATTACTTTGACAGGAACAGAAATCAAATCGGTGCGATTGGGTGAGGTGAATTTGAAAGATGCTTACTGCTTGTTTACCAAAGAAGGAGAGTTGATTATCAAGAGTATGTTTATTGCAGAATATAAATTTGGCAATCAAAATAATCATGAAACTCGCCGAGATCGAAAATTACTTTTGAGAAAACCTGAATTGCGAAAACTGCAAAAGAAAGTAAAAGAAAAAGGTTTTTCTATCGTTCCATATCGAATGTATATTGGTGAACGAGGTTTTGCAAAAATGGAAATTATTCTCGGGCAAGGAAAAAAATCTTACGATAAACGAGACACGATTAAGCAACGAGATAACAAACGAGAATTGGATCGAGTGAAAAAAATGTACCGATAAGAACGGTTAACGATGAACGGTTAATATTTTGCGAGATGTTAACCGTTCATCGTTTAACATTCACCGTTAAAAAAATTACTCGTTGAGTGTCCAAATATAATCTAGGTAATCAAAATCTGCTCCTTTATTAATTTTTACTTCCGCATATTGATTGATAAATTCTCGAACACTTTTACCTGTATCTTTAAAATCTCCACGATACCATTTAAATAATTTTGACATTTTTGGATTGTCTGCATCCAACTTGTTTTTAGTTTTATTATTGATAAAACCTTTCATCTGATCGTCTAATTGTTCTTCCAACCTTTCTGCGGTGAAAGCTTCGTTTCTGAGTCTTGGACAAGAGAAGGAGGCGCAATTACATGCTGCATGAATTCGAGGCTCTTCAAACCTTTTTCGAATAATTCCATGTTCGATATCATTTAGATTATAACTGTTTCCTTCTATTTCGAAGAAGTTAATTTCCCAAACATCACTTACGAATGGGATGCCTTTTTTGATGTCTTTGATGCTTGCGGTAGGGTAGTGATCGACGATTAATTTTACGGTAAATGCATTGTAGGCATTGATCCAATAGGCAAGCCTTTCGTCAGCTGACCAGTTTTTATCATTGGGATGATTGGCAGATAATAAGTCTAAATAGGCATTTAATTTTAAACTGTCTTTAATGATGTTTTTATAATTGACTTTGCCTTCAGGACTCACATGAGTTTGTACCAAGGTATCCCAGAGTTCATGGGTGATTGGTTTTGAATTGGATTTTACTTTACTCACAGCACAGGCATTGAATAAAAGTGCTGCAAAAATTAAAATGGTTAATGAGGATGATAAATATTTCATGTTCAGTTTTTTTGTCAAAAATAAAGTTGTGACTGTTAAACAAAGGAAATCAATTTTCTTTCATTTAAAAATAAAGTATCCTGTGTGAATGTCTTTGTTAAGACTTACGAGTTTTTTTGGAAAATGGGTCTTAAAATCAAAAGTTCAATGAAAATCAAAATTGACGATACAAATACAAAATTTCAATTGAAAGGAAAACTATGAGTAGTGGGGCGGGCGAGGTTCGGCGAAAAATGAGGGTGCGGGAGCTTGCTTTGTGTGGAGCTATTTTTTTGTCTAGAATTTTTTGGTTCTTTTTTTTTCAATGAAAAAAAGAAAATGCACTACAGTAATTAGATAATAAATTTGAGGTGTTATAAATATTTTCTTCCATGGATTTTTGGAACGTCGTTCTTTTTGCCTATGCAAAAAAGAACCAAAAACCCTAGACGAAAAAATAGCTCCACACAAAGCAAGCTCCCGCACCCTCATTTTTCGCCGAGCCCAACCCGCCCCGTTTCTCATAGATCACTACTCAAGGAGGCTTTCAATTTAATTTTCTTTTTATTCTTGATCTTCTTTTTTTGCTTTTTCAAAACGGACTTAAAAATCAAATTCTAGATTCCAATTCAAAATTATTATCTTTCCAAACATTTTAAAACACCTTCAAAATAAACTTAAACATACATGGATATTAAATTTTGCGGAGCAGCCGGACACGTTACAGGAAGTGCTCACCTCGTCACATTAGATAATGGATATAAAATTTTATTGGATTGTGGATTGTACCAAGGGAATGATCCAGAAATGGATGATTTTAATTCTTCGTGGTATTTTGAGCCAAGTGAAATTGATTTGATGATATTGTCGCATTCACACATTGATCATTGTGGACGAATACCAAAATTAGTTCACGATGGTTTTCAAGGAGATATTTTATGTACACATGCTACTCGAAGTCTTTGTGCAATCATGTTATTAGATAGTGCAAAAATCCAAGAACGAGATGCAGAGTATCATAATAAACGATTGACCCGAAAACAAAAAAAGAAGAAAAAATTAAAAAAAGCATTAACATTCAAAACACCACTTTACACAAGTGAAGATGTACCACCTGCGATGGATTTGTTTGTAGGATTAGGATATAATCGTTGGCATCGAGTGAATGATAATGTGGAAGTATTATTTCGAGATGCAGGACATATTTTAGGAAGTGCAAGTGTAACCATTCGAGTAAATATTGATGGGAAAGAAACTATGATTGGATTTACCGGAGATATTGGACGACCTGATCGACCAATTTTAAGAGATCCGATTCCTATGCCTGAGGTGGATTATATGATTTGTGAATCTACATATGCAGATAAAGATCATGCAGCAAAACCTGCGGAAGAGGAACGATTGTTAGCTATTATTAAAAAAACATGTGTAGAGAAAAAGGGAAAATTAATCATTCCAGCATTTAGTGTGGGGAGAACACAAGAGATCGTTTACATGCTCGATCAAATGGAAACAGCAGGATATTTACCAAAAATTCCAGTTTATGTCGATAGTCCATTGGCGGTAAATGCCACCCAAGTTTTTGGATCTCATCCAGAATGTTACGATAACAATTTGAATGAATATTTATTGATTGATGATAACCCTTTTGGTTTTAATCGCTTGACCTATGTGCGAGAAGTAGCTATTTCAAAATCTTTAAATGATTCCAACGAACCTTGCATTATCATCAGCGCATCAGGAATGATGACGGCAGGAAGAATACGACATCATATTTTTAATAATATCGATCAAGAAAAAAATACTTTACTAATCGTAGGATATTGTTCTCCCAATACTTTGGGAGGAATATTAAGACAAGGAGTCGAAAAAGTAAAAATGTTTGGCGAATGGAAAATTGTCAACATGGAGATTGAGATTATGGACTCCTTTTCAGCTCATGCTGATCGAGGAGAAATTATTGACTTTTTGGGAAATCAGAAAAAAATGAAAAAACTTTTCTTAGTTCATGGTGAACCTAAGAAGCAAAAGAAATTTAAAAAACTTTTGATCGAAAAAGGCTTTAAATCTGTTAGAATTCCAAAGTTATCAGAAGAAGCAAAATTGGGTTAGGTTTATCAGAGAATCAGTTAATTAGGAAATCAGGTAGTATTCCTATTTAACTGATTTCCTGATAAAGCATTTAACTTTCCCCAACCTTTCTTAATAAACTTACGTGTACGAAATTAGAAGATAGTTTCATTTTATAATTTCATTGCTATAGTATTTTTTTAAGAAAACTAAACAATGAAAACATAATAGGAAGAGACAAATTATCGTTTGACAAGCATCTTTTTTGATCCCAATTCGATTTATAAATAAAGAATCTTTCCCTAACAATCCTATCTTTAACCTAGCTTTTAATATCCTTTGATTTTTCCCTAAAAATTGAATTAGACCAACGGTTTACATTCAATTCACATTTTTTTTTCGACTTTTGTAAAAAAATAATTCATGAAAAATATTTTACTTCAACTTTTACTGTTAGTGACTTTGTCATTAATCATTGGTTGTAAAGATGGATTTGATGATCCAATAGATTCCAAAAGAGAGATTGCCGTTCCTCTTTTTTATACCACAACAAATTTGACTAACCTTTTGGATGGCATCAATGACGAGACTTCCATCACAATAGGGTCAGACGGTATTGTTACACTTAATTACCGAGGGAATGTGACGAAACGAACAGGGAATGAATTGTTTGATTTTATACCAGTACTTCCAATTGCGTTAACAGACTCTGTGACTCTTTTTGATTTTGATTTGCCAGGAACATTAGATATTACGCTAACCAAAATCAAAGCAGGGAATCTAGGTGTTGTGTTTGATAATCCATTTGCAGAAAAAATAGATGTCACTTTACGAATTCCTGAATTGACTAAAAATGGGCAAATCTTTGAGGCAAATAGATTACTTGATTCGGTAGGTACAGCTAATGAGTCTTGGCCAATATTACCTTTTTACCCTTTAGCTGGATATGATTTGGCGACTGATAGTGATCAATTAACGATTATTTATGAGGCATACCGAGAAAGTGACGGAGAGCGAGTTGTCTTTACAAATACCCATGCAGTTGGAATTTCAGGTTTAGAGTTTTCTTACGCAGAAGGATATTGGGGACAAGAATTATTGGATCTAGAAAGAGATACGATAGAGATTGAGTTTTTTGAAAATTGGGTTCAAGGTGATGTTTATTTTGAAGACCCGGTGATCCAAATTACCGTTGAAAATGGGTTTGGGTTTCCTGTGCGATCAGTAGTGAATACACTTGAAATTTTGACAGTAGATGGAAACACTATCACATTGGAAAGTTCCTATATTCAAGATGGGATTGACTTTGCTTACCCAGCGTTGAATGAGGTTGGTCAAATTAAAACGACTGTTTTTGATTTTGATAAAACTAATTCTAATGTGGTGGATGTTTTAAGTTCTGGTCCTGTTTCTGTGGATTATGATGTGGATGCCATTTCGAATCCTGACGGTACTCAAGTGATTGGATTTATGACTGACTCTAGTTATTTTCAAGTGCAAGTTGCAGTTGATTTGCCTTTCCGAGGACACGTAAATAACTTCAAAGGAAGAGACACCTTTAATGTGAATTTTGAGCAATACGATCAGATAGAATATGTAGAATTCAAAATGGTTGCTGAAAATGAAATCCCACTAGGAATCGGTATACAAGTTTATTTTGTCGGAGAAGATGAAATGGGAAATGAATTTTTATTGGATTCACTTTATGCTACGGATGAAAATATTTTGACACCTGCACCAGTCGATTCGGATGGAAATGCCACAGGTGAAATTGCCAAAAAAGAAACCTTCTCGACGATCAATGCAACTCAATTTGAAAATATTAGAACAGCGAAAAAAATGATTATTGATGGAACATTTTTCACCACCGATGTAAATAATTCTCCTACTCCAATCGTCAATCTAAAAGCGGATCAAGATGTTAATATTCGAATGGGAATGAAAGTGGGAACGAAATAAAAAAATGACATTGGACGACTGACGTTAAACGTCCAACGTGTTTTATAATTAATAAAAAAGAAAAAATGTTCAAATACCGTTTTTTAATATGTACTGTTTTTTTTGTTTTTTGTAACAATATAATTACATTTTCTCAGCAAGAAGTAGGTTTGCACTTTATGAATGTCTGGCAAACCTCCAAAACTAACCCTGCTTATATTTCTGAGAAAAAATTAGTGATAGGGCTTCCTAGTCTTCATTTGAATTATTACAATAATACTGGTGATTTTAGTTCGTTGATTGTAGATTATTTGAATGATAAAGAAGGTATAGAAATTGGAGATGCATTAGCGAGTTTACCAATGACTAATAATATTTTCCGAGGAGTTTTGGAAGTGGAAACATTTAATATTGGTTATCGATTTGGAAAAGTACAGCTAGGTTTTAGTCATCTTCAAAAGGCAGATTTATATTTAAAATTCCCAAAAACTTTAGCTCAACTGTTCCTAGAGGGCAATGGTCAATTTGTAGGTCAAAAAATTAACTTGAGTCATGACTTACATTTAAATGCATATCACGAATTTGGATTGAGTGGAGCGATACAATTAAAACAATTAAACGTAGGAGCACGTGTGAAATTTTTATCTGGAATTGCGAATGCTACTACTGAAAAAGGAGATGTTTCACTTTTTACAGATGATGATGTTTATCAACTTACACTCGATAGAGATTACATTTTGAATACTGCGGGAGTCGAAAATTTAGATGAAACGGATGATTTTGATTTGAGTCTAAAAACGATTGATGTTAAAAATTTATTTACTAAAAATCTGGGATTTTCAGTTGACTTGGGAATAACTTATTCCGTTAATGAAAAATTGAGTTTGTCAGCAAGTATGCTAGATTTGGGGAGAATTAATTGGGAGGAAAATGTAACTAATTATATTAACGAAGGAGAGACGACTTACGATGGATTTGATTTTTCACAATTCGTTGAAAATGATTCAGTTTCATTTGAAAGTACTTTGGATACGCTGGAAAATACGTTTAATTTCTCCGAAGAAGATAAAAGTTACTCTACCAGTATGCCTGTGAAATTTTACCTCAGCGGAACGTACCAGTTGAATGAAAAAACACAAGTTGGTGGATTATTTTATTATGAAAATTATAGAGGAGAACATTTTCCTATGTTGGGCTTAAGTGCGAATACTAAATTCAAAAAGATCTTCAATGTTGGTGCTACTTACGCTGCTCGGAAAGATAGTTTTTTCAACCTCGGTTTGAATTTTGCAATAAACTACAAAGCCTTTCAATTATTTGCTACAGTTGATAATGTTGTTGGAATTTTTCAACCTTTCAAAAGTTCAAATGCCAATTTTCGAACAGGTTTAAATTTGTTGTTCTAAGTGAATTTGTTTTTTGTTACTTTAGACAAACATTCCCCACACACCTTATGAAAATTTGTACCAAAAGATCTTAGTTTAATTGTAAAAATTAGACTAAGATCTTTTCCATTTTAAAAATTACAAAACTGATTCTTACATGAAAAAAAATTACACTTTTATTTTTCTTTTATTTTGTACAGTTCAAATTTCTTTTTCCCAAAATAATTTAGCGTGCGATGGCGAAAGATATATTGATGATGTATTTTCTGACTTCACCGTTAGTACGGTAACTTATGGTTCCAACACAACTGTTTTTGGAATTAATCAAGATTTGGAAATGGATATTTATGAACCAGTAGGAGATGTCCACGAACAACGTCCTGTGATTCTTTTTGCCTTTGGCGGAAGTTTTATTTTTGGGGATAAAGCTACGATGGCATATTACTGTGAACAGTTCGCCAAAAAAGGATATGTTGCTGCTACTATTGATTATCGAGTTGGATTTTTAGGATTTGGTGAAGAGGCGGTAACAGGGGCAGTTATGCGTGCAGTTTCAGATATGAAAGGAGCAGTTCGATATTTTCGACAAGATGCCGCGACCGATAATACATATAAAATTCATCCTGATTTTATTTTGGTAGGTGGTTATTCGGCAGGTGCAATTACAGCAAATCATGTGGCATATCTTGACGAAAATGATGAAAATATTCCTTCATTTACGATGGATATTATTAATGATAATGGAGGATTTGAAGGCAATACAGGTGATGCTGAAAACTTAAGTTACTCTTCTGATGTATTTGCTGTTTATAATCTTTCTGGAGGTCTGAGAGAGAAAGAGTGGATTGATGAAGATGAGACAGAACCATTGATAAGTTATCATGGGATTGATGATGGAACAGTTCCATACTTGAATGGATTAGCGAACAATATTGCAGAAATAGATGGGAGTGGATTATTGAATAGTCAAGCTAGTTTAGTCGATCTACCTAATTATTTAAAATCTGTAGATGACGGAAATCACACGACCATTCATGGACCATTTCTTGATCCATTTTATGAAGATGATTTAGCGGAGTTTGAATATAACAGTCATATCTTTTTGCAAAATCAAATGTGTCCTGATTTTCAGATTACGAATACCGATGAAATGGTATCGATCCAACAATCAATTGACATTTATCCGAATCCATCTTACGACTTGATACGATTTGATTTTGGAAAAATAGAAAGTGATTATTCTGTTCAAGTTTTTGATCAATTAGGAAGAATGGTCACTCGATTTGAAGTCAATAACGAAAGCATTTTTTCTCTGGAAAAAAGTACAATAGGAGCGGGAATGTTTTTTGTAAATGTATTGTTTGAAGATGAAAGAATTGCTCCGTTGACGAGGAAGATTGTGTTTAACTAACGATTAATAATTGATCTCAATAAAAAAACTCTCTTCCAGAACATCTAGTTTCGGAAGAGAGTTTTTTTGAGAAAAATAAAGTAAACTAAATTTTACAAGAGCCAGGAACAATTTTCCCATCCAATGAAATTAGCCGATCCAATCGGAATACCAAACCATTTTCCATTTCTAAAAACTCTTCTTTATTTTTAGCGTAAACATTTTTAATCACACCTTCAATAGTTGTTTGCTCTTCTTCTTCAGAAAGATAAACAATGGTAGATTTACTTTTGCGCATCGCAAGTATTTCAATTTCATCATAGAAATTACAGTCGATGGGGATGTATTTTTTTTTCATAAAAAAATATTAAACAGTTACTTTTAATCTAGTTGTAATTTTCACTTCCTTGTGCAACGTTCGATGAACAGGACAACGATCTGCAATTTCGAGTAGGCGATTCATTTGTTCTTCCGTCAAGTTTCCTTCCAATTCAATCACTTTTTCAAAATGGTCAATTTTAACTTCTTTGCTAAATTCTAAACACTCTTTGCAATCGTCCGCATATTTTTTACCATGGTCGATGTGTACTTTTACTTCTTTCAGATCCCACTTTTTTCGGCGTGCGTACATCTGCAAAGTCATCACCGTGCAAGCTCCTAAAGCGGCAGAAAGATATTGATAAGGCGAAGGGCCAAAATCATCACCACCTAAATCTTCACTTTCGTCAGCTAGCATTCCATGCTGTCCTGCTTGAATCTCTGCGGTGAATCCAACGTCACCTAATTTCACAGCAACTTGTGCATCTGTTTTTAATTTTTCAACTTTTGGAGGAATGACATATCGGGTCATCCATGAAGCAACTAAATCACCTGCGTAAGCTGCATCTCCTTTTTTTGAAAGCATATGATCTGCTCCGTCAAGCGAAACGAAACTCTTAGGATGAAAAGCTGCATGATAAATTTTAGCTGCATTTTCGATTTCCACTACACTATCTTGTGGTGAGTGTAAAACTAAAATTGGCTTTTTTAAATCCTTCAAAATTTTAAACATATCCTTGCTTCGAAGATCATCCAAGAACTGTTTTTTTATAGTGAAATTTCGACCTCCAATGGAAACATTAGCTATTCCTGTTTTTTCAATATCTTCAATTTTATCATGCAAAAGATGTGTTACATGTTCAGGTTCAGAAGGTGCGCCAATAGTTGCTACCGCTTGAATGGAATCTAATTGAGAGGCTGCAAAGATCACCGCGGCACCGCCTAAAGAATGTCCAATTAAAATCCGCGGCGCTTTATAATTCTCTTCCAAATATTTAGAAGCAGCCAAAAGATCTTCAACATTTGAAGTGAAATTTGTATCTGCAAAATCTCCTTCACTTTCTCCCAATCCTGTAAAGTCAAATCGTAAAACTCCGATACCATGCTGTGTCAACGAACGACTGATATGCCGTGTCGCTGATAAGTTTTTATTGCCTGTAAAAACATGTGCAAAAATTGCATAAGCATAGGGATGACTATCTGGTGGGAATTCTAAACGGGCAGAAAGTGTGTAACCATTGGCATTTTCAAATTGTATTTTTTCTACTCTCATGAGTTTTATTTTTTTGAAAAGTAACAAAATTCTCTATAAATAGATTTAAAGACTTAAGGAGAAAGTCTTTGTTCAGACAAAGTCAAAAATTATATTTTTTTCTTTCCTTAGCAAAAGCAACTGCAATTTTTGAAGCTAATTTGGCATTATTAAAAACCAATTGAATATTGGCTTCCAAACTTTTTCCTTCGGTCAATTTTCCAATTTTTTCTAATAAAAAAGGAGTGATCTTTTTTCCTTTAATTCCTTTTTTCTCTGCTATTAGAATTGCTTCTTCAATTGCTTGATTGATTGAACTGAATTTTATTTGATCTTTTTTCAAAATAGGATTGGCAATCAAAACGCCACCTTTCATTCCTAAATTCCATTTGGTGAAAAGCGTGTGCGCTAATTCTTGAACATTGTCCATTCGATAATCTACTCCCAATCCACTTGTACGAGAATAGAAAGCAGGGAACTCATCTGTTTTATAGCCAACAACAGGAACGCCAAATGTTTCGAGATATTCTAAGGTTAATTTTAAATCTAAGATAGCCTTTGCTCCAGCACTCACCACCGCAACACTTGTATTCGCCAACTCCTGTAAATCTGCAGAAACATCCATAGAGCTTTCCGCTCCCCGATGTACTCCACCAATGCCGCCTGTGGCAAAAATTGGAATTTTCGCAATCGAAGCGATAATCATAGTCGAGGCAACAGTTGTAGCGCCAGTCATTCCTTTTGATAAAATAAAGGGCATATCTCGGCGACTCACTTTAACTACCTTTTTTCCTAGTTTTCCAAGATGACGAATTTCTTTTTCGGAAAGTCCTGCGCATAATTTTCCATCGATTATGGCAATAGTTGCAGGAGTTGCGCCATTTTTTCTAACGATGTTTTCTACGGCAAGAGCTGTTTCCACATTTTTAGGATAGGGCATTCCGTGAGCGATGATGGTACTTTCTAGTGCAACGACAGGTTTTCCTAGAGTCAAAGCTTCGCTAACTTCAGGTGATATTTTTAAGTAATGATTTAGCATTTAAGAATTTGAATTAGTTGAAAATACTTAGTTTTACAATTGAAAGATTTATTAGAATTTGTTTAAGAAAGTTAAAAATTACTTGATTCAGAAATGATTTCCTTGTTTGGAAATCATTTTTGGAGGCGGTTTGTAAAGTTAAAAAATGAAAAGACACTTTAAAGATATTTTCCCTAAAAAACATTCAATTATCGGAATGATTCATTTGCAAGCTTTGCCTGGAACTCCTGCTAGTCAATTTGAAATGAAAAAAATTATTGAAATGGCTTTGACTGATGCAGCGGTGTATCATCTAGCCGGGGTCGATGGATTGATGATTGAAAATATGCATGATGTTCCGTATCTCAACCGGGAAGTTGGACCTGAAATTACTGCTGCGATGAGTGTGATTGCAAAGGAAATCAAACGAGAAATTTCATTGCCTTGTGGAGTGCAAATTTTGGCTGGTGCGAATGAATCTGCTCTGGCGGTGGCAAAAGCTGCAGAGTTGGAATATGTGCGAGCGGAGGGATTTGTTTTTGGTCATCTTGCTGATGAAGGTTGGATGAATTCGGATGCGGGGACTTTGTTGCGTTATCGAAAAATGATTGAGGCAGATGATATTTTGATTTTTAATGACATTAAGAAAAAGCATAGTTCGCATGTGATGACGGCTGATGTGGATTTGGTCGAAACGGCAAAAGCGGCAGAATACTTCAGGAGTGATGGTTTGATTATTACTGGGAGTTCGACGGGTGTTGCTGCAAATTTGAAAGAGATTAAATCTGTGAAAACTGCTTGTGAAATTCCAGTTATGGTTGGCTCTGGAGTGACTTTGAAGAATGTGAAAAAATATTTGAAGGTGTCGGATGCATTGATTGTTGGGTCGTATTTTAAGAAGGATGGGGATTGGAAAAATGAGGTAGAATATGATCGGGTGGCAAAGTTGATGGAGAAAGTGCTGACTTGAATTTTTAAGAAAATGCTTTGAGAACAATTTTGAGAAACAATCTCTGAGAAGAGTTCTATGAGTAATGTTCTGTGAGAAATGGGGCGGGTTAGGCTCGGCGAAAAATGCTTCACACAAGGCAGGCGCCCACACCTTCATTTTTCGCCATACCCTGCCCGCTCCTTACTATTCATGGTTTTCCTTTCAAATTGAATTTGTTATAAATAGGAAAATAAGAAGGTAGAGATATGAATTAAAATAACAAATCAATTATCCAACAAAACATCAACTTAGTAGAAAAAAACGATTCCCCATTTTTCGTTTTTTTAACTTAAAAAGAAACACAACAAAATGACTTCAGTTTTATTTGCAATTTTTCGATTGATCTTCTTTTTAGTTTTTCCATTTATATTATTGATTAGAGGTTCTGTATTTTTTCATTCCAATTATGAATGGATACCTTGGCTTTCTGTGCTCGGTGGAGTAGGAGTGACGACATTGGTTTTGATGATTTATATGATCTTTTTGCAAGGAAGTTTTACGGGGAAAGTTGGTTCAGCCAATTCTATGAAACGGAAAATGATTTTTGCAATGATCTTAGTTTTAGGATATAGCGCACATGCATTATTTTATTTTTCAGATGCTAATGCGAAGTCGAAAAATGTGCAAAAGGAATTTACAAGTCTTCATCCAATTTTAAGATTGAGCACAAGTACAATTTTATTTTTGGATGGAAAATTAATTATGACTGACGCTAACCGAGTGCCTGAAGATTATAAAAAAATGGGTTTGAAGTCAAAACGAAGATCATTGCATTACGAGCAAAGTGATGGCTATGTTCATGCGTTGGATATTCGAACAAATGGAAGAAGTGAAGTGCGTAATTTTTTGATGAAGAGTTATTTTCAATTGATGGGATTTAATGTATTGCGACATGTTGGGACAGACGATCATTTGCATGTTTCGCTGAAGAGTTTTGATAGCCCAGGGGCGATTTGATAAAAAAAAAATGCGTCCCATAAAATGAGACGCATTGCAAATATCAACTAATCAAAAAATATTTTAGGGTATTGTAGATGTATTAGCGCAAGCGTTATAATTTTATTAATTCAGCAGAATCAATTACACCGTTTTTTTGCAGAGTGGTTGGGTCTCCTTTGTAGCGTAATTTTCCAGCATTCGAAAGATTGGCGATCAACGAGGAAACTACGGTTATTTCCATTTTTCCAGCATCTCCCACATTCGCAACTACCGCATCAGTTTCTAAATCAAGTGCTGATACATTTCCAGTATTATTGATTACTGCATTTAGATTTTGAGCAGTTCCTTTCAATTGAATTTTACTTTCACCAAATGTAAAAGTATTAACCAACCCTGCTTCTATTGACATTTGGATGGAACCACTTTGTTTGGTTGTCAAATTAATTTCGTTAGTTTTAAAAGTACTATTATTCTCTAATCGGGCATTACCTGAGATAGTAATAGCTTCAATAGTTTCAGTATAAACAATGACTTCAATATCCAAATCTCCATTCTCCCCTTGATCCATTCCAAGATAAAATTCATTGTCCTCAAATTCTTCCACCAAATGTTGGCGTATATTTTCTGCACAGTTAATTTCAAGACGAGTTGGACCTTTTTGTTGGATAAGTGTTATTTTTCCGACGGCAATATCAAGTGCTCGGAGATATTTAAAATTGACATTCTTAGTTGTGTTTTCTCCAACAGATTTAAGTGGTTCTCTTTCTGTAGTTCCATTTCTGACAAAAGCCATGGTAATAATTGTAATCAATAAAATCACTAAATAAGTACCAGTCAAAATTTTATTACTAGTCTTCATGATGGTTAGTTTTTAATTTTAAGAAAAAATAATTTGGAAAATCATAAACCAAAAAGCGACGGCAAAGTGTAAATATCGTTTCATGATAAGATAGTTTTTAAGTGTTGTTGAAAAATGTAAATTCATTGTTATAGAAAGTTAACATCTCCTCCCTGACTCCTCATTGTGCTTTTCCATTCATTTGTTTTTTATAAATCTCGTCCAAATCTTTTAAATCCATCTTGAGTAATTTCATTGTTTTAAAAAAATCAGGAAGATATTGTTGAATAAAATCTTGTTTACGCATGGTTCGAGTTTTTTCGTAAGCATCTTCTGATACAAAATTTCCAATGCCTCGTTTATTAAAAATAATATCTTGTTCTTGTAAGTAAGAGATCGTCCGCATAACAGTATTTGGATTCACTTCGGTAGTTGCAGCGAGTTCTCGTACAGACGGAACTTTATCACCAGCCTTCAATTCTTCTCTCAAGATCTGTTCGATCAAGTAGTCGGCGATTTGCATATATATGGTTTGATTCTTTGTGAAATTCATTACGCTTCTTTTTCTTTAAGTTTAAAAAATCCTACTACCCACATGATTGGCGGAACTAAAAACCACAAGGCAAATTCTAAAATGGATAAAAATTTATTTTCCATAAAATGAATGACTTCATCACTTGTTTGCCAATTCATATCTTGATTGATAGAAAACAAACCATCAAACATCTCCGCAAAAATTATTCGAAATAAAATGGCAGCAATGGTGACTGAAAATATTGTATACAACCAATGGGCTATTGATGTTTTGAAAAATGTATATTTCTGAAAAGCAATAGCACCAATTAGATAAGTAGATTGATAAACGATATAAATTTTTATAAAAAATATACTCCACCAATCAGTTAATTTCCAAGGAGTATATCCATTTTCTGAATTATAATTAAAGTAAATAGCATCGCCAACTTTTGAATAAACCCAAAATAAGAGTGAAGCCACAATCGGAAATAGAATTGCTGTAATCAGCCATTTGCTTAAGAATTTTTCAAAAGTGGAGGCTGGCAAACTGAGATAATGATGAGTACCAGTTTTATTATTAAATTCATAAAATATTACGCTGGTAAAAATTAATCCACCCCAAAATATCACTATTGGAAACATATGCCAATTCAATCCTTCGTATCCACCTGTCCAGTAAATTTGGAGCAGCGCAATTAATATCAAAAAACCAAAAATTGCTCCTCCAACGATAAGAGGTTTTTTATTTCCCGACCATAACTCTTTTTTGAGCAGCAGGGAAAAACGGTTAAAATCAAATGTATTATTCATGAGTCGAGTTGGTTTTAAAGAGTTCGCTAATTTTTTGTCGATTCGTAATTACAGTATTGAACAATGCCTCCAATTCAATTTCAGATTCCTCGCCAGTTGTATTTTCAATAACAGTTCGGTAGGCTCCTGGCAATCGTTCTGCATGAAGCACATTTTCAGGTTCAGCAGTTCGATAAGAAATATCGAAGTATAATTTTTTCGACACATCATAAAGGTTCTGTTGGAAAATAATTTCTCCAGCTTCGAGAATGATAATCGGATCAATCAAGTTGGCCATGTCTCTTACTTGATGCGTCGAGATAATAAAAGTTCGCTCTTCAGAAATTGCTTTGGCCAATAGTTTTCGAAATTGACTTTTTGAAGGAATATCTAATCCATTTGTTGGCTCATCCAAAATCAATAATCTTGAATTGCAAGCCAAACCAAAACTGAGTAAAACTTTTTTCTTTTGCCCGTATGACATCTCTGTCATTTTTGCATTTTTATCTAAACCAAATTCAGATAGATAACTATCAAAAGCGGTATGATCAAAATTGGGATAAAATGGAGCATAAGTTTTTTCGTAGGTATTGATCTTTACTTTTGGTACATAAAGTTCTTCATGAATAAAATAAACATCTGCTAAAAATTGTGGCTGTCGATCCTGAGGAGTAAATCCCATGACATCAAGCTCGCCACCTTTTGGAAAAATCAAACCTGCGATTAATTTCATCAAGGTTGTTTTTCCTGCACCGTTTTTACCTAGAAGTCCGTAGATATTTCCTTGCTCCAACTTTAGGTCGAGGCTTTCGAAGAGCGGCTTGTTTTTTTTGTAGCCAAAGGAAATGTTTTTTAAGTTAATCATATTTAATATTTGTTAGTTGGTGTCTTGGTGTATTACTTAACTAGTACACTACAAATGTAGTATCTTTCCTTTGAGAAAAACAAGTTTTAATTAAATTTTTTTTGAAAATAAAAAAGAAAGAATCAGTTGGGTAAAGTTTATTTAATTATAAGTTGTTGATTGTCAGATGTTTATGAACGTTTTGGCTTATTTGCTTTTTTATGGAAAAATGATTGATCAATCGAATTACATTCAATGAAAGCTAGAATATGCGTACTATTGTCCTAATATTTAAGAAGATAAAAGGTGTACTAGTACACCTCATTAGTACAGTTCTTAAAATAATAAAATGGCTAAAAGAACCTTTCTTGATTCGATTTATCAAAACTTAACAACTGATTTAGGTTTTGTAAAGTCCTTTTTTTTAGGTTTTGTAATAAGTATATCAGGTTCATTGGTTATTGGAGCATTACATTTATTTGCTATCCAAATTAGTATTGAACAAGGATGGCAATCAGCACTTATGTTTTCAAGCGGATGTGCTTTGGTGGAAGCTATCTTTGTGAGATACATTGTTGCATTTACTCAATGGGTAGCAAAAAAGAAAAATGGAAATTTGATTTTGGAATGGACGATGCTGATACTTTTTTCCATTTTGACGATAGTTGTTTTTTATGGGGCAATGAATTCGAATTCGAGTACACCTGCTTTGTCGATGCCTACGATTTTGGCTCCTACCTTTATATTAGGAATGGGGATTCGTTTTTTTTATCCAAGTATGATTCCATTTTGGTTGGCTTGGAATACTGCTTTGGTTACTCGAAAAATTCAATTTAGGATATGGGCATTTGTGATTGGAGCAGGTTTGGCAACGGTGGTAGCACATTCACTCTATATTTTTGCGGGAACATTGCTAGTTGATTTTTTAAAAGAAAAAAATCGAGAGATATTATTGTTGATTGGAGTGTTATTTTTGATGACGACTTTTTTTCAAGTGAAGAGAATGTTTTTGGAAAATAAGAATTGATTTTTACTACAGAGGCACATAGAAAAAATTAAAATCTATATTTTCTATGTGCCTATGTGGTAAAAAAAAACATCAACCTTTCGATTGATGTTTTTTCTTTATTCCTTATTATTTCGATTCCTTCAGATCGAAGGATAAAATATCAAATCACTCACAGCAGACTGTGGTTCAAAATGCACCCAATCCTCTTTGTAATACATCAAGCGATCAGCCACAATATTTAGTACAGAGATATTAACTCCTAATCCTAAATGACTTCCTCGCACTTGAATATTTTGATGAATAGAAGATTCTTCTTTTTCCATACAGACTTCCCAAGGCACGACTCCATCTTCTTTGGTATAAATGGCAGTTGTTGGAACAGGTGCTGGTTTTGGCAAATCAGCCAAAAGTTCAGCATCGAGATCCACCACTCGTTTTCCATTAGAAACGATATTGTACATCCAAGTGGCATTATTTGGTTCTGTAATTCCTCCGAATGGAGAACCCAAAGTAATGACTTGTCGAACCATATCTGGTTTTTCTTTTGCCATTTGTCGAGCATAGACTCCACCCAAACTCCATCCGATGATCGTAATTTCCTGTCCAGTTTCATGATAAATATCTTCTAACTTATCCATCAAAACATCTAAGATTTCGAGTTTTGCAGTATTTCGTCCCAACTCCCAAGCATACGCATTATAGCCTAATTTCTCAATAAATTTTCGAAGAGGATTAGTCGAAGTATCACTTGCCATAAAACCTGGCAAAACTAAGACTGGGTGACCATCTCCCTTATATTCTTTATGAAAAAACTTACGATATGGAATAGAAAGCCCTAATTCAGCAGCTGCTCTTGCAGGTTCAGTCGCTAACCAAAATAGCGAGGGTTTCTTTATTTTTTGTAGTTCAGTATTATTTGCCATAACAGCTAGATTAAGGAGATTTTTTATCCAAAAGTCCAATGAAATGGAGATTTTAAATGAAAAACCTACTGGTTGATTTTATTTTTTAGACTATAGTTTAAGTGCTAAAGGTACTTTTTTTTCAGATATAAAAAAATAATAATTGTCTTTTAGAATGCCTTTAAAACGCTCTTTGTGGGAACAACATAGGCTGATTTTAGTTTAAAAACCAAAGTTTAACAGAATTTTATGGCGGTGTTATTTTGATTTACTATATTGGTTGAGATATATTTTAGAGTAAAGAAAAAGAACAGAAGCATAATAAAACCCTATAGATAATGTCGATGGAAAACATTCTACGAGATTCAAAATTTCAAAAAAAACTAGTATTGATCGCTGAGGAAAACGGTGATTCGTTTGAGGAGGTTTACAGTAAAGCGGGAGAGTACATGAAAGAATTATACACGCAACATAGTCCTGTTGCGAATGTAATGGGGATGGAATTTTCGCAGTACATTCTTTCTCGTGGGTACAAAAAAACAATTGATGTCAATCCTACCGAAATAAAAAAATTGAGTCACTTGGCTCGACAACATCCGATTGCCTTTGTGATGACTCATAAGACTTATATTGATATGATGGTACTTGCCGTAGTGCTGACTCGACATGGTATTCCATTGCCATACACATTTGCGGGAATCAATATGGCATTTATGGGATTGAATCAGATGGGGCGACAAAACGGAGTAATCTTTATTCGAAGATCATTTAAAGATAATGAAATTTACAAAGCGACTTTGCGACATTTTATCGCATCGTTGGTGAATGATAATGCTCATTTTATGTGGGCTATTGAAGGGACTCGATCTCGAACTGGAAAATTGGTTTGGCCAAAAGTGGGGATTTTAAAATACATCAAAGAAGCAGAAGAGCAATCTTCACAAGAAGTAAAATATGTGCCAGTTTCGATAGTGTATGATTTGATTCCAGATGTAAAAGATATCACGTTGCAATGGCGACGAAATAAAAAAACTCCTGAGAGTTTGATGTGGTTTATGAACTACATCAAAAAAATGGGAAATAATTTCGGAAAGATTTCTCTACGGTTTGGCGAACCTGTGGATGTGAAAAATGATAACTCCGTTGCTATCATTACAGAAGGTTATGATGTAAAAGGATACTCAGGCAAGTTGCCAAAATTTGCTTTGGAACTTGTTCATAAAATTAATGAGATTACCCCTGTGACAACTTCATCATTAATTTGTATAGCCTTACTGAGTAAATTTTCATTGAGTAAAATAGCGATTGAAAATGATGTTATTCGATTAATGGAATTGATTGAAAAACGAAATCCTGATGCCTTAGTCGATAGAGGAAAACCGATAGGAGAAAGTGTGCAAACTGCGTTGAATTTATTGATTCGAGCAAAACTTATTTTGCAACATGGAGATATCCTTCATGCAAAATATGTGATCGTTTCCGAAAATTATTTGCAAGCAACCTACTACGCAAATATGTCGGTGCATCATCTCTACCAACGAGCATTTATCGAACTTGCTTTGTTAGAATCGTCTGAAGCAAAACCTAATGTAAGAGGAGAAACTTTTTGGAGTGAGATAATGAAGCTGCGACAATTATTTAAGTTTGAATTTTTCTATTCAAAAAAATCTCAGTTTTCAGATGAACTGGAGTCGAACTTAGAAGTGTTGGATAAAAATTGGGAAAAGTTAATTAAGCAAACTAAATCAGGTGCTATCTCATTTTTGGAAAAACAAAATGTGATCGTTGCTCCTGTAGTTTTACATAGTTATGTAGAAGCTTATCGAGTAGTTGTTTATGCGTTGCAAAATATGCGACCACGACGAGTTTTTGATGAAGAGAATTTTATTAACGATTGTTTATTTGTTAGTGAAGAAATGCATTGGCAAGGGCGGATTCAAAGAATCGAATCGGTGTCAAAACCATTTTTAATTAATGGAATTCGTTTGGCAAAAAATCTAGGTTTGATTCCTACGCCAGATGATAATAAAAAAGAAGCTATTCAAAAATTTCTTAATCAATTAAATGATGTAGCTGAGCGAATCAAAACTTTGCAAACACTTACCTTAACTAAGCCTGCTGAGACAACTCAGCTTGTTCCAATCGAAAGAGATATTGTTCCTGGTTCCAAAACGGATGCTTTTACTCGTCCAGTTATGGAAGGAGAAGGAGGTGCACACATTGGAGCATTTTTCGATTTAGATAGAACCTTGATTAAGGGATTTTCTGCGAAAGAATTTTTCCAGACAAAAGTATTGAGTGGTCGAATTACTGCTCGTGAAGTTGTAGCTCAATTTGCAGGTGTGATGGTTTACGCGATGGGGAATGGAAATTTTGCAGGACTTGCCGCAATGGGTGCACAGGGTGTAAAAGGTGTCGATGAGAAAACATTTATCGAAGTTGGAGAAGATGTTTATCATAAACATTTAGCTACTGAAATCTATCCAGAAGCGAGAGCTTTAGTAGCAGCACATTTGGCAAAAGGACATACGGTGGCGATCATTTCAGCAGCGACACCTTATCAAGTTAATCCAATTGCTCGTGACTTAAATATTGAGCATGTGATGTGTACAGTAATGGAAGTCAAAGGTGGAAAATTTACGGGTAATATCGTTGAACCAGCATGTTGGGGAGATGGAAAAGCACATGCTGCAAAAGAACTAACTAAAAAATATAATCTAGATTTAACCAAAAGTTTTTTCTATACCGATAGTGCAGAAGACTTGCCATTGCTTGAAATTGTAGGAAACCCTAGACCAATGAATCCTGATACAAAACTCTCCGCTTTGGCGTATCAAAATGATTGGACAGTTTATCGGTTGAATGATGAAAAGCGACCAGGTCTTTCCAATTTTGTTCGAACTGGTTTAGCTTTGGGAAGTTTAGTTCCTGCTGTTTTTAAGGGAGTAGCATCGGGGACATTTAATATGTCTTGGACAGATGGTGTTAATTCGATGATGGCAAATGTTGGTGACTTAGTGGTTAAAATGGCTGGACTAGAATTGGCAGTCAAAGGAGAAGAATACCTTTGGGAAAAACGACCAGCAGTTTTTATATTGAATCATCAAAGTAGTGTAGACATGTTCGTCGCTGCCAAATTGATTCGAAAAGATGCTGTTGGAATAGCGAAAAAAGAATTAAAGAAGATGCCAATTATCGGTCAATTATTACAAGCTGGTGGTGTAATTTTTATTGATCGAAAAGATAAAGAAAAAGCGATAGAGGCAATGAAACCTGCGGTGGAAGCTTTGCAAAATAACACATCAATTATTATTTTTCCAGAAGGTACTCGAAGCCAAGACAAGACTTTGGGCGCATTTAAAAAAGGAGCATTTCATTTGGCGATGCAAGCTGGTGTTCCGTTGATTCCAATTATTTTGAGAAATGCATCGGATGCGATGCCAAATGGAGGAGCACTTTTTCGAGCGACTGCAATTGAGATAAAAGTACTTCCACCCGTATCAACCAAACGATGGACGAAAACAAATATGGAAAGGAATATTGAAAAAATTCGAAATGAGTTTTTGATAGAATTGGGGCAGGAAGTTCCGAAGAAAAAATTACCTAAGGCCAAGTCGAATGGGAAAGCTAATTTAAAAAATGGAAAGGTAAAAAAAGACTAGACTTATTATTTGGAAAAAATAAAACAAATTGAAACTTAAGTTGAAAATCATATTTGTCTTCTTTGGAGTTTTAATTTCGAATAACTTGGAAAGCCAAATCAGATTTGAAAATACTAAAATCTACTGGGGAATTGATGCTTTTCCATTGGATGCCAATTTACATGCTTGCTTAAGTTTTAATGATAAATTTTCCATAGGAATTGAAGGAGAATTGGGAGTAAATTATAGTAATTATATTGCAGTAGCAGGAAGCCATTTTGGAGAATCAAAAACACTTTATAAATATCAGGAAAGAGATAGAGCGGATGGAGAAAAATATCGTTCACTATTTGGTTTTGGAATATTTACGAGAATCTTGATGGAGAAAAAAAATCCTATCGATATTGGGTTTAAAAGAGAATCATTTATTCATTGGGATGATTCTTATTCGGATCCAGGAGGAGGTTATTTTACTGGTGGGTATGTGAAGTTTTTTCTCCCAACAAGATTTAAAATTAAAGGGCAAAAGCAAAAAAGGAGATTTTCAATTGGAACTCAAATTTCTATTGGACAATTAAAAGAGGCGGAGAATCGAAAAGAGTTTGCATGTCTTACAAGTATATGGATAAGATTTTATTTTAATTATCATTATAAATGGTAGAATTATGCTAAAAGTTGGTTTACTCGGAGGAGGTTCATGGGGTACAACAGTTGCTTCGTTAATTGCTAGAAATGCACCTACAAAAATGTGGGCTCGAAATCCAAATACAGTCGATGATATTAACAACAATCATCGCAATGAAAAATATCTTCCTGGTGCAAAGCTCACTCCTTCGCTCCGAGCAACAAATTCAATCGAGGAAGCAATTCATGATGCAGATGTTTTAGTAATGGGAGTTCCGTCACAAGTTTTTCGACGTGTCTTGGAAGATGCTAAACCATTTATTCGGCCATGGATTCCGATAGTTAGTTTATCCAAAGGGTTAGAGCAAGGAACCAAAATGCGGATGACTGAAATTATTGAAACTGTCATGCCGGGACATCCCGCAGGAGTTTTGACTGGCCCAAATTTAGCAAGAGAAATTATGGCAGGACAAGCAGCCGCAGGTGTGATTGCGATGGTTGACGATACAATTGCGAAGGAGTTAAAGAAAATTTTTAGCACAGGTTTATTTAGAGTTTATACCAATGATGATGTGGTGGGCTGTGAACTTGGAGGTGCATTAAAAAATGTAATTGCGATAGCGGCAGGCATGGGGGATGGAGCAGGTGCAGGAGATAATACCCGAGCTGCGATCATCACAAGAGGCTTGGCAGAACTCACCCGTTTAGGAGTTGCGATGGGAGGAAACCCATTGACTTTTTCAGGATTGGCAGGTATGGGAGATTTGGTCGCAACTTGCAGTAGTACGCAAAGTCGAAATCGAACAGTAGGTTATAATTTAGGCAAAGGCCGTTCCCTCGACGAAATAATAGATGAAATGTCGATGGTAGCAGAAGGAGTGAAAACTTGCGGCGTTGTTCGAGAATTAGCACATCAATATAATGTGGAGATGCCAATCACCGAAGAAATGTATAAAGTGATCAATGAGGGAAATACAGTAAAGGATGCATTTCGAGGATTGCTAGGAAAAGAGACTGGAGCGGAATCAGAACCAGGATAGTTCTATTTTTTCAGATAAAAAGAAAGCCGTAAATGTTTTGTTATAAAATATTTACGGCTTCCCTTTTTTAGGGAATATTTTTATTTGACAAATTGAAGGGTTTCTTTAATTTTACTATTCTTTATGTTAAGAAAATAACTTCCTTCTTGAAAACTAGAAATATCTATAAATTTTTTATCGGAAGAAAAAGGAATAGAACTCTTATAGACTAATTGCCCCATGAAAGTATAGATTTCAATTTCTGTTTCCTCCAAGTAAGTTAATTTTAGAGATACATTAATAAAATCATTTGCAGGATTTGGATAGATTCCAGCAGTTTCCTCTGAATCTGAAAAGTCAATACCTTTTAATGGTATTTTTCCACAGTAAAAATCATTTTCATTATTGGTATCTAATTTTTTATCCACAGCAGAAACCCATGCACAAAGGTCAATATGGTAACTCTCATTTAATAGTTTTGGAAATTCAAAGTTTAAGATATCTATCGTTGCAGTATCATTTGGTGCTAAATTTAAATTGAAAAAGTGCTTTTTTCTAAGAAAGGAGGTAGAGTTATTTGAGATTCCTATATAACAACTTTTGAGTCCTTCTAATTGAAGGAATAAATAACCACTAGAAATTGTATCTTCTCCATGATTAACAATATCAACGGAAACCTTTTTTAGGTCAATGATTACAAATGATCGTGAATAACCATTTGTACATTCATTGTTTTTTTCAGAATGAGGGATACGCACATCACTAATCTCCAAATCATGAGCTGGAAAATTAGTATTGAGCGGCCTTGGAAATGATCTAAAATATCCACTTAAAGAAGGAGTAGTGATTTCGTTTTCTAAAGGAACAGATGGAATAGCATGACCAGCAAAAGAGATTTCATTTTCATTTAGAATCAAATCATTAAGCCGTAAGAATTTACTTCCATAAGAAAATGTATTAACTAATTCGAAATCATTATTGAATTCTAAAATATTAGGAGCGGTTGTTTCTCCTTGGCATAACACAAAAGTAGAATTATCATCACTTTCTATATCTATGATATTTCCATAGCTAGAAAGATCGATAGAATTAGTTGTTATGAAATTAGAATTAAGCAAGGATAGGTTATCATCTTGATAAGCAAAATATTTTCCGTTGATTTTTTTATTGACTTTTTGATAGGTTGCTCCACTAGCACTTATTCCATAGTCTCCAAAATTATCACTAAACCTACGAACCCCATAAGGGGAATTACTAAACTCAAACTCTCCTATAATCAAAAAAGACCCATCATCTAATACTTCAATATCGTTTGCTTGACCTACATTTCCTAATGTCCAAAAGACAAACTCGGTCTCTAAGTCATTTGAGTATGCAGCAAAAAAAGCACGTTTTTTAGAATTAACTATTTGACTTCCAGCTACTATAACATTCCCATTTGGAAGTATGTCCAAATCGTTTATAACAACAAATTCATCATAATAAAAAGAGTGAATTCTATTTAATTTGTTACTGTCTAGTGAATATTTTTGTACAGTATAATTCTCTCGGTTTTTGCCCACTTCGAAAATAAACGACCCTGCTTTTTTTAGCATCTCAGTACTTTCAGATATTCCACCTGCAGCGGGAACTGACGAAACTCCCCAAATTGTTCCTGAAGAATCTATCATCCTAAAATAAGCATCATGATTGAAATCATTAGCATCGAAATAAGTTCCACCCAATAACCATTTTCCATTATCTAGGGAAATTGCTGATTTTATTTTTGTGTATTGATTTTGTTGGACATTCCATTCTAGCGATTGGGAAAATAGAGAAGAATAAAAAATGAAGAATAAATAGGTAAGTGTTAGTATTTTTCTTTTCATAACTTTTTTATTAAAGTTAAAAAAAATGGAGACGTTATCAAAAAAATCGATATTTCTCGACAATCCTATCACATGCCACATCCAACATTTCAAATACACTTTCAAACCCATCGGTACCATAATATGGATCAGGAACTTGCTCATTAAAACCCGGATTTACAAAATTCATAATGAGGTGAATCTTATCTTCTTGCTCAGAGGAAGTAGCTAAATGTCTTACATTTTGAAAATTAGTTGCATCCATCGTCAAGACCAAATCGAATTCATCTAAGTCATGAACTTGGAATTGTCGGCCTCGTTGGTAGGTAATGTCAATGTTATTTTTTTGAGCAACTTTAATAGAACGAGGATCTGGTTTTTCACCTGTATGCCACGCGCCAGTACCAGCAGAATCTACTTCCCAATTGAGTTGATGTTCTTGGATTTTATTTTTCATAATGCCTTCTGCAAGTGGCGATCGACAAATATTACCGAGGCAGACCATTAAGATTTTCATATAATTGGAGTTGGTTGTGTTATAAAAATAATTATTTATAAAACGATAGTAAAGGAAAGATAGTTGCTTTCGATGCAATTCGGTAACAAATAGATATATCAATTTTCCAACTAAATTAAGACCTAAAAAAAGATAACTTAACGGGAAAGTTTTTTTTTACTGGCAAACTAATCTTAAATTGCCGACCGAAAATTTTACCTAACCATTTTGAACCAAACTCAGTTTTATTTTTTGATAATAAAACTGAAAAAACAGACAACCAATTCATGAAGATTCGTCCATTTCAAGCGATCTATCCTAACACCGATTACATCGCTTCCAATGATTCTTTTTTTGGAACCGTAAAGGAAGAATATGTTTCCTATAAAAAAAGTGGTTTCTACAACAAAGCTTCACAAGAGTCAGTTTACATTTATCGCATCCAATCGCCGACTCGAACCCATACAGGTTTAGTTGCTTGTGCTGACATCAATGAGTATTTAAAAGGTAACATTAAAAAACACGAAAATACCTTAGCTGCCACCGAGCAACGACAAATGTATTTGATGATGAATCGAAAAGCGATCGTCAAGCCAGTTCTCTTGATTTATCCAAAAGTCAAGAAGTTGAATGAATTATTTGAAAAGCATATCGAGGAAAATGATCCTTATTATACAATTCATTTTGAAAAAGAAAATTCAACTCATGTCCTTTGGGAAGTAAACGATGGAAATACGATTGAAAGAATTCAACAACTTTTTGAGAAAAAAATTCCAGAAACTTATATTGCGGATGGGCATCATCGTTGCGCCGCAAGTGCATTGTTATATTCTCGAATTAAAAAGAAGAAAAAGGCAAATCCATATGGAAATTTATTAACTGCATTTTTTCCAGTAGACCAGTTAGAGATTTTTGATTATAATCGAATTGTCGATGCTTCGGGAGATATTACGTTGACTCAGTTTATGGCAAAGCTTTCAAAGGTTTTTGAAATTGATATGATTGAGAAACCAATGAAGCCTAAACGAAAACATGAAATTGTCATGTTTTTAAATAAAGAATGGTTTCTCCTGAAATGGAGATCAGAAGTACTTAAAGAATATAAAAATCAAAAAATTGTACTAGATGCAAGTTTGCTCGACGATAAAGTTTTGAAAAATATTTTAGGGATTGTAGATGTAAAAACGGATACCCGAATTAAATATGTTTCAGGAACAGAAGGAATAGAAACGATTAGAGCCAAAACGTTGAAGTCAGAATCGAGGGTGGCATTTTGTCTTTACCCCGCACAAATGTCTGATCTCTTAACGACTGCTGATTCTGGAGGAGTGATGCCTCCAAAGTCTACTTGGTTTGAACCACGAATGAAAAATGGATTAATTGTCCAAGAACTGTTTGGACTATGATTTTTTGCCACAGACTTTTAAGCCTTTAAATATGACTGTTCGTTGAGCTTATCTTCTAAAAAAGTCATGAAAAGTCAGCGGCAAAAAAATCAAATAAAATTTCACAAAAATATAAATATGCAAATCACCGAAAATGTTCTTTATAAAAATAATCAACTCATTGCGTTGAATAAGTCTGCAGGATTACCGACGCAATCAGATCGATCAGGTGATAAAGCATTACTTGACATCGCAGAGATTTATACCAAATCTGAACTTTACCTTATTCATCGGCTCGACCGTCCTGCAAGCGGAATTGTTTTGTTGGCAAAAAATAAAAAATGTCTAGCGATATTAAATGAGCAATTTCAAAAAAGAACAATTAAAAAAACTTACCTCGCAGTAGTAAAGAATCATCCACCAGAAAAAGAAGGAACACTCATTCATTATCTTTTAAAAAGTCAAAAAAAGAATCGTGCTTTTGCTCACGATGAAGAAAAACCAAACAGCAAAAAAGCAGAATTAACATATAAAGTAATTGCTTCTATTGATAATTATCACTTACTCGAAGTTAACTTGGTGACTGGAAGACATCATCAAATTCGAGCACAATTAGCAAAAATTGACTGCCCCATCAAAGGCGATGAACGATATGGTTTTAAACGAGGAAATAAAGATCGTTCGATTCATTTGCATGCTTGGAAGTTAGCTTTCCGGCATCCTGTGACGAATGAATTAGTGAAGTTAGAAGCACCAATCCCAGATGAAGTTGTTTGGCAAGCATTTGATTTTTAGGAGATGAAAAATTGATTTACTCATTGTAAAAAATTTAAAAATCAAAATCTATTTTTTTTTCAAAAGATTGCTTTTTCCAAAAAACAATCTCATATTGTTGCCTCAATCAAAATAAATTTTATGTTTAGTTATATTATTATTAGTGTCATTATTATTTCTGTCATCGTTATTATTAGCGATTTTCAGGAAAGGCACTATTTGATGTAACAATACATTTACAAAATAAATCAAAAGCCTTTCCGAATATTCGGAAAGGCTTTTTTGTTTTATGCTTAAAATAAAAAATGCGATCCATTTTATTCTGAATGTTGGTAACTGGTCTTGGTGGGTTTTTAAGGTATTGATAATCAGACAGTTAAGTGTACTTGAATAAAAAATGCTCATTGTAAAACTTGATTTAAAAAATTTCGTAAAAATAACGGTAGATAATACTTTTGATACTTATGGTAAAAACGGAACTCAATAAATACAGTAAACGGATCACGCAAGATCCAACTCAACCTGCAGCTCAAGCGATGCTTCATGCCATCGGATTGACTCATGAGGATTTGAAAAAAGCGTAAGTCGGAATCGTGAGTACAGGATGGGAAGGCAATCCTTGTAACATGCACTTGAATGACTTAGCAAAAGATATCAAAATTGGAGTCAACGAATCAGATTTGATTGGTTTGATTTTTCATACGATAGGAGTGAGTGATGGAATTTCGATGGGAACAGATGGAATGCGTTTTTCTTTGCCGTCGCGAGATATTATCGCAGATTCGATTGAAACAGTTGCTTCAGCACAATGGTATGATGCTATCGTCGCAGTTGTTGGTTGCGATAAAAATATGCCAGGTGCAATGATGGCTTTGGGAAGATTGAATCGACCGGGAATTTTAGTTTACGGAGGAACGATTCAACCAGGTTGTCATTTGGATAAAAAACTCGATATCGTTTCTGCCTTCGAAGCTTTAGGTCAAAAGGTAGCTGGGACAATTTCCGAAGAAGATTATAAAAGTGTCATTCAAAAAGCTTGTCCTGGACCAGGTGCTTGTGGAGGAATGTACACCGCCAATACTATGGCATCAGCAATTGAAGCGATGGGAATGAGTTTGCCATATAATTCTTCCAACCCTGCGGTGAGTCCAAATAAAAAAGAAGAATGTGCTAGAGTCGGTAAGGCAATGCGGAATTTGATGGAAAAAAATATTCTTCCACGAGACATCATGACAAAGGAAGCATTCGAAAATGCGATTACACTCATCATGGTTTTAGGTGGTTCAACAAATGCAGTTTTACATTTAATCGCCATGGCAAAATCAGTTGAGGTAGATATTTCCTTGGATGATTTTCAACGCATCAGCGACAAAACACCTTTCTTGGCTGACCTCAAACCAAGTGGACAATACTTGATGGAAGACTTGCATAAGGTTGGAGGTGTTCCAGCAGTTTTAAAATTATTATTGGAAAATGGAATGTTGTATGGCGATTGTTTGACGGTAACAGGAAAAACGATGGCAGAAAATTTAGCAGATGTTCCAAATCTTTTAGCCGATCAAAAAGTCATCAAATCGTTTAACAACCCCGTCAAGCCGACAGGGCACTTACAAATACTTTATGGAAACATCGCAACGGGTGGTTCAGTTGCAAAAATTACAGGAAAAGAAGGAGAGGTTTTTAAAGGAACAGCACGAGTATTTAATTCAGAAGCTGATGCAAATGCGGCAATCGTCGCAGGTAAAATTAATTCAGGCGAAGTAATTGTGATTAGATATATCGGGCCCAAAGGAGGACCTGGAATGCCTGAAATGTTGAAACCAACTTCCGCAATTATGGGAGCAGGATTAGGAAATTCAGTTGCCTTGATTACAGATGCTAGATTCTCTGGAGGAACGCATGGATTTGTTGTTGGACATGTCACACCTGAAGCACAAGTTGGTGGTGTAATTGGATTGTTAGAAGATGGTGATACGATTACAATTGATGCAGTCAATAATAAATTAGATGTGGAATTAACAGATGAAGAAATTGACAATAGAAGAAAAAATTGGCAACCACTTACGCTTCGGGCAGCAACTGGTATTTTAAGAAAATATGCTGCGACAGTATCTTCCGCAAGTGAAGGATGTGTCACCGATGAATGTTAAAAGTACTCCGTAGTTTTTACTTCAGAAATTAATATAATTTAAAGCAAGAGCTTTAAAATACAAAAAAATAAAAAATCAATCAAGTGCAGAAAAATACAAAGACTCGAAAAGCTTCCAAAGCAAAAAAAATTAAAGTGGGCAAACCAGTTAGAATCACAGGTGCAGAAGCAGTCTTAAAATGTTTATTGGAAGAAGATGTGAATACTATTTTTGGATATCCAGGTGGAGCGATTATGCCAGTCTATGATGCATTATATAACTACCAAGATCGATTGCAACATATCCTTCCTCGTCATGAGCAAGGAGCAATTCATGCAGCGCAAGGTTATGCACGTGTGACTCGAAAGATTGGAGTTTGCATGGCAACTTCTGGCCCAGGAGCGACAAATTTAATTACAGGGATTGGAGATGCATTTATGGATTCGACGCCATTGGTTTGTATCACGGGACAAGTGTTTAGTCAGGTTTTAGGAAGTGATGCATTTCAAGAAATCGATGTAATTGGATGTACGACTTCTGTTACGAAATGGAATTATCAAATTACCAAAGCAGAAGAAATTCCAACTGTTTTTGCCAAAGCATTTTACATTGCCAACTCAGGAAGACCTGGACCAGTTTTAATTGACATTACTAAAGATGCACAGCTTGATGAAATGGATTTTGTCTACATGAAAAACCCAACAATCCGATCTTATCATCCTTTGCCAAAGGTGGAAAAAAAATCATTGGCTGCTGCTGCTAATCTGATTAATAAAGCAAAAAAACCATTCATTCTTGCAGGTCATGGAATTCAAATTGCACATGCACAAAATGAGTTTAAAGCATTTGTAGAAAAAACAGGAATACCACTAGGATGTACTATTCACGGGCTTTCTAGTATTCCTAATTCACATCCATTGCACATGGGGATGTTGGGGATGCATGGAAATTATGGACCAAATATAAAGACCAATGAGTGCGATGTTTTGATTGCTATAGGAATGCGATTCGATGATAGAGTAACAGGTAATTTGTCAAAATATGCCAAACAAGCAAAAGTCATTCACATCGAAATTGATCCTTCTGAAATTAATAAAAATGTAAAAGCAGATGTACCTGTTTTAGGTGATGCAAAAGATGTTTTGAAAAAACTTTTACCATTAGTAAAAGAAAAAAAATACACCAAGTGGTTAAAAGAATTTAAAGCTTGCGCAAAATTGGAAAATGAAAAAGTAGTTAAGCGAGATTTAAAAGCGAATGCTGATGGAAAAATAAAAATGGGACAAGTGGTTCGAATGGTTTCCAACCAAACAGACGGAAAAGCAATTGTAGCTACTGATGTTGGACAACACCAAATGTCTGCTGCTCGCTACTATGAGTTTGAAGATACCAATCAATGGGTTTCATCCGGTGGAGCAGGTACAATGGGCTATGGTTTACCAGCAGCCTTTGGAGCAAAATTAGCACAACCAAACCGAGAAGTAGTTTGCTTTGTCGGAGATGGTGGTTTTCAAATGACGATTCAAGAATTGGGAATGTGTGCACAATGGAATGTAGGAGTAAAAATAGTTTTACTCGACAATGAATATTTAGGAATGGTTAGACAATGGCAACAATTATTTTTTGACAAAAGATACTCTTCAGTTGCTTTGCAAAATCCTGACTTTATAAAAATAGCAGAAGGTTTCGGAGTAGCAGGAAGTGTTGTTTCTGATCCGAAAGATTTGAAAAAAGCAATTACGAAGATGTTGGAATATGATGGGCCATATTTGCTTCATGTACGAGTAGAAAAAGAAGAAAATATTTTCCCAATGATCCAAACTGGAGCAAGTGTCGGAGAAATAAGATTAGAGTAACGTTGCTGTCTGCTTTAGCAGATCTTAAAAAAAGGAGCCAAGCGACGACGCGACTTCTAAATAAAAAAAACCTAGGTCAGCTAAAGCAGACCACCACGTGTTAAGTGTTAAAAGAACAATTATGAAAGAATTCACTATAACAGTTTTCAGCGAAAACAAAACAGGATTAATCTCCCGAATCGTTTCGGTTTTCACTAGAAGACACATCAATATCGAAAGTCTAACAACTTCGAAAGCATCCATTAAAGGCATTCACAGATTTACCATTGTTGTAAATTTAGAAGAAGAACAAGTCCGAAAACTAGTTGCACAAATTGACAAACAAGTTGATGTCATCAAAGCATTTTACTACGATGAAACTGAAATTATTCATCAAGAAGTAGCCTTGTACAAAGTACCAACTAGCGGATTTACCAACGGAAATAGTTTAGAAAAACTCATCCGAAAACACAATGCTAGAATTCTAGAAATCGAACCTGAATTTACTGTCATTGAAAAAACAGGACACGCTGAAGAAACCGAAGCATTACTTCATGAACTCGAAAAAATTGGAATTTACGAATTTGTCAGATCAGGAAGAATCGCCATTGTAAAACCAATGGAAATGCTAAATACTTATTTGAAATCAATCGAAAGTACACATTTTAATTAGTTATTTTTTAAAATGTAAATATATTGTTACAGTTTTTTTGTTTTTCAAAAACGAAAACACATTTTTAATCATTCACATTTATTAAACAAGTAAAAGTTTTACAAAAAAATCATAGTCATGGCAAAAATGAATTTTGGAGGCGTTGAAGAAAACGTCGCAACTCGAGAAGAATTTCCTTTAGCAAAAGCTCAAGAAGTTTTAAAAGATGAAACTATTGCCATCATTGGCTATGGTGTGCAAGGTCCAGGTCAAGCATTAAATTTAAGAGACAATGGATTTAATGTAATCGTTGGTCAACGTTCTCCTTCCTTATCTTGGGACAAAGCAGTCGACGATGGATTTGTTCCAGGCGAGACACTTTTTTCAATCGAAGAAGCATGTGAGCGAGGAACAGTTATTCAATATTTATTATCTGATGCTGCGCAAATTTCTTGTTGGGAAACCATCAAACCATACTTGACTCCAGGGAAAGCATTATATTTTTCTCATGGATTTGCAGTTACTTACAAAGAGCGAACGGGGATTATTCCTCCAGCAGATATTGATGTAATATTAGTTGCGCCAAAAGGTTCTGGAACAAGTTTGCGAAGAATGTTTGTAGCAGGTCGAGGTTTGAATTCTAGTTACGCAATCTTCCAAGATGCAACTGGTCGAGCAAAAGAAAGAGTAGTAGCATTAGGAATTGGAATTGGTTCAGGATATTTATTTGAGACAAATTTCCAAAAAGAAGTTTACTCAGATTTGACAGGAGAAAGAGGAAGTTTGATGGGAGCGATTCAAGGTTTGTTTGCTGCGCAATATGATTTGTTGCGAAGCAAAGGACATTCTCCTTCAGAGGCGTTTAATGAAACAGTTGAAGAGGCAACTCAGTCGCTTTATCCGTTGGTGGCAGAAAATGGAATGGATTGGATGTATGCCAATTGTTCAACAACTGCACAGCGTGGTGCATTGGATTGGTGGAAAAAATTCCGAGATGCCGTTAAGCCAGTTTTTGAAGAATTATACGAAGAAGTAGAAACCGGTCGAGAAGCACAAGCTTCAATTGACTCGAATAGCCAAGGAGATTACCGAGTAAAATTAGAAGCAGAATTGAAAGAATTACGAGATTCAGAAATGTGGCAAACTGGAAAAGCAGTTCGGGCGCTTCGTCCTGAAAATGCGAAAGTTAACGCTTAGGGAATAACGAATAATGAACAAGGAATTTCGATTTAAGAAGTGTTGAACACACTAATCGTCAAACTTCTTAAATCGAAATTCCTTGTTCAAAATTCGTTATTCGAAAAAAAAAAATCACCATGAAAGTTCCTTCCAAGGCAAGCAAATTCATTTCCATAGAAAAAATTTACAAAGCGAAAGTTCGACTCAAGGGTGTAGTCGATCACACTCCGTTGATGCGAAATTTTAATCTTTCCGAAAATTACGATTGTAATATTTTCCTGAAAAGAGAAGATCTCCAAGTGGTACGTTCCTACAAAATTAGAGGAGCTTATAATAAAATGGCTTCTATGCCGAAGAAGGATTTGGAAAATGGGATTGTCTGTGCGAGTGCAGGAAATCATGCACAAGGTGTGGCGTTGGCTTGTCAAAAATTAGGTGTCAATGGAAAAATTTATATGCCTGGAACTACACCAAAACAAAAGATTGATAAGGTCAGACGTTTTGGAAAAGAACGAATAGAAATTGTTTTGGGAGGTGATACTTTTGATGCATCGTACAAAATGGCGTTGGCAGATTCGGAAGAAAATAATAAAGTTTTTGTTCATCCATTCAATGATGAAAAAGTAATCGAAGGGCAAGCAACAGTTGGCCTAGAAATTTTGGAAGACTGCGAAGAAAATATTGATTTCGTTTTTGTAGCGATTGGTGGTGGTGGATTAGCTTCAGGTCTAGGAAGTTGTTTAAAACAGATTTCTCCAAAGACAAAAATCATCGGAGTCGAACCAAAAGGTGCTGCTGCGATGTACGAAGCTTTGCAAAAAAATGAATTGGTAACGCTCGAAAAAATTGATCCGTTCGTCGATGGTGCAGCGGTGCAACGAGTGGGGGAGACTACTTTTAATTATTGCAGAAATATCATTGATGATATGATTTTAGTGCCTGAGGGAAAAGTTTGTTCCACTATTCTACAACTCTATAATGAAGAAGCAATTGTGGCAGAACCTGCTGGCGCATTGACGATTGCAGCATTGGACTTTTACAAAGAAAAAATAAAAGGCAAAAATGTAGTTTGCGTAGTGAGTGGTGGAAATAATGATATTACTCGAACGGAAGAGATCAAGGAACGTTCTCTTTTGTACGAAGGATTAAAACATTATTTCTTGATTCGTTTTCCACAGCGAGCAGGTGCGCTTCGAGAATTTTTAAACAATGTTTTAGGTGAAAATGACGACATCACCCATTTTGAATATACGAAAAAAACAAATCGAAATGCTGGGCCAGCGTTGATTGGAATAGAATTAAGAGATCCAAAAGATTATGATGGCTTGATCGAGCGGATGAAAAAATATGAAATTCAATTTCAATCGTTGACCGATAACCCAACTTTGTTTGAGTTGTTGATTTGACTCTGAAAATAAAGTTAAAACGAGGCTGCCTCATTAGTAAATAGCACTCAAGATATAATATTACCACATAGGCAGATAGAACACATAGTATAGTATTTTAAATATATGTTCTAGGTGTCTATGTGGTAATAAAGATTCTGTAGAGGGTTTAAATTTTTCACTAATGAGATAGCCTCGTTTTTGTTATAAAAGTTTAAGCAAACAATTCTATTTAAGTAATAACTTGCAAAAGTTTTAAACTAAAACAATAAAATGGAATTCAACAATCGCCTAAACCGTACCCTTCAAAAATTAAAATCATTTCCAAAGTTTTCACAGCGTTGGTTGCGAAATAAAGCTATTGGAAAAGTAGTTCCGTTTGTTGGAACAGCTAGTTTAGATTTTGAAAAAATGACTTGTAATGAAGTGATTGTCAATATCCCCAATAAGAAAAAAAATCAAAATCACATCGCTCAAGTTCATGCCGCAGCTTCTGTTTTGTTGGCTGAAACCGCTAGCGGGATGGTCTTAGGAATGAATGTTCCTGATGACAAATTACCCTTGATGAAAAGTCTGGGTGCAAAATTTATCAAACTTTCTGCAGGTGCTCAAAAAGCAATTGCCACACTCACTTCAGAACAAGTGAAACAAATTCGGGAAACCGAAAAAGGTGAAGTCAATGTCGCTGTAAAGTTAATTGATAGTAAAGGTGAAGAAGTTGTGGTGACAGAAATGATTTGGGCTTGGATTTCAAAAAAGAAAAAATAAGGTTAGTCAGTTTTTTTTTCCAAAAAAGAAACAGCCACTTTTTTCGTTCTCAAGACTTGTTGCAAATGTCGTTGTTCATGTGCTACGACGAATCTAAAACCATCTCCAATTTTTATTTTTAAGAGTCTAAAAAATTCCACACTAATTTTTCTAGGATTTAAATTCTTACTTTTGGCGAGGTTCAAAAGTTGCAATAACTTTTGTTGATGACCAAGGAATTCTTCAACCACTTCGAAGGTTAAAGTTGAACCTTTTGGGTCAACATGTTTCATTGTTTTGATTGGTTTTTCATTGGTTGGTGCAATCATCTTTGTAAAGTAATTTCCGAGCCAACCTGATTTAAAAGTTTGAGGTGATGAGGATAGAGCGAGTGCTTTTTCCAATTGATTATTATAAAATCGATTGTAAATATTGAGATGTTCGTAACATTCTAAAACGCTCCATGTCTCAGCATTCTCTTTCCATTGGACTATTTTTGAATCAAGATTTAAAACTTCTTGTTCCGTTGTTTCAATAATTTTTTGAACGTCATTTTGTAATTGTAAAATTAAATCTTGAGCTGTCATTTTCTTTTTTTTCAAAGATAAAACTTCACGAAATACAAAACCTTGATTGAAATCAAGATTTTATATTTTTCATATTTCGACTCAAAGTTTCAGGAGTCATTCGAAGATAGGATGCAATATATTTAAGTGGAACGATTTGGAAGATGTGTGGACTTCGATTAAGTAATCGTTGAATTCGAGTTTTTGGAGCGATAGTTAATAAATCAATTTCTCGTTCGATTCTTCCCAAAAGAGCTTCTTCCAACATTGTTCTCCACAAGCGTTCAAGGCTTGGAAAATTTTCCATGTGTCGATAAAAATCATTTCTAGAAATTCCAACAACTTTAGTTTTGCTCAAGGTTTGGATAAAATATTCCGACGGAAGTTTTTTTACAAAAGAAGGGAAAGAACAAATGACGGAAGGTGAATATCCAAATCCCACACATTGGTTTTGGTCTTCGTTGGGATAAAAAATTCCAACTATTCCTTTTTCAATAAAATATAAATATTGCTCGACTTGATTAGTTTGGATCAAAAAATCACCTCGATTTAATTCCTTCGAGTATTGCCAAGAAGCATGTAATGTGCTGCAAACCTCGTCTGGTAATAATAAATTATTTTTTAAAAATTCTAAAAGCATTTTGTAAAAAATGTTTGAAGGCGGATGAACAAATAAAACTTAAACAAATATCATTTTTTCTATATATATTTGCATTTTGTATAAGTAATATTCATTTTTTTTAAATATTTAAAAGACCGATTGCCCATGAAAATTTTAGTTTGTGAAGATGAGGAAATCTTATTGACTTCTTTATCGTTTCGATTAAAAAAACAAGGATTTGAAATCATTTTAGCAAAAGATGGAAAAGAAGCCTTGGAAAAAATAAAAACAGAATCTCCTGATTTGATCGTAGCAGATATTGTGATGCCTCAGGTCTCAGGTTTGGAGCTCATTACTTTTGTTCGAAAAAAGATGAAAAGCCAATTACCGATTATTATGATTTCTGCTTTAGGAAATGATGATACCGTTTTAGAAGCATTTAGATTAGGTGCGACAGATTTTATCTCTAAACCATTTAAGCCTTCAGAATTAGTTCTTCGAATTAAAATGGTTTTTCAACAAATGGAATTAGCTGCTAGTTAGCAGGTTTAATAGTAGGCAGTTTTTAGTAAGCAACTGAAAACTGCCTATTAAATATTTTTTCTCAAAAAACTTCCCTCCAAAATTCCTTTCTTATTTTTCTTATTTCCTTAAAAATGAGACTATTTTTGCGTGAAACTTAGTAACGATTATTGAGTTAAATAGAATAGACTTTAATTTTATGGAGCTTGATAGAGCGATTTTTTGTTCTCAAAGCGCTAACTACGCCTTTGCATAAAATAACCATTCATTGTCTATCATTTTTTAATCCGTGAAACAGAAAAATTATTATTATGAAAGGAATTATCCTTGCAGGTGGATTAGGTACTCGACTTTATCCACTTACCCTTGCAGTTAGTAAGCAATTAATGCCAGTCTATGACAAGCCGATGATTTATTATCCGTTGTCAATTTTATTACAAGCAGGTATTCGAGATATTGCGATTATTTCTACTCCACATGACTTACCTAATTTTGAAAAGTTACTCAAAGATGGTAGCGAAATCGGATGTAAATTTACTTACATACCACAGTACGATCCAAATGGTTTGGCGCAAGCATTTGTCTTAGGGGAAGATTTTATTGGAGATGATAGTGTAGCTTTAGTTTTAGGTGATAACATTTTTTATGGAAATGGCTTGAAAGAATTATTACAAGTGAGTGCTAACCCGACGGGCGGGGTTGTTTTCGCTTATCAAGTAGCTGATCCAGAAAGATATGGTGTGGTGGAATTTGATGAAAACTTCAAAGCACTTTCGATTGAGGAAAAGCCGGAGAATCCAAAATCAAATTATGCAGTTCCAGGATTATATTTTTATGACAACTCTGTAGTAGAAGTGGCGAAAAATTTAAAGCCAAGTCCAAGAGGAGAATATGAAATTACTGATGTCAATAAATATTATTTGGAGCAAGGAAAATTACAAGTGGGTGTTTTGAGTAGGGGAGTGGCTTGGTTGGACACAGGTACGCATAAGTCGTTAGTTCAAGCTGGACAATTCATTGAAGTAATTGAAGATCGGCAAGGTTTGAAGATTGGATGTATTGAAGAAATCGCCTGGGAAATGGGATTCATCGATGATGAGCAATTGGAAAGATTAGGACAAAAATATATCAAAAGTGGATATGGAGAGTATCTCTTGCGTTTACTGAAATGATAGTTATGTTAATGGCGAATGGTTAGTTCCCGAAGCTACTATTTCGTTTGAGATTCACCATTAATTATTTAAAACGCCCACTAACGAAATATACGTTAGTGGGCGTTCATCATTACTGGGAGTACTTAGATAGTATCTTCAGAAATTAACGATTCACGATTATTTAGTTAATGAGAGGTAATCCAAGAAGTAAACTACTTTCAAGGAGAAGCTATTGCTTTGAGGAAATTCACCTAAGCGATTGGTTCCTTTTCGATAATCATATTGAATGAAATCGGTATGATCACTCACATCACTAATCGCATTTTTCCAAACAAAAAAGATATCACTTCCAGGTGCAAATCTCCATCGATAAATCATATCAATATTAAAAAAGTTAAAGCTTAAGTCATTAAACTCATTATAGTCAGTAGGAATGAGATCACCATCTTCTGAAATATTATGAAATGAGTTGTATTTTACTGATGACCAATAGTGTCTAAGTCTGAAACTCAGAGTCATATTTTTGGTGAAACTATAACCTGCCCTTAATGTATTGATGACTGTTCGTTGATCTCGTTTTCCAAGAATGACTTCTTCGCCATTAGTTCCAAAATTATCTACATAACCTACATCATTATAATCAAAAATATTTCGAGTATCTAAACTAATATTAAATCGGTCAGTCGCTCGCCATTGTCCCATAGTACTCAAACTCCACCAGTTGGACTCATACAAATCAATCGTTTTTCCACCATTAGTATTGAGGTGCCAAACTAATTTTTTTCTTTGGTCAGAGACTATATTAACTCCTGTGTTCCACATCTTCGGCGTTTTGACGTATCTGCCAGGCGTTCTTGGTTCGAAGTAATCTCGACCATTTCTAAATGGCTCGGTGTAACCAAAGAAATTGATATTCCAAAAACCTTTTGTTTGCATCCACCAATAAGGATTGATTCCCATTTCAGCGAATTTATTTGGACTATATAAACGTTCTATGCCACTCCACAATCCTCCACCCATTCGATTGAATTTCCCAAAAGGTTTATAGTGACCATACTCAAACCAAAGATCCATATTTTGCTCATTATTATTATAAAGAAAACCAAGATCGTTGATATCGTAAGTATGACTTTCCACTCCATAACCAGTTCCAAAATTAAAATTCCCACTAATTTTAGAAACACCAATATTGTAGGCATGTCCTAATAAAACTTTTCGATCTGGATTGTCTGTTAACTCCGTTAAGTCTTCATCTGTAATAAATAAATTATTAACATGACTTGTAAAAGCATTGTTATCCGAAAAGAACTGTTGACTTACTTTTACATTTCCTCGCACTCGATAGGATTCTTTTTTATTTCTCAAATTAAAAATCAAACCTGTGGCATTCGCATCATAATCTGAACCATTTCTTGCAACATTAGTATTGATCAAAGTGATAAAGGAATTGTTTTTCAAATTTTGGTCAATCGCAATAACATTGTAATTCGTCAAAGGATTGGTTTCCACCTGCCTTTCTGAACTGTCTTCCGCACGAAGCGTCGCATTAGTTGCTCCTGAGATGGCGTTGAAAAAACCAATCCCAGTTCCTTTAGAAGTTCTTCCTGAAATCTTAGTTGCATTGTATAATTGCGTTTCTCCAGGTTCCTCCACAACTTCTTCTCCATCTAATAAAAAGTTAGAAGCGGAATGCATCGGCGCACCACCAATTCGACGAGAATAAAATAAACCACCTTTATTGAAAAGCTCTGTTCCTTCTGTAAAGAATTGTCTGTTTTCATTAAATCGTACTTCGAACTGAGTTAAATTTAAAACTTGATTATCAGAAACAGCTTCTCCAAAATCAGGGATCAAAGTCATATCCAAAGTGAAGGCATCACTCAATCCATATTTAATATCCATACCTGCATTGAATGATCTTCCCCAAACAGGATTTGGATTTGTTTCAGTTTTTTCATTATAACGTTGAGCATATGTAGCTAAAAAAGGAGTTGCTTGTAAACGAATAGGAGGTTTGATATCGGAAATACCTGTTAATGTTCCAGACTGATTAACAAAGCCATTTACGGTAGGTTTTATTTCACTCCAAAAAACTTTTTCTTGAGTACTGTTAGTAAAACGGAAAAAATTCACATCCCATTCTTGCTCTTCTTTGTCTGGAAAACGAAGAGCAGAATAAGGAATGGCAACTTCTGCAATCCAACCATAATCGGTAATTTTTGTTTCTCCTTCCCAAACTGCATCCCAAGCCTCATCTTCTCCAAAAGTAGAAAGCTGAGCATCGAACTGAACGCCAGCACTTGAAATAATAAATTCTAAAGCATTGATCCCATCTTGGTAAGGAGACAAAAGAATTCCAAACCAATCACAATTATTTAAAGCATCTCGTTCAGTTAATTGCTTGGAAATTGTTGTAGGATCTGTATACATTTTAGCAGAAACATAAATTGCTTGGTTATCATACATCACTTTTATTTCTGTCTTATTGCTTGCTTTTTCTCCTGGAGCAGGATTAAGCTGAGTCAGGTCAGTAGCAACTTCTGCATTTGCCCAATCAAATTCATCTAATTCACCATTTATTTTTATATCATTTTGAGTCCGATGCGCAGCTACTTCTTTTTTAGTTTCTATGGTCAAAGAATCAACTTGGGCTTGAGAAAATGATAAAAATAGAAAAGTGGTTGCAAAGGTGGTTAGCAATAGGTTTTTCATTAGGTAGATTTTATTTTTGACAAATAGTGTATGAAAACAATTAAACTAATTACTTCTCAAAAATTCATAGGTTACAAGTGAGATGTTTTATAAGAATATTTTTTTTTGGAAAAGAAGGTGACTGAGCGTGTTTAATTGTTCTATTTTTAAAGACATTGCCTAAAAACAAAGGTTGTAATTGAATTAGGAAAAGAAATGTAAAAAAATATCATTTCAGAGTTTTGCGCCAATAACGTGCCATTCTCTTTTCAAAAAGTCTTTGTTTAAAATTTTTTAGAAAGGTTTGAATATTTTTAAAAAGCAGTAACTTTGCACATCTTTTTAGAAAAAAAAATTAAGAAATGGCGACGCCAAGAACGGTAGCATTTTATACACTAGGTTGCAAACTCAATTATTCCGAAACTTCGGCCATCGGTCGAACTTTCGAAGATCGAGGATATGCAGAAGTGAAATTTGAGGAAGGAGCAAATATTTATGTCATTAACACTTGTTCGGTGACTGACTTTGCCGATAAAAAATGTCGACAAATAGTTCGTCGAGCATTGCGATTTTCACCAGAAGCATTTGTAGTGGTGATAGGTTGTTACGCCCAATTGAAACCAAAAGAAATTGCTGAAATCCCAGGGGTAGATTTAGTTTTAGGAGCTGCTGAGAAATTTCGAATTTTAGATTTTATTGATGACTTGAGCAAAGCCCCAGACAAAGGAATGGTTCGAGCAAGTGATGTCAAGGAGGCGAATCAATTTGTCAATGCATTTTCATTTGGCGATCGAACTCGATCATTTTTGAAAATACAAGATGGTTGTAATTATAAATGTACTTTTTGTACAATTCCTTTAGCTCGTGGAAAAAGCCGAAGTGATACAGTCGAAAACGTAATTGCTAATGCTAGAAAAATTGGTGAAGCAGGTACCAAAGAAATTGTTTTGACTGGAGTAAATTTGGGAGATTTTGGAAATGGAACAGAAGTGATTGAAGGAGTGCGTCCAAAAAAAGAAGCCATGTTTATCGACTTAATCAAAGAGTTGGACAAAGTGGAAGAAATCGAACGATTTAGAATTTCATCTATCGAACCTAATTTATGTACCGATGAGGTAATTGAATTTGTAGCAAATTCTGAGCGATTTGTTCCACACTTTCATATTCCTTTGCAATCTGGAAATAATAAGCAACTCAGAATGATGAGTCGTCGCTACAAACGAGAACTATATGTGCAGCGAGTAGAAAAAATAAAATCAACAATGCCACATTGTTGCATTGGAGTAGATGTGATCGTTGGTTTTCCTGGCGAGACGGATGAGGATTTTTTGGAGACGATTAACTTTTTGGAAAATTTAGATATCTCATATTTGCATGTGTTCACTTATTCCGAAAGAGCGAATACTCCTGCTGCCGAAATGGAAGAGGTAATTCCGATGGAAAAAAGAAGAAAGCGAAATGAGATGCTTCGAAATTTATCAGCCAAGAAAAAAGAGAAATTTTACCAACAATATTTAGGTCGCTATCGAGATGTACTTTTTGAAGCGCATCGAAATGAAACAAAGATGACTGGTTTTACAGATAATTATGTAAAAGTAGAAATGCCTTTTCAAGCAGAATTGATTAATAAAATTGCGACAGTTCAATTACAGAATATCAATGAGGACGGAAATGTCGAAGCGATGTTAGCAGATATTCCTAAAGCAATTTTTGATTATTAAAAATAGGTAAATCGATTTTTAATTTATTAAAAGAATGACAATCAAGTAATTACTGTTTGATTGTCATTTTTTTTGACAAAAATAAAGTACGTAAATCCTTTGATTTCTTTCCAAGCTATCTATTTTTGTCAAATCATTTGACCAACGAAAAAAGAAGTTAATGCGTTGATATTCAAGTGATTAAAAATACAATTATAAAAGAAAAAATATGTATCCAAATCTTTCCTACTTACTCCATGATTTAATCGGAACAGATCCAGACAATTGGACGTCGATTTTTCAAACTTTCGGATTGTTTATGGCACTCGCATTTTTGTCAGCAGCTTGGAATTTATATGCTGAATTGAGACGAAAAGAGAAGCAAGGTATTTTTACTTTTACTCCACAAAAAGTAAAAGTAGGTGAACCAGTTAAACCTATGGATGTAGCCATCAATGGATTGATTGGATTTGTGGCTGGATTTAAAATTTTATACATCTATCAAAATTTTGATGCTGTTAAAGCCGATATGCCAGGCACCGTTTTTTCGAGTAAAGGAAGTATCGTGGGAGGAATTGTTTTAGCATTAATTTTTGCAGGCTATAAATATTGGGAACAGAATAGTGAGAAATTAGAAAAACCAATTGACAAAATTGTTAAGATTTTTCCAAGTGATCGGACTGGTGACATCACAGTCGTGGCAGCAATAACAGGTTTGCTAGGTGCTAAAATTTTTGCACTCATTGAGACACCACAACAATTTTTTGCTGATCCAATTGGGCAACTTTTTTCAGGAAGTGGACTTGCTATTTATGGTGGATTGATCGGAGGAGCGATTGGAGTAATTTCCTATATTTCATGGAAGAAAATTTCAGTTCCACATTTTGCAGATGCAGTTGCGCCAGGATTAATTCTATCGTACGGAGTTGGTCGAATGGGTTGTCAATTGTCAGGTGATGGTGATTGGGGAGTACCTGTGAAAACAGCTGACTATGATTTTAGTGAAGCTCCTTCCTGGTTATCTTGGGCACCTGATTGGGTTTGGTCATCGAAATATCCTCACAATGTCAATATGGATGGAGTAAAAATAGAAGGCTATCCTTGGCAATATAATATGGAATTAGCGGAGGCAGTTTATGCCACACCAATTTGGGAAATAGCTGCTTCGTTTGCCATTTTTGGAATCTTGTGGGGTATTAGAAAGAAGATCACTATTCCAGGAGTACTATTTTGTATTTACTTAATTTTTAATGGAATCGAAAGGTATTGGATTGAAGCATGGCGAGTAAATGATCGTTACGATTGGTTGCCATTCAATTGGACTCAAGCAGAATTAATAGCAGTAATGTTGATTACGCTAGGTGTAGTGTTAGGATTTTTTCTTTGGAGTAAAAGTAAAACACCAACAAAAGTGTAGATGAAATTTTAATAACTATTTTACCAAAAACCCGCTTTGTAATTATTACAAAGCGGGTTTTTTCATTTATTAAATATTTTTATATTGAGATTGAAAAAACAATATATTAAATGAGAAAATATATGAGAAGGCTTTCAAAAAAAGATACTTTTCTAAATATAAAATACTAATTTCATGAACTCATTTATCTAACTCATGTATATAATTTCGTCTTCTGAAATATAATGAAGAATAGTTTACATCTGAAACTAAAACCAATAATCGCTTCAAGACCGACACCTAAATTAACTTTTGAACCTCCTAAATTAATTTTTTTTGAGAAAAAAAATTAACTACCTAGTTATAGTCATAATACTATTCTTTGCTCAATCTCTTGACGCAAAAAAATATGCTATTGAAGAAATCGCTCCTAAATATATTTTGACTGATCACCTTGAAATTTTTCATGATGAATCTGGCGAGATGACTTTTGAAGATATTAAAAATTCATCTTCTCGTTTTTCTCATCATCAAGATTGGACAACAGATTTTTTACCTCAAGCAACTTATTGGGGGAAGATTGAACTAGCTAATCATATTAAGGGTAATGATGATTTTTCAGAATGGGTAGTTCGCTTTTCAATAATATTTACCCACCTCAATATCTTTGTTGTTGATTCGAAGGGATTAGTCAAAAAATATAAAACAGGCTCATTTATTCCAACCGATGAACGTTCGTTCGCTCCAATCAGCAAAGCAAATATTGTAAGAATAAATCTTCCTTTAGGAGAAGAAAGAACCATATATTTTCAAAGCAAAAATAAGAGAAAATATATCGCTCCTATATTTGATTTAGAACTCCAACATTCCGTTACTTTTTTTTCTGAATTAGAAAAAAGGAAACAATGGAATGGTATATATTTAGGATTTGTAATAATGATGTTGGTATATAATTTCTTCCTCTTTATTCATGCCAAAGATAAATCGTACTTATATTACTCGCTTTATATTTTGGGATTTACACTTTTTTCATTGTACAATTCAGGTGATTTAGCAGATTGGTTGGATAGTTTTTTTTTAGGAAAAAATCCACAATGGATTTATTTTTTCAAACCCACAGGCTACATTACTTTTGTTGGATATTTAGCTTTTTTACAATCTTTTTTGGATTTGGAAAAATTACTTCCATGGTGGAATAAAGTGTTTAAAATATTCTCCTATATCACTATTCCAATAGTTATTTTCGACTATGCTATCATGTGGTATTCTTCGTTCAGTTATAATGTTTCAGATGTTGGAGCAATTGGGTATGCTATTGCATTTTTATTTTTATGCTTTTCATTTCTACTTCCATTGTATAAAACTAAAGACAAAAAAGGACTGTATATTATTTTTGGATTTAGTTTGATGGGACTTGGATTAATTGCTACGATTTGGCTGAGGTTACAATCGGTTGATTTCTCTGTGATGTATTTTCGAGTTGGGACAATTTTCGAATTAATTATTTTTTCTTTGGGGATGGCTTATCGTCAAAAGGAGATAGAAGATGAAAAACGGAAGGGAGAATTCGAATTGGAAAAAGCTAAAATTATGCAAGACATTGAGCATAATGAGGCAGAACGACTTAAAGAATTAAATAATCTAAAGTCTAGATTATATACGAATATCACTCACGAGTTTAGGACTCCGCTGACGGTCATCATGGGCATGACCGAAAATATAAATGGGAATGAGGAAGAGAAAGAATTAATTCAAAGAAATAGTAATAATTTATTGAGACTGATCAATCAAATTCTGGATTTGAGTAAAGCAGAATCAGGTAATTTAAAAGCTAATTTAGTTCAAGGAGAAATTATTCACTTTTTGCAATATTTAGCAGAGTCATTTCAATCAATGGCAAATGCAAAGGATATTCAATTGACCTTTTACACGGAAGAGAAAGAAATCATCATGGATTTTGATGAGCAAAAAGTCCAACATATTATTTATAATCTTTTGTCCAATGCGATTAAGTATACACCTGAAAAAGGAAAAGTTGTTTTTCATGTAAAAAGAGAAAATGATAGGTTATATTTAAAAGTAAAAGATAATGGAAAAGGCATTTCTACCAAAGATCAACCATTTATTTTTGAAAGATTTTATAAAGTGGATCAACCAGATAAAGTAAAAGCAGATGGGGTAGGAATAGGATTAGCTCTGACAAAAGAATTAGTTGAATTTTTAAATGGAGAAATTTTATTGAAAAGTGAATTGGGGGGAGGAAGTGAATTTATTGTGTCTCTACCAATTAATCATGTTAAAGAGAGTGTGAAAGATAATGTAAATGTATTGTTACAAGAGGAAGGATTGATCGAAACCGAAAAAGAATTAACACCTAAGTTTGATACAGGATTGGTTGATTTTAATTTTGAAACAAATGGAATTCCTCAATTATTAGTGGTGGAAGATAACGAGGATGTAATTACCTATATCAAAAGCTGTGTCAAAGAAGATTATAATATTGAAGTAGCTCTCGATGGTCAAGAAGGAATTGAAAAAGCATTGGAATTGATTCCTGATATTATTATTAGTGACTTAATGATGACAAAGAAAAATGGATTTGAAGTTTGCAAAATCTTGAAAAAAGACGAAAAAACTAGCCATATTCCAATTATATTATTGACGGCTAAAGCAACTCAAGATGATAAAATTGAGGGATTGGAAACAGGGGCTGATGCATATATGATGAAGCCATTCCAAAAACGAGAATTGAAAGTCAGGTTAAAAAAATTAGTAGAAAATAGAGCAATTCTTCAAGCCAAATATAAAGGAGATTTAACTTCGTTTTCTAAAAAGCCGACTAATTCTGAAGATGATTTTTTCCAAAAAGTAATAAAAATACTCCAAAAAGAATTAGGGAACCCTAATTTTTCTGTAGCTGAATTAAGTAAAGAAATGCATTTAAGTACTACTCAGATGTATCGAAAACTAAAAGCATTAACAGGGCTTCCTCCAAGCAAATTTATCCGCAGATTTCGATTGCAAAATAGCCTAGAACTACTTCAGAATTCTTCGATGAATGTTGCTGAAATAGCATATAAAGTTGGTTTTAGTGATCCAAATTATTTCTCTAGAGCTTTTTCAGAGGAATTTGGTAAACCACCGAGTGAAGTTCGTAAGTGATTGATTATCAATACACTAGGAAGATTTTTTTTAAAAATGTATTAAATGTGCTAGGAAATGTAAGATGAGTGAAGATGACTTCTTGTATTTTGGCTTAAATTTAAACTATAGAATTTAGCCTCATTACCCTAAAGATTTTTGAAAACACAGTAACCCCGAAACCTTATACTCCTCTTAACCTATTTACACCTTATCTCACCTGGTTAGGAGGAGTTTTTTCTAATTTTCCATTCTAATTTCACTTCATTATTTTGTCAAATAGATTAAGATTTATTAAAAATATACCCCTTCTTCCTTTAAGGAAAAGAAGGTGATTTAATTTTTTTTCAAAAAAAATTAAATCTGTGGAACTAATCACTACTCCTTTGTGGTTTAGTATTTCGAATTTGATAATCAAAACAAATTTTATTTTCAAAAGATGTTACAAAATACATTACATATCATTTCTAATTTACCTTCCAAACGGACAAATGAACCGAGACTGGAATCGTGTGGCAATGTCAAAAATATTGCCATAGATCAGCTCGGGAGTTTTAGTCCGAAACTTTCCTAACAGTCTTCCTCAAAGGAGTAAGTAGCTGTTAGAAAAAGCAGCTGCGAAACAACTTCTAATTTTTATTAAAAATAAGTTTATTCGTTCTGCTTCAATTTGAAATGATAAAATTGAACAAAGAATGTTATTCATAAATGTGAATAACGAAATATATTTTTTGTATTGAGTAAAATGAAAAATGGAAAACATTTTTCAAAACTCATACAAACCTAAAAGGAAATCAATTCAAATTTTTACATACATGTAGATGTAGGTTTATTGTTATAAAAGAAACAATAGAAATCATCCACAAATATTTCTCACTCAATATCTACATGAAATGTCATGGTGGTAAATACGAGAAGTATGTCAAAATCGAAAATGTTACTTTAAAAGGTGATGTAGCTCAATCAGGTAGAGTGGGGGATTGTCTATCCTCAAGTTGCGAGTTCGAATCTCGTCTTCACCGCTAACTCTAACTATTCAAAAGAGAATAGTTCATATAAAAAGGGGGGACATGTACCAAGGCAAGGCGACGTTGGTTTGCAACCATTGTGAGTTGGGTTCGATTCCCATTCCTTCCACTTTTTATTTCTAGGCGTAGCTTAACGGAAAGCGCTGCATTTGGGATGCAGTAGATATAGGTTCAACTCCTATCGCTTGGACTAGTTTTTTGAAATGTTAAGCCATGAAAAATCCTCGTAGTCCAACCGGAAGAGACAATAGGTTTAAGCCCTATCAAGTATGAGTTCGAATCTCATCGAGGATACTTTTTTAAAATAGTCGTGTCGTCTAATTGGAAAGACAGGAGATTTCTACTCTTCAAATTGGGGTTCGACTCCCTACATGGCTGCAAAAATAGAAAGGAAAAGTAGAACGTAATTGGTAGCGTGCTGGTCTGTAAAACCGGTGTTTTAAATAATCTTGTAGGTTCAAGTCCTACCTTTTCCACAAAATACCTTAGTAGCCCAACTGGCAGAGGCGCGTGTCTTAGAAACACGATGTTGGGGGTTCGAGTCCCTCCTGAGGTACGATATTTTTTTGTAAAAAAAAGTAATAAGCGAGCATAGTTCAATGGCAGAATTCCTGGCTTCCAATCAGGGTATATCGGTTCGAATCCGATTGTTCGCTCCAAATAAAAATCTGAAGAGTCAGATTTAAAAATTGAATTTAATCAGAGCATGTTATAGAAACGTAAAACGTCTATCGTAAAACGTGCAACGACTGAAAAGGAGAATAGGCAAATATTGGTTTGTTGCGCTCGCCTGCTAAGCGAGTCCTCGATTCGTTGAGGTGAGGGTTCAATCCCCTTGTTCTCCTCTGGCAGAAAATTTTAAAAGGAAGGGCAAGCCAAACGGCGGTGGTCGCTGTCTTGAAAACAGTTAGGAGCTAACGACTCGTGTGGGTTCGACTCCCACCTCTTCCGCTAAAATTATTACCTCGTAGCTCAACTGGCTAGAGTAGCGGTCTTTTAAACCGCGGGTTATGGGTTCGAGTCCCATCGGGGTAACTGTGGGAATATCGAATAAGGAATAACCAATTTTGAAGGGATTACAAAAGTTGGTTTTACTAAACTTGGAAATTGATTATTCCTTATTCGATATTCCCAAATGTACATGTACCCAAATTGGCTAAGGGACGAGATTGCAAATCTCGGATGTGTTGGTTCGAATCCAATCATGTACTCTAAGAAATTGTTTGAAAAATAGCGATGTGGCGCAATGGCTCAGCGCAGCTCTTTTACACAGAGAAGGTTGTGAGTTCGAATCTCACCATTGCTACATTTTTTGGTAAACGACTTGATAGCTAAATGGTAAAGCGCCACTTTGTTAAAGTGTTGATTGTAGGTTCGACTCCTACTCAAGTCGCAAAAGTCGGTATAGCATAATAGGTATTGCACTTGATTTGTAATCAAGAGATTATCGGTTCGAGACCGGTTACCGGCTCAATGTAAAAGTATTGTTAAAATATTTTTCGCACTATGAAATAAATATTCCGATGTGGCGCAACGGTTAGCGCAATCGCCTGATACGCGAGAGGCTGATGGTTCGAATCCATCCTTCGGAACGAAAATGTTCATTGAATATTTAAAGAAAATCGATGATAGAAGTGCTTGCACTTTTTAAAGTCGGGGCAGCTTACTGTCCTTAAATAAACCGGGTAACTGGGATAAATCTGATGTTGAAGTAACAGCATTGGGGATTTCTTTTAGAAGAAATTTAAGTAAGCAAGCAATTATCGTGTTGCATTCAATTCTTAGGGGCGACCGCTGAGGGAAGAGGATCAACATACTTCGAGAAGGACATCGAAGTTGAGGTGGAGACACCAATAGGAAAAGTTGTAGAATCATTGTTACATAATTGTTATCCACTTTTATGTTAGCGTGATTCAGTATCAAGGGTATCCGTTTGGCAACGAATCGTTATCCTGAAATACCGTGAACCGCGAGGTTTGCAGGAAGGAGTTTTGGTATTCTGTAGGCGAAAATCTACGGAGCCATTCTCGAGACACTTCTTCCGACTGTCCGAAAGCTTTTTGCTTCTTAAGTAGCTCAATTGGATAGAGCACTAGTCTTTAAACTAGGGGGAACAGGTTCAATTCCTGTCTTAATAATATAAGCGAAAGTCTCGGGCGTTGCAATGTAGTAGATGCCTAAATCCATTGAAAAATATGGAGTACGAGTTCCCGCAAGGTTCTGGTACATGGTACACATTCGATCAGACCCGTACCGAAAGGTACCGGCTGTTAATGGTGGGGGAGCCAACCCTCGTAACTGTAAAGGGCGGACATAGAACTGCTATACAGGCCACGTCTAAGGTGCTGATCAATTGCAACGTAGTTTCTTCTGAAACAAAAAGGCATTGGACATATACTTCAATCTGGCGACAGAGGGAAGTGGAAACCACAGGAACGCTGATGCAGCAACATCGGTCATAATCTGTGCAAAGTTTGTCCACAAAAGACTGTATTCTCAAGTTCTTTTTTCTAAATAAGATAAAATCTGTCATAGTTTAATTGGTTAGAATATCTGTTTGTGGCGCAGATGATAGTGGTTCGATTCCACTTGGCAGAACACAATCTTGGTGTAGCTCAATTGGTCAGAGCTGTTGCCTTATATGCAGCAAGATGACAGTTCGAATCTGTCCATCAAGACGATTGGAAATGTATTCTTATAGAAATGGCGACATAGCTCACAAGGTGAGAGCGTTGGTCTGAAAAACCAGAGGGTAGGGTTCAATTCCCATGTTGCCACAAATAATGCGAGGTAGTGTAATGGTTTAACATTTGGGGCTCATAACCCTAAGCTAGGGGTTCGAATCCCCTCTTCGCAACTAAATTTTTTATTATGAAAAATGAAATACAACAGCAAGATTAAAATAATCTTGTGGTGTAATGGTAGCATGCAACACTTTGAATGTTGCCGTCTAGGTTCGAGTCCTAGCAAGATGACAAATTCATCTTTGAATAAAAAAGGGAGTAAGCGTAGGCTGTGTCGGATGGTCTCCAAAACCGTTACGCTAAGGTTCGAATCCTTATACTCTTGCATACAGATCAAACTGAAAAATTATCTCGTAGCTTAACTGGCAGAGCAACGACCTTTTAAGTCGTGGGTTGTAGGTTCGATTCCTACCGGGATAACGAAGGGAACATTAAATATTTCCATAATTTTGCTCCTGTCGTCTAATGGCTAGGATAACTGACTTTCTATCAGTTGATGCGGGTTCGATTCCCGTCAGGAGTACAATTCAATTTTGAAAAAGAAGAAGTTGGTTTTAATAAAAGTGGTGTTGATGAAAATCAGCATTACTTTTTTTTTGATAAAAAGAAGCTAATTATTTTTCTCATTCATACGTCTAAAAAAAACAAAGAAAATATATTGTGAATAAATTTTAAAACTAATTTTGGAAGAATGACTGAAGGTTAATTTAGAAAAATGGAATTATCACTTTACCTTTAAAAATATGTAGCCATTCAAAAAATGCATAGTATAACTTATTCAAGTGTTTTGATTTTTTTACCTAAAAATAACGACTATTAAAAAAATACTATTCCCTATCTTTAAAACTAAACGATTGAATGTTCGTCGCCTGAAAGCAGCTGATGAAAAACCTTTCTTTGATATGCAAGGCAATCTAAATGTGATGCGCTACATCAAGAAAACAATGAACTTCGAAGAAAGTAAAAAAGAGTTGAACCGCTTTATCGGATATTATGATGATAAAAAAATCTATTTTAAAATTTGGGCTTTGGAAGATGCAGAGACAGCTGAATTTGTCGGAATCTGTGGAGTTTATAAAAATGAAAAATCGGAGTTTGAAATTGCTTATCGACTGAGAGAATGTTTTTGGGGAAAAGGATTTGGAAAAGAAGTTGCTCAAGGTTTGATAAAACATTGTTTTGAAAAAATTAAAATAGAAGAACTGACTGCTTACGTCATAATTGGCAATATAGGTTCTTTAAAAATTTTAGAAAGCGAAATGAATTTTGTGGAAGAATTTTTTTGTAAAAAAACAAATACAACTGAACGTAAATTTCAATTGAAAAAATAAAGACATGAAAAAACAATACATTTACATCTTTTTAACTTTTCTTTTTTTCAAAAAACAATAGCTCAAGGTTGGGAACAGAATTGACGAAAGAAAAAATGAGATACCAAAGTAAATATTCTTTGGGAGCTCATTTTTATAAGTCGATTCTAAAATGCGATAATTAGAAATGCTTTTTAATGTGAATTATGTGTCACAGAATAAGTAGATTTTGAATTCATAGCTTTACCCATTTGTTGTTCATACAAACGAATATATTTTTCTCGAGTATTCTTATTTTGTAATTCTCCATCCACTTTAAATTTCTTCAAACTCAAAGTAAAAGAGAAATTTTCTTTATCAGAAATCAATCCATCTCTCAACAATTGATTGGCAAATGCCTCACTTGTTTTATGGTTCCTTTTCGCCGCCTTGTCATGTTTTGCAACTTGTCTATTATGAACTTCAATATTTTTTCTATGAGATTCCATTGCACGTTCATGAGATTCCATCGCTTCATCGTGAGCATTCATTGCATCTTCAAAAGTTGAAGAAGGAGGTGTAGGAGGAGTGGGAGGAGTGTTTGATGAACGTAACTCTTGTATTAAATTGGCATATTCATCGTATTCATTTTTAGCAATTTTTTTACCATTGATTTTTAATTTTTTCACCTTCCCATTTTCGATAATCAAATGGATTTTTTTACCATCATTATTAGTTCGGTAGGATTCTCTAGAGTTTGATCTTGATTCTTCAGGAAATGTATCTTGTGAAATTTGACTCCAGGAATCTACCATTTCATTATTTGGAAAGGATGTAATTGTATTGTTATTTGAATTAGGTTGTAATAATATATCCGTAGAAAAAAATCCACAAACAATAATTAATGCAAAGGGAAAAACTAAATTGGTAGTCATAATTTTGAGTTTTGTATGAAGAAATAAAATCTACTTTATATCATTCAATGGGGATGCCAAAACTTAAGTTGCTGACTATCAATTGTTTATATATATGATTCGATGGTAAGCTTTTCGGTATCGAACAATACTGTTCGATATCGAACTATTTATCTTTTTATAATTAGGTTTAGCAAGGGAACCCGACTTTGAAATCATCAGGATATCTTTAATGCTACCATCTTTGGTCAAAGATGGTTCTATAAAGGCAATTGTCAAATATTTGAGTGTGTAAATTTTGTCAAAATTAAAACTATGAAAATTGAATTTATTCCTTTGCCATATATGTAGAGATCTTATCCACGATATACCATTGATTTTCTAATTTTATCAAATTAAAATAATCGGTGAACAACCCTTTAGGTGTTTCTAATTTTACTTTGGCAGCAGCAATAGGACCGGTGATATCAATACTAAGAATTTTTCCATGCGAATTTTCTTTTGGTGGCCCAGGCTTGAAAAATCCCAAATAAGTAGCTCGATCATAAATCACAACTTTATTATCTTTGATATTTTTGAGTTGGCAAGTAATATCCATTGCTGATCCAATTTTAGTTGTGTCATTAGTGATCCAACCTGTAAAATAGTTTTCGATAGTTTGTTCGATAAGTGCTTTGTCAGCTGATACTTCAACTGATTTTTTAATGGATTTTTGCTGTTCACATGAAAGCAAAATAAAAATTAATGGGAGTAAAAAGGTAATTGATTTCATAATTAAGTTTTATTGAATGTTATTTTTTATTTGAATAATTCGACCATTATTTTCATCGGTCAAAATGTATAATTTTCCTTCAGGACTCATCTCCGCTTTTCGAGTTCGAACTCGATCATCGACAAAAAGTTCTTCCGCACTTTTTACCGTTTCACCATCGATTGTAAATCGCCAAAGACTACCTCTCGACAAACCTGGGACGATCAAATTATTTTTCCAAAAAGGAAATTCGTCACCGGTATAAAATGTCAGACCTGTAGGTGCAACGGTATGTCGCCAAAACCAAATCGGTATCGAAAAATCCACACCTTCCATTTTTGGAGGAGTGTAATCTTTGCTTCGATATTTTCCAGTCGTGTGAATAGGCCAGCCATAATTTGCTCCTTTTTTTAGGACATTAACTTCATCGCCTTGCATGGTTCCATGTTCAGAAAACCAAATCTCACCAGTCTGTAGATGTGTCGTTATTCCTTGTGCTGCACGAATGCCGACAGCGTACATTCCCTTGACTGCATTTTTCCCAAAATTAGGATTGTCGAAAGGAATACTTCCATCGGGATTGAGGCGATATATTTTTCCACGTTTGTCTTGGAGGTCTTGAGCAATTGGAATTTCAGGTTCTAAAGTTTCATTGAATAATCGTTCGCCAATGGTGAAATACAATTTTTTATCATTGCCAAAAGTCATTCCTCCGCCATAGTGAAAAAGTCCATGCGAATAAGGAGTAGCGACAAACAGAATTTCAATTTGAGTAAGCGCATCATTTTTTAGTTTTGCTCGAATAACTTTTGTTGTAGATTTTTCCTCCTCATTTTGGGAAGCATAGGAAACATAAATCCAATTGTTTTTTTCAAAATCAGGATCAAGTAAGACTTCAAAAATCCCTGCATTATATTTTGTTTTATAGCCGTCTACATCTCGTGGGAAAATGCCGTTTTCGAATTTCCCTTTGACCATCTGAATACTGTCAGCGAGGTCGTTTGGAAAACCTTGGATGGGAAATTTTTCTTTGGTTTTTAAATTTACTCGTAGCAAATCACCATCTTTTTCAGCAACGATAACTTCATTTTCTGAAATGAAATCCATACTCCATGGGCGCTTTAAATTTTCGATAATCGTTTCTTTGATAGGAATAATTTTTTTTATGGGCGGTGGTGAAGCAGGCGTAGAACAACTACCCATAAAGAGAATTAAAATTGGAAGAAGACAATTGATTTTTAGATAAAAAGATTTTAACATCGCTTAATTAATTTTTTGCAATGTCTTTAAAAATCTAATAAAAATGAGGCTTGTGGAACAAAAATAAGTACGGAATTATAAAGTTGGAGTGAAAAAATAGCTTTTAAAGTTGATTCTTGAATTGAGAAGGAGTCACTCCTTTCATTTTTTTAAAGGTCGCAAAAAAAGTGGACTTGGAACTAAAACCAACTTCTTGACCAATGCCCTCTAATGAGAATTGATGATTGGTTGCTAAAATTTTTTGAGCTGCTTGAATTCGATATTCATTGATGAAGAGGGCAAAATTTTTACCTAAGTTATCATTGAGTAATTGGGAAAGTTGATGGGCTGGAATCTCAATTTCAGCAGCAAGGTCTTTTAACTTTAAGTTGGGGTTTTTGAAAATTTCTTTTTCGGTTATAACCTTTTTTAGTTTTTTCAATAACTCATTTGCAGTTTCGTCGTCTATTCTTTTATTAGAATATTTTTTAGTCAAAGTTGGAGAAAGCACTTTTTTATTTTTCTTTTCCAACAAAAAAATCATGGCAATAGTATAAATCGAAAATGAAAAAATTAAAGCTCCTAAAATGTAGGAAGTATGTGAAGAAGTAAAAAATGCTAAAAATATAAATGCATTAGAAATATAAATTCCCATCCACCATTTTTCATTGGAAGTGATTTTTGAAAAATTGGAAAAGAGGTTTTTAAAACTATGCCTCAAGACAAAAAGCGAAGCCAACATAAAAATAAACCACTCCCAATAAATACTTCTTACATAATATTGATTCCAAATTTCAGGATATTTTGGATAGGGAAAAATTGCTCCAGCGAGTAAAATAATACTGGTAAGGATAATAAAAATTAACTTCCATTGAAAACTGATTTTTTGAATGTTTTCTGTTTCTGATTTTAAATAAAAATATAAAGCGGGACCGATGAAGAAGCATGCAGTTAATCCAATTTGTAAAATAGTTTTAGAAAGGTCAGGATTGAAAAATAACAAAACGGATTTCCCAATTCTCAAGCTTAGAGCTAAAATTAAAACCCCTAGAAAATAATTTGATAATTTTTTTGGACGATGGAAAAAGAAAAAATAAACGCTTAACAAGAAGCCGTTGAATGCACCCAATGCACTAAAGAAGAAAAGTAATTGATGATTGACCTCCATAAAAAAGGGTTAATTTTTTTCCAAATTAACCCTTCGATTTCAGATTACAAAATAGGATTATCATTGTTGATAAAAATCAGCATCACTTTTTTTATATTTGACAAAAGTATTTTGGTCTTTATTTTTTAATAAAAAAAATTAATTACGTGTACTTACTTGGATACGATATAGGAAGTTCTTCGATAAAAACGGCATTGGTTGATGCTGAAACTGGCAAAGCAATTAAGGTGGTTCATTTTCCAAAATTTGAAATGGAGATTACCGCCAAAGAAGTGGGCTGGGCTGAACAGTCACCTGAAGTTTGGTGGGAAAATGTTTGTAAAGCAACTCAAGAAATTTTACAAACGACACAAATTGATCCCCGACAAATAAAAGGTATCGGCATTGCTTACCAAATGCACGGATTAGTTTTGGTAGATGAAGATCAACAAGTTTTGCGACCTTCAATAATTTGGTGTGATAGTCGAGCGGTGGAAATCGGAAACAAAGCTTTTACAAATTTAACGGAAGAAAAATGCCTTTCTCATCTTTTAAATTCTCCTGGTAATTTTACTGCATCCAAATTAAAATGGGTCAAAGAAAATGAGCCAGAAATTTATAATCGAATTCATAAAATGATGTTGCCTGGAGATTACATTGCGATGAAATTGACGGGCGCAATTACTACTACAATTTCAGGTTTGTCAGAAGGGATTTTTTGGGATTTTAAAGAAAATGACATTGCTAAATTTCTGTTGGAAGAATATGGAATTGCAGAAGATTTGATTCCTGAAATCAAAGAAACTTTTAGTGTACAAGGAATTTTAAATAAAAAAGCTTCCGAAGAAACAGGGCTTCCAGAAGGAATTCCAATCACTTATCGAGCAGGAGATCAACCTAATAATGCATTGTCATTGGGTGTGATGAATCCAGATGAAGTTGCAGCTACTGGTGGAACTTCTGGAGTTGTTTATGGAATAGTGGATCAACCAATTTATGATTTGAAATCTCGAATAAATGGTTTTGCTCATGTAAATCATACGATCAAAAATCCAAGAATAGGAATGCTTCTTTGTATCAATGGAGCAGGAATTCAATATTCTTTTTTGAAAAAAGTAATAGCGCAATCTAATGTTTCGTATAACGAAATGGAAGAGATGTCAAATGAAATTCCAGTTGGCTCGGAAGGACTTCGGATTATTCCTTTTGGCAATGGAGCAGAACGAATTTTAGAGAATGATAGTCCAGGTGCTCAAATAAATAATTTACAATTTAATAGACATAAGCAAGCTCATTTTTTTCGAGCAGGTTTGGAAGGAATTGCGTTTTCATTTGTTTATGGTTTTCAAGTTTTAAAAGAGTTAGGATTGAATCCAAAATTAATTAAAGTTGGAAATGATAATCTTTTTCAATCGAAAATATTTTCTAAGACGATTGCTAATTTATTAAATTGTTGTATCGAAGTAGTAAAAACGACAGGTGCAGAAGGTGCAGCAAAAGCAAGTGGAGTAGGAGCAAAAGTTTATGCTAACTTGGAAGAAGCGATTAAAATAAACGAGGTCGAGGAAAGGGTTTTTCCAGAGGAGAAAAAAGAGGAGTATAAGATAGCTTACGAAGCTTGGGAGAAGGATCTAAAAAAATTAATTAGCTAATAAGTTTTATCATAGATTACACGGATTTTCGCAGATTGGTATCATGAAATAATCTGCGAAAATCTGTGGTGAAATTATTCAATGACTTCTAATTCTAAAGTTTCTTTCTTTTTTTCAATTGGAACCAAACCTAATATTTCTTCCGTAAAATTAAATGTTTCTTTTTTTACCGTTTCAAAATCTTCATTCCAAAGTGGACTTGCCAATACATGATTGGTTGCATTATCAAAAGCTATTTTTCGTTTTTTTGCTTCTGGTGTTCCGAGTTGATCGTACATTTCTAACATTCTACTTACGGAAACGACATCGTCTTGGATTTTCTCATCTTTATACCAATAACCCATAAAAAGCGGTTGCGTAATTTTACTAAAATTTTCCTCCGTCATCTCTGCATCGAGTAAAGATTTTAATGCGATAGCTGCTTCCAGTCGGTATTTATATGTGACCAAATTGTCTGTTCCTTCATTTGGCACCCATGAGTTATAATTACTTCCATTCACAAACCTACCCAACTGTAAACCCCATTGTCGAGTGAGTAACCAAGCATCTTTATTCGCGATATCAATATTGGGAGAATAGTTAATTAAGGAATGAATTTTTGGATTCTCTGAAGCTAAAAGAAGTGCAGCGGTACAACCTGTCGAAGTTCCCATCACAATTACTTTTTCGCCAAGTTGTTCTCCAATAGCGATTGCTCTCTTAGCAGATTCGATAAATTTTTCTGCGCTCCAATCAAGCAGAGCTTCTTCTTCATTTAACCCATGACCATACAATCTTGCTAAGAATAAATTGCAGCCATATCGCTTCGCAAAATCTTCATGCATTGGAGCACCTTCACCTTGACTTGCCGAAAATCCATGTAAATAAACTAAGGAGAAAGGAGTTTTCTTTTTCAAAGTATCATCAGCCCACATAATTCTAGCTTCATTGTCATCTCGCAAATTAAGATGTAATTTTTCTGAATCATTAATTTCTTTTTCCAATTCGATCAAATTAGAATTTGCAGAAACCGCTTTAAAATCCACTTGTGGAATTGGAGATTTTGGGCCTAAAAGATAAATGATCACAATCAATGTGATCAATCCTAACAATATTTTTACAAATCCAAAAAGAAATTTTTTCATCTTCGTTTTTTTTGTAAAAATAGAAAATGGTTTTGATTAAAAATAAAAAAAAGTCACCCTGAATGCTCAGGATGACTTTTTCCAATTTCATTGAAATTTATCGACTAGTACTTGATTTTCAATTCGTAGTAATCCAGATTGTCTGTAGTAGTTTCAACAATATTAGTTACTTCTACTATGTAGGTGTTTCCATCATTAACAGATTGAACTAAAAATACATCACCAATAGCAACAACGTTAGATTCTGCAATTACATCACCAGCATCAAACGCAGCTTGAACCTCAGATGGGAATGCAATCAAATCAAATCCATCTACTGGAAAGTCAGCAGCAGGTGATTTGAAAACAGAGTTATTGGTTGGAGCGATTTTTTGAACCCATGTCTGAGAAGTTGTAGAAATGTTTCCTAAATCTTTGATATCAGCTGTAGCATCATTCGAACCAGTTTCATCTCCAGTAGCTAAGTCAATTCCTCCTGTACCAACTGGACCTGATGCATTACTTAGTAATTTACCAGAAAGTTCAGTTATAGGTTGTACAGTAATTACTAAAGATAATTCTTCCGAAGCACCTAAATCATCAGTTAATTGGTAAGTATAGGTGTGTGCTCCTTCATCATGACTGTTGATCCAAACAAAATAGGTGAATCCATCTTTTTCATCATTGACTAAATCCAAAGGATTAGTAGGGAAAGCATCTGATAAAAGAAAATCATTTTCTGTTCCAAACGATAATCTTGCCACATCAACTTCTACTCCATCTTCCCAAACAGTTAATGTACTTAAAGGTGAACTACCTTTAGTTGCAACTAATTCAACTTTAAAATAAGAAGCAGTTGGTAGAGTAGCATCTGCTGCAAAACCACCATTTGCTGCATCAAATCCAAAAGACAATGGAGTGGAAGCAACAGAAATATTGATAGTCGTTTCATCACTTTCTCCAGCACTATCAGCCATTCGGAAAGTATAAGTTACATCTCCACTTGCTTGAGCTGTGATCTCAATATTAGTATCAAAAAATGCAGCTTCGGCAGCAGTCAAACTGTAAGGATTGCTTGTTGCACCTGCACCTGCACTATTATAATTTAGACGACTCGCATCAATTGCAATTCCATTTTCCAAAATAGTAAAAGTAGTCATGTCATTATCTCCTTTAGCGATACTTACATTTACTTTGAATACTTCATTAGGATTAACGGTTGCGTCAGAAGAAACTAAATCTGCACCACTTTTTAATTCTACGGTTGGCCCTAAGACGAATCCGCCACCACCTGTGCCATCATCAGTTTCACAGGATGTCCAAAATGATAAGGCTACTGCTAAAACGAAAAATTTTGAGAAAAAAGTTAACTGTTTCATGTAATCAGTGTTTAATGTTAAAAATTTTATAATTATAAATTGGTATTTAGAAAATACATCTCTGTAACGTTTTGAGATTGCATTTTTTACTTCAAATAGTAGATTTTTTTTATAAATAAGGGAGATAGGTAAGAATTCTTCTCTAGAGACATTTTA
>JBGCFD010000124.1:0-3829 GCA_045106765.1 Saprospiraceae bacterium | reverse complement strand
TTCAATAAAAATCAGCACCTCGGTATGGTATCTACTTAACTCTTTTTCTACAACCCTACCCTACTCCTCGTTAAGCGGCTGCAAATATACTAGCTTTATTTCTTTTTCCAAACCTTTTTTGAAAAAAAATAATCCTTTCTTAAAATAAAATGAAACTTTTATTCTAATTGTAACGTAAAGTCAACTATTCTCTAATTTTTCCAGTCTCCATAGCCTCCTTTTAAATCATAAACTTCTTGAAAACCAAGTCTTTTTATCTTCTTTAATGCTTTCCCACTACGTCCTCCTTTTTGACAAAAAATAAATAATGGTTTATTTTTCTCTAACTTTGAGATTTCGGTAGCAAAATTCGTATCGTTCCAGTTAATATTTTTTGCATTTCCAATTGTCCCAGCTTGAAATTCTGAAGGTGTGCGAACATCTATTAAAATGTGATCTATCTTTTCCTTCATTTTTTTCTCAAAATCAACTTTAGATATCGTTTCAAAAACTCCATTGGTTACTTGTTGATTCTCTGTAGAAATATTTTGACAGGCTGACATTATCAATACTGAGAATAATATATAAATCATATTTTTCATGATAATTATATTTAAGAAGTGAATAAAAAAATCCTCAATCAACCAAATAGTCAACTGAGGATTAAAATTTTTATTTAATAACTTGACTTCTCAAGTTGATTACATTTTACCGCCTTTGTGCTCATCTTGCCACTTATCCAATTCTTCCCATTTTCCCTCAGCAGCCATTCCAGCTTGTAAAGGCCAAGAAGTTGGATCGTGCATTTGATAACGACTTCCTGCTGCAACCAAAATCTCTTTGATTGATTCAGGAGATGCAGCAGCTACTGCAACCCAAGTTTTCAAACCACCTTCTTTCATCAATGATTCAATCTTTGGACCAACGCCCTCGATTTTTTTCAAATCATCTTCTGCTGTTTCTTCAACCGCTGGAGCAGGAGTTTCCTCAACAACTGGTTCAGGAACAACCTCAGCAGCAGGAACTTCAACTACCTCTTCAACGGGAGGTGCAGGAGCTTCTTCTTCCTTCTTCAATGGTGGAGGAGTAAAGTTTACAGTATCTCCAGCCAATTGTTGTTTCAACGCGTCAAAACCAGCCAACTCACCTAAAGTTGTTCTTTCTACTTTTGATTGTTGCTTTTGAATCGCTTTAGAAGTTTCTTTACGTACTTGTTGTTTCTCTTGACGTACAGATTCATCAGCTTCTCTTCTGATATCCTCTAAATAACGCAAGTGAGAAACCAAAATTCGTTTATCATCACGATTGAATTCAATCACTTTTACAGTTAATGCCTCTTCAACATTTGCCAATTTTCCATCATCTTTTCTTACATGCTTAATTGGAGCAAATGCTTCCAACCCATATGGCAACTGAACGATAGCACCTCTGTCATCTCTTCTTACAACTGTGGCTTCATGGTAAGAACCAATTGGGAATACATTTTCGAATGTGTCCCATGGATTCTCTTCAATTTGCTTGTGTCCGAGAGAAAGTTTACGATGATCTTTATCGATTTCCAAAATCACCACTTCAATATCGTTTCCGATTTTTGTGAATTCAGATGGATGCGAAAATCGTTTTGTCCAAGATAAATCAGAAATGTGAACCATTCCTCCAATACCTTCTTCCAATTCAACAAATACACCGTAAGGAGTTAAGTTTTTCACTTTACCTGTATGACGGCTTTCTCTAGGGAATTGTTTTTCGATCACACTCCAAGGGTCATCAGTTAATTGCTTAACAGATAATGACATTTTACGATCTTCTCGATCTATGGTCACTACTTTTGCGTCATATTCTTGACCTAATTTGAAGAAATCTCTTGCATTAACTGGTTGATTACTCCAAGTCACTTCAGATACGTGAATCAACCCTTCCACTCCTGGTTGAATTTCAAGGAATGCACCATAGTCTTCGATGTTGACGATTTTACCTTTAACAGTAGATCCTTCAGCTACTGCTGCATCCAACACTTCCCATGGGTGTGGTTGTAATTGTTTTAAACCTAATGAAATACGTTTTTTGTTTTCATCAAAATCTAATACTACAACATTGATTTTCTGATTCAAGGCTAAGATTTCACTTGGGTGCGAAATACGTCCCCATGAAATATCCGTGATATACAACAAACCATCTACACCTCCTAAATCTAAGAATGCTCCAAAATCTGTGATATTTTTCACTAAACCTTCTAACACTTGTCCTTTCTCTAAACTTCCGATGATTGCATCTCTTTGTTCAGCCAAATCACTTTCGATCAATGCTTTATGAGATACAACTGCATTTTTAATTACTTCATTGATTTTAACAACTTTGAATTCCATTGTTTTACCAACGTATGCATCGTAATCAATGATAGGTTTGATATCAATTTGAGATCCTGGAAGGAATGTTTCCAATCCACCTGCATCTACAATTAATCCACCTTTAGTTTTACTAACAACGTTACCTTTAATAATAGTACCGTTTTTATATGAATCAACAATACTCTCCCAAGCTCTTAATAACTTCGCTTTTCTTCGAGAAAGGATTAATTGACCTCTCGCATCTTCTTGTTGCTCAACATACACCTCTACCATATCCCCGATAGCCAAATCTGGCATATCTCGGAATTCAGACAATGATAATAAACCGTCAGATTTGTAATTGATGTCTAATACTACATCACCGCTATTAATGGATGATACTTTTCCTTTTACGATTTCATTTTCTAAAACCGATGTCAAGGTTGCTTCGTATTCTGCTAGGTATTTTGCTTTTTCTTCGTCTGTATATGGAGACGCAAGTCCGTTTCCTAATTCCCAATCGAAGTCATCGTGAGGAGTACTGAATTGGTCTGCTTTCTTTTCTACCAATTCTTCTAATGCAATTTTGTCAACGCTGGTATCCTCTGTCGATTCTACCACTACGTCTTTAACTTCTTCTGAAGTTTCTTTTAGATTCTTGTCATCTGACATATTTGAATCTTAAATTTGTAATACCTATTGTTTTTCCGATTTTTATAAATCGTTGAAAATCAACGGTATGTGGTTAAGTAATTATTTTAGCGGCGCAAAGGTAAGAAAATTATATTTGGAAAAGAAGCTGTAAATGTTTTTTTATACTTTAGAAACAGATAAGGTCTGATTGAATTTATTCACAAATTTCATCAATCCATTTTTGATCTATTTTTCCAAATTCATTGATATGAAATACTGCTCCGATTACACAACCATTTTCTCCTACAGAATCAATCAAATAGCGATAATCAAACCCCATATCAATGGGTTTTCCTAAAATACTTTTCACGAATAAGGTATCAGCATTCAATTCCATTTTATTGACTATGTTTTGAAGACTTTTGTAATCATTGTGTTCTTGATAATGCTGACCAAGAGTTTCTAATTCACTTATTTCTTGACAAGAAGTAATCAAAAATATTAGAATGACTGATTTAAAAAACTATTCATGATTTAGATTTTGTTCTAAATCAAATTTGTCGCTTTCTAACTAAATAAAAACCTCTGTAATCAAATGACTACAGAGGTTCTTATATTGTTTTATTTAATTAATGTTATACGGTGTTTAGCTTTTATTTTCTGCTCTTAAGCCTCGTTGCTTGAAAAACGAGACCTCTTGTTCACTAATTTAGTTTTTTAATTTCCCTTCCTCTTATCCGAATGGTGGTGGATCACTTACCATTGCTCCTAATCCGAAGGGTGGTGGATCGCTTGCCCCTCCTTTAATACTTGCTAATCCTTTTTTATTAATTACTTGTGTCACATTTAATTTGCTTGCGAAGTTTTTGATTGAATTATTCATCTTATTA
>JBGCFD010000123.1:0-37298 GCA_045106765.1 Saprospiraceae bacterium | reverse complement strand
TAGTAATAATTAGTTCCAGCAACTGCTGAATTATCAGAATATGAAGTTGTGTTAGATGACAAGACCGCTCCAAGTGGGTTAAAGATAGAATTATCAGTCGAGCGATATAATTGATAAAATTCCTCTCCCTCCACATCACTCCAAGTTAAATCAAGTGAAGTTGCTCCTACCGTTAATGCTAAATTGGAAACTGCATTTGGTGGAATAGCTGGCAACAACATCCCGCTCACAGAACCACTTGGCACACTACTCCCTCCTGAATACTCGCCCGTCACGTGATAATAATAAGTTGTATTTTGAAGAGCAGTATTGTCAATAAATTTTACTGTATCTGCATTTAATGTTGTTCCAATTTGGTTATACGTCACATCATCAATTGACCGATAAATCTTGTATCCAGTTTCTGTAGGCATGTCTCCCCAAGAAATAGTAATGCTTGATGCTGTTGCATTAAATGCTAATTCTGGAGGCGGTAAATTACCTAACTCAAAAACCCTTGTCATCCAGCCTGGATTGCTCAAATATGGATTCGCATTTCCTTGGTAAGTATAAATGTCATCATCTCTTTGGTATTCCAATGCATCCTCTGCATCATTCAAATGCCATTGATAAAATGTATTAATATCACCTAACAAACTCATGTTGCCCGCCTCGGTTGGATACATTGTATAGAAATAAAAAATCGCTCTTGCCAAATTTCCTTTGTGATCTTCTCGAGGTTCAAAGTAGCCACTTTTAAATTCACTAAATAAATCAATATTTGAAGCAGGAATGGAAGTCTGACTTGAAATCAAGTGCATCCACTTTTCAGTATCAGCATCAACAATATCTGCAAATGGATGGTTTGATCTTGTACTGTTCCAACTTTGATAAGCAGGATATAAATGATGTATATCTGACTTCATCGGCTCTAAATAACCAAAAAAACTTTGTGGAATTGAATGTTCACAATTGATCGGAGTCATCCCTGGAGTCCCTGCCGCACGAGTCAAATCATAAGCTCGGTATTCCTTATGTCCTGAGTAAACACAAGTAACGGTATCATTATGGTTGTCAATTATATTGTACATATAACTTCGAGCACCGTTCACTCCATCGTAGCCCAAAGTGGTGTGCAATCCATCGAACCAATTAGTTTTAAACCATACTCGCAAGTCTTCTCCACTTAATGAATCAGGTGGAATTTGGGCTTGGAAAATATTTGAAAAACTAAGGGAAAATAAAATAAAAATAAAAGTTGATTTCTCACAAAAATTAAAATGCTTCATGATAATGTTTTGATAATAATTGATGGGGAATCAATTTCAAAAAAGAATCTCAAAAAATTTATTTCACTTTTCTGAGAAAAATGTACAAAACAAAGGCGTGAGTAAAAAACAGAATAGAATGATTTGAAGTGTGAAGAAATAATTCTCCTCACACTTCAAATCATATTATTGGATTTTATTGAATCTCAATATTTCAGAAAAAGATTTATTTCCAATTCTGATTATATAGTTTCCAACAGGAAAGTTTTGAATATTAATTTTACTTGTAATTGTATTGTTATCAAAAGTTCCTTCTTGTATAATTTGTCCTGTGAAATTTAAAATTTCATAGTTTATATCCCTTCCACTTTCTGGAAGGACAACATTAATTTCAGAGGTAGAAAGTGTTGGGAAAATTTTCACTTTATCTTCCATTTTAAAATCAACAAATACAATATCGCTGTATTCATATTTCCCATCAAAGTCTACTTGTTTGAGACGGTAATAGTTTAATCCATTATTTGGTTGAGCATCAATAAAACGATAGTCGTTAGATAAATTAGACTGTCCCTTTCCTTCCATGTTTCCTATTCTAGTAAAATCTGTTCCATCATTACTATGCTCTATTTCAAAGTAATCATTGTTAATTTCGGAAGCTGTATTCCAATTTAGAATAACTTCTTCATCAGATTTTTTTGCATCAAAAGAAGTCAATTCGACTGGAAGTGCTGCACTTATCTCAAATCCATTTACAGTACTTGTAAAAGATGTTGCAGTTAAAGTATTGGCACCTGGTGCAGTCGATGGAGCTATATCTTCCAAGTAAACAGTAAAAGTAAATCCTCCAATTTCATCAGTTGCTAGTAACCCTGCATCAGCAACTGCTGCTACATCTTTGTTATCATCAGTTCCATTAGATCCTCCTATTGGAGTACATGGATTTAATGGAGTATCTAAAGTAACAGTAGAAGTACTTTGCATGGTGTAAACTCCTGTTCCTGTTGTGGACCATGCCACTCCTGGAGCAGGTATCGAACAACTTCCGTCAGTTGAGGCACCTGCTGAACCGTTACCATAATAACCTTCATAAGTTGCTGTTCCATATGGAGTTCCAGTCTCATCTAAGAAAGTGACAGCTGTCGATTCAAATGCTTTTCCTGCTGTATTTACACTTGTAGTATTTACAGTAATTTCATCGGCAGTAACATTAATGTGATTGGCAAACCTTACAGTAATCTTGTAGCCTCTGACATCTCCAGTTGATGTTTCATTGGTTCCTGAATTCCCAAGAGGAGTTGTTCCTCTCAGTCCTGATGTGGATTGAGTAATATCATGAGTAGAACCAGCATAAGTATCAATTATTCCATCTCCTGGAGTATTGGCATCAAATGCATGAATTATCTCAAAATCAAATGTAATATCATTGGCTGTTCCTCCTCCTGCTGAACAATCGAGTGGAGCGGCTCCTTCATTCCAAATATCAAAACCTTGAGTGCTTGTGGCATTCGCACCACTTGCTGCTCCATTTACAATATCAGATCCTGAAACATTGGCAAAAGTGAAAGTTCCATCAGTACTCCCAAAGTCAACGCTACATTGAGCTTGAATAGCAATAAAAGAGTAAAAAGTAAAAAGTAAAAAAGGTTAATAAAACTTTTTTCATAATAAAAATGGGTTAGGTGAAGGTAATAGACATGGGGAATGTCATAATTAATTGTAGAATATCATGAAGTGGGGATTCTTCAAGTTAGTTTTGTGTGTTAGAAAAAAGTAACGATTAGGTTAACCGTTAAATACCTTCCAAGGAAAACAATGCCAATAAGTTTTTTTATCGCATGTATTTGTGACAGTATATTAAGCATTATTACATTAATAAATATAATATTTAAAAAAAAGGTGTCCCAAGACAAGTTTGGAACACCTTTCTAATATCTTAAAGTATTTTTTTGAAAAATTAGAATAATTCGCCCTGGCCTTTATCCTTTTTATTTACATCAAATTCTATTGAATCTCCAGGGGAAAGTTTTTCCTTATTACTAGCATCGACCTCTTTTACACCAGTCAATCTTTGGTCGCTCAATTTATTTCCAAGTGCTTTCCAACCTTTGACATCAATAAATTCTGCAAGGCTGACTTCACCTGTCATTTTTTTCGATTTCACTTTGTAACCATACTCAATGCGTGGATTATCTTTGACCGATGCAAAGAGCAATTTCGACATTCTATGATCGGTCATATAATTGAAAATTTGATCATTGGTTGTGGTTTCAATATTAAAACGTTTGACCATTGTCCATTTTTTAGCACCATCATAATAAACTGCGCTGACGACTAAACTTGGATCTAATTTTCCAATGTGCAACAACTCCTTTGGTTCAAATCGTTTGGTCATATCGAAATCAACAACTTCGTAAGTTCCATTTTTATACAGAGCAAAAATTGAATCTCCTGTGTCAAAATCTCCAAGGAAAATTCCTCGATCCTCCGCATTCAATCTTCCGCTGACTTGATCCATCCATAATTTTTGAGCACCTAAACTTGATTTTCCAACCTCTTTTTGAGTTACTTTTCTAATCGGATATTTGGTTACGATATTTCCATTGGCAGCTCTTCCTTTGATTTCCAATTCATCAAAATAATAATCAAAAACCTTTTTGTGAGCTGAACAACCTTGCGAAAGTTGAACCGTTACGATTTCTGATTCTCCATTTGGATTGGCAGTCAAGTAGTGAACTTTCGAACCTTTTGCTCCTTTAGTCAAATCATATTCACGATCACGAGTGATTCCTTTTACATGAAATCGTTTGGCCATTGAGCGACCAGATTTTGCATCAACATAGATCATATTATAAGTAGTTCGCTCGTCTCCTTTTTTCCAAACTGCTACATGCAAAATATTTTTTCCCATAAAAATCTTATCGGAAATTCGACTTACTTTTAAAACGCCATCTTTTCGAAAAACAATAATATCATCAATGTCAGAACACTCACCAATAAATTCTTCTTTTTTCATACCTGACCCAGAACCGATAAATCCTTCTTTCCGATTCACATAGAGTTTCGAATTGTTGGCAACAACCATAGCAACTTTGATGGTCTCGAATGATTCGATTTTCGTTTTTCGTTCTTTGCCTTTTCGATATTTTGCTAAAAGTCTTTCAAAGTATGCGATGGCATATTTAGTCAAATTTGCTAAATCGTGTTTGACTTGTTTTAACTCTTCTTCAATTTTTGCAATTAATTCATCAGCCTTAAAAGAGTTATATTTTGAAATACGCTTGATCCGAATTTCGGTTAATCGAGCAATATCTTCTTTTGTTATATCTCTGAAAAGGTGTAATCGTTTATCTGATTTTTTGGCTTTATCTTTTGGAGTAACAATATATTTTTTCAATTCTCGATCAATCGTTTCGATCACTTCTTCCCACGTTTCACACTCCTCAATTTCTCGATAAACTCTATTTTCTATAAATATTTTTTCCAAACTTGCAAAATGCCATTTCTCCTCAAGTTCTCCTTTTCGTATTTCTAATTCTTGCCGCAACAAATCTTTTGTCGCCTCCGTACTGAATTTTAATAAATCATTTACAGAAAGAAAAAGAGGTTTATCATCAACAATTACACAGGCATTTGGTGCGATGGAAACTTCACAATTGGTAAAAGCATACAAAGCATCCATCGTAACTTCAGGCGAAACTCCTGAAGCCAAATCAACGATAATCGAAACATCCTTCGCCGTATTATCTGTTACTTTTTTGATTTTAATTTTCCCTTTATCATTTGCCTTAACAATGCTATCCATCAAATTAGCCGTTGTGATTCCGTAAGGCAACTCTTTAATTTCCAAAGTATCTTTATCTACTTTTTCAATCACAGATCGCACTTTAACTCTTCCACCTCGTTTTCCAGCTTTATAATCAGACACATCAATTGTTCCTCCAGTCATAAAATCTGGATAAATTTTGAATGGCTTATTTTGCAAGATTTTAATCGATGCTTTGATAAGTTCGATAAAATTATGAGGCAAGATTTTGGTAGAAAGTCCTACTGCAATTCCTTCTGCACCTTGCATAAGTAGCAAAGGAAATTTCATTGGTAAATTGACCGGCTCTTTTTTACGACCATCATAAGTAAGCTGCCATTCAGTAGTTTGTGCGTTGAAAGCAACTTCCAAAGCGAACTTTGTCAATCGTGCTTCGATGTATCGAGGTGCTGCTGCGCCATCACCAGTTCGAGCATCCCCCCAGTTTCCTTGCGGATCGATGAGTAAATCTTTTTGCCCCATGTTGACCAATGCACCTCCGATAGCAGCATCACCATGTGGATGATATTGCATCGTTTGACCGATCACATTAGCTACTTTATGATATCTACCATCATCCATTTCTTTGAGTGCATGAAGGATTCGGCGTTGTACAGGTTTGAGTCCATCTTCGTAGGCAGGAACGGCACGCTCTAGAATTACGTAGGAAGCATAATCCAAGAAATAATCTTTATACATTCCTGTGAGTGTAATGACACCATCTTCATTTGTCCCAGTTCCATTTTTAGGTGTCCAAACTGGTTTTTTACTTTTTCCCTTTTTACTCATTCTATTATTAAATATTTCTTTGTTTCGTATTTCTTAAAATTGATCCAAAATAATGGGTTACTTTTTCTGAAAAAATAACATAAAATTATGTGGTGTTAAAATTATCACAAGTTAAAAACATTAGTTGTTTCTATAATTTGATTTATCTAATTTTCCGCCCACAAATATAATAATTTTAATATCATTCTTAAAACAAATTGTTTAACATTAATTAATTCACTTCTAAAAACTTTTTTTATGAAAAACTCTTTTACAAAATTTTTTCTAGTTTTATTTTCTCTATTTATTTTTTCAAATAGTTATACTCAAACCTTTCCTTATTTTTTGGAAATAGAAACAGATACTTATACAGACCTTGAAGGGGCAACTGAGTTAACATCAGTTGGTGACAATTGGGATGATCCCGACTATACAATTCCTATTGGTTTCAATTTTGATTTTTATGGAAATACTTACAGTACCATATTCATTTCTGGTTTAGGTTCGTGGCTGGTTTTCGAAGATATATATACTACCGACTCTATCGAAGTTTTGATCCCTTACTTTGATGACCTTGCGGATATAGAGAATGTCAATCCTGCTAATCAATCAACGATTTCATATTCTATAGAAGGAGCTGCAGGTCAACAAATTTTAAAAATCCAATGGAAAGATTGTGGATTTTATGAGGAAATTTTTAATATGACTTCACCAACTGCTAACAATACAATTTCTTTTCAAGCTTGGCTTTACGAAGGTAGCAATAACATTGAGGTTCGGTTTGGGCCAAGTACACTTCCCGATGCTGCTACCATCCATGATTACGGTTCCCCTGTTTGTGGAATGATTGAAAACATCTCTAATGTCACAGATGAGTTTGAAGCATTTTGGCACTTAACAGGAGAGGCAACTAACCCAACTATTACATCTTCGGATGTGACTGTTTTGGATACTTACTCTATTCCTGGATTAGATTCTGATCCAGCAAGTGGACAAGTTTACCGATTTGCGACAGTTCCAACTTCAATCAAATTACCTACTCAAACTTTGGATTTAAATGTATACCCAACTGCTGTTACAGATGAATTTTTCGTAGAAGTTAATGAAGAAATTTTGAATGAAAAAACTCAAATTTCTGTAGTGAATAATCTAGGTCAAGTAATTTATAACAATACAATTGCAAACACTAAAGAACGATTGGATGCTTCTAATTTTCCATCAGGAATTTATTATGTAAGAATACATAATGAAAATGGAATTGGCACTAAGAAAATCATCAAAAACTAATTTTTAGTTGATTGGTAAAATAGTTAATCAGGAAATCGGGATTTCCCTTTCGGCTGATTAACTATTTTATCAATCAACTATTTCCCATTTTACGCACCAATATCTCCCAATTCAATTCCTTCAGAGTAAGCTACTTGAATTCCATTTTCATTAAATGCTTTTTTAATCGCAGCATGACATTGGTAAGTTGCTCCCCAATAATTATTGGGGTTAATAAATGGACGTATCGCCAAAACCACATTATGGCTATCATAAGTTTCGATTCCTATTTCAGGTTCAGGATCATTTAAGATAGTAGGAACAGTCAGTAAGGCATTTTTGATAATACCTTGAACTTTTGGAAAATTCTCTGCATAAGGCATCGTCACATTTAATTCTAATCGAATTGTTCCTTTTTGAGAAAAATTGGTAATCACTCCTTCCATTACTTGACCATTGGGAATGATGTGAACTTTTTGTCCTGGTGTAACGATGGTTGTATTAAAAATTTGGATGCTTTCCACTTTTCCAAATTTTTCACACGTTTCTATCCAATCCCCTAACTTATAAGGTTTAAAAACCATAATCATAATTCCTGCGGCAAAATTGGCCAAACTTCCTTGAAGTGCCATCCCAACTGCAAAACCTGCCGCCGCTATCAAACCTACTAAAGAGGCTGTATCCACTCCCACTTGTCCAATGGCAGCCAAAAGAATAAACACTTTCATTACCATACCTAATAAAGAGGAAAGAAAGGATGTAATCTCAGGAGAAAGGTTTGATTTGCTAAGAGATAATTCTAAAACCTTCATTACTTTTTTGACTATCCAAAAACCTATTACTAGAATTACTATTGCCATAGCCAAATTCGTAGAAATACTAATTATTAAATCTAAGATCTTGTCATAGTTGATTCCTTCTCCTATTTCGGCTGATTTTTCTACTGTTTGTTGAAATTTCATGATATTTTAATTATTCAATTAGTGAAAATTTCAGCAAAAATAGTAAATCAAAAGAGCTCTCAAAATACTTTTATATGTTAATTAAAAATCAAGTACATGACTTCAACGTTAAAGTGGATATTGTGCTTTATCTAAAAAAGAAAGCTTTGACGTTAAGAAAACATCATATTAATCGTTTTTTATAGATATTTAATAAGGAAAAATTTATTTAAAAAGCCTTTGAAAACGCAGCAAATACCTAAATTCAATCGTTCCTTTTAATGTAAAATATTTTATGCACTAGGAGGATAATTCCAAATATTAAACTTGTGTTTGGGATTCTCGGTTTTTTTAGGCTAACTTTAATTCTAACAATCATTCTATGGAATTAGCCTTGAATTTAAATTACGAAGAAAACGATCTCATCCAAGCATGTATTCGCAAGGATCGAGATGCACAGCAATTGCTATATAAAGAATATTATAGCAAAATGATGGGCGTATGTCTTCGATATTCAAATAACAAGGATGATGCATTAGATGTATTGCATGAAGGATTTATTAAAGTTTTTAAAAACATTTCAAAGTACCAACCTGGTACTTCTCTTTCTGCTTGGATGCGTCGGATTATGGTGAATACTGCGATTGATTTTTATCGAAAAAATGTTCGTAGAAGAACCGAAGATTTGGATACTGCTTATAATATTAGTTCCAATTCGCCTGATGCACTCAGCCAAGTAACTGAAAAAGAAATTCTTTCAGCCGTCCAAACCTTATCTCCTGCATACCGATCCGTTTTTAACCTTTACGTAATTGAAGGTTTTTCACACAAAGAAATAGCGAATGAATTAGGAATTACGGAAAGTACTTCCCGATCAAATTTGGTAAAAGCAAGACACAAACTTAAAGCGATTCTTGCGGCGAAATCAATACAATATGGAGAATAAGAAATTTGACGATTTTATTAAACAATCATTGGAGCATTTGGATGGTAAAAAATACATCCCAATGGATTGGTCGTCAATGAATGAACAATTGGATGCGGATAGTCTTGATGAGGCATTGAAAGGCTCTTTAGAAAATCTAGAAGGTGCAGCATTCGTTCCGATGGATTGGGGGATGATGGAAAGTAAATTAGATGCTTCTATGGCTGACGCTGAACTTGATCCACAAATGGAAGATATTTACTTAGATTCTATGGCATATGAGCATTTAAAAAATATGCAACCTGCCTATAATCATGAGCATTGGGAAATGATGTCTGCTCGATTGGATGAGGAATATGCTTATCGACGTAAAGTTTTTATTACTAAATTATTTGAAGCAGCTATCGTCTTACTATTAGTTTGGACTGCTTTTAATTATTTCCCCAACAAAAAAACTACACCTGATTTAAGACCAATAGCGAAAACTAATTCAACTCAAAATAATACGAAAGACCTTTCGACAAATTTAAGTGACCAATCAAAATTGGAAAATAAATTTGTCGATTCTTTTGAAAAAACGATTCCTTCTACCAACCAAGTTGATCAAAATAAAATTGTTGAAAACGTAGAGAGTGAAATACCATCATTAATTCTGAAATCAAATCCAGTTAATGAAAATGCAATTGCTACAACTCCTACTCCACCAATTTTAGATGATCGAATTCCTATTTCTCCATTTCTAACTAACGTTAATTCAATTAGCCTTTTAGAAAATAAAAAACAAAAGACTACTTCTCTTTCTCTTGAAAAAACATTAGCATTAAATGAGCAGGAGATTTTAAAAGAAAAACTAATTATTCAAATTTCTCCTTTGCCATCCTTGATGAATTCATTTGTCAAAATGGATAACTTTAGAAAAGATCGTTTTTCTTTAGCTCAATTGATTGAGCATAAAAAATTACGAACTCATGAAGTTTTCTTTAGTATGTATGGTTCTACTGATCTCAACTTTGTAGATTCTGATTTTTATAATAATAATGAAAGAGCGTGGGATGTGTATCAAAGATATCGATATGGATATGGTGGAGGATTTGCTCTTGGTTTCCAACTTAAAAGATTCTTGATTGAAACGGGTATTTCGTATAATTCTATTAGTTACCAACAACGAGAAGAAGCTAATATTATCGGAAGTGTTGCTCGTGGATTTGTTGAAGAACAATGGGATGATGCTGAATTAAATATGGTTCAAGTTCCATTAAATATTCAATATAGTTTCTTAGTAAAAAATAAATGGAGAATGTACAGTCTGACTGGAGTTTCTATTAATATGGCACTTCAAAATAACTTTAACTTTCAGTTAGAAGATGAAGAAAGAACATTAGGTAGATCTATTTCTATCAATGAAAGCGAAATTGCTAATGAAGCTTCATTATATAAAGGTATTCTTGAAGGTGGTGGTTTTAGAGAAAATAGTTACTTAACTGCCAATTTAGGTTTTGGAGTAGAAAGAAAATTCACTTACCGTTGGAGTTTATTTTTACAACCAATTTATCGACGGCATTTCTTGATCGACGGAATTGGGCCTAATGAAGATCGAATTCATTCAAGTTCAGTAAGATTTGGAGCTAAGGTAAAAATCCGATAAATAACGGTAAACTGTTAACAAAAAAGCGGAGTGATGATTATGAAAAATCATTACTCCGCTTTTTTATTTTAAATCTTGGAAGAAAAGTTAACTGCTATTTAATGCTGACATCTCCATACTTTACTCTTGCTTTGATATAGCTAAATGGATTAACTTTTTTGCCAACATAAAACTCTACCTTTTGCTCATCTCCTTTTTTATCTTTGCAAATAATTTTGGAAACTGTAGGATATTTTAAATTTGCATATCGAGCAGTTGCATCCATTTTATAATCACTACCTTCTTCTACATGCAATTGAAAATCAGTATTCTCTCCCACCATCAAAATATCTGAAAATCCATCTGTCACTTTAGCAATTTCTACGCTTCCATACAACATATCAAAATCAGCATGTTTCTTCACAACATCAATTTTGAAATCAGTAAATTTAGAAAAGACAATAATATTATCAACTTGCTTGATAGTAATATTATCATATTTCCCTACATTCCTAAACTCTTGAACAATGCCTAATTTATAGGTATCATTAATACTTGTACTTTTAATATCCGCTGCTTGATCCACATTAATTTTAGAATAACTTGTAGCAAAATTAATATTCTCCGCCTTCTTTAATCGGATATTTCCGTGAACCATTTTTATCTCAGAATTAGCCGCCTGAGCAACCGTGCAATTACCATATTTTAAATCCAAGGTCAATAATCGTTCTATTGTTTGTAATCTAATATTTCCATGCTGAACCGAAAGTGACGCTTTCCCTTCCAACTCTGCAATCAATGCATCGCCATATTTATTAAACAAAGACAAGTTGCATTTTTTTGGCATGTAAACTACATAATCTACGGTGTACTCACTTCGCACATAATTCCAATTCCACTTAGGTACATCACGAATAATTGTTCGACTATTGACCGTATTTTTATAGCGATCAAATTTAATTTGAATACGATCAAAAACTTCATTTGCATCTGCAACATTTCGGGCGTTGACGGTAATGAGGACATCAATGCTCACCTCATTTTTGTTCCATGTCCTGACATCAATTGTCCCTCGAGTGTTAGATAACTCTACTTGCCCATTCGCAGAAATGGGACTACTCTTTTTTATACTCCGCTCAAATTCTTTTGCCGAAACAGATTGTCCCATGAATATAAGAATCGCCAATAACCAACCTATTTTACATTTCAGAACCTTCATTTTTTTTATCTCTTTTCGTTTGAGTTAAAGCTATTTTTTCCAAAACAATTTCTAAAATGGCTACTTTTGTTTCATAGTTTTTCAACATCGCTTGCAAAACTTGTTCTTCACTTCCTTTGGGCACATCTTCCAACTCTGCTCTCAAATCTGCCAATGTTTGATCCAAGTCAACTAGGTCATCATTAATTGATGTATCATAATTAAAACTAGCTAATTGAGCTTTTTTATTCTTAATTTTCTGCTTAAAATCTTTTTCTTTTTTTCCATATTCAGGATAATCGTCAAAGTCGGCAATTGGATCATTTACCTCTGCTGTAAAATAATTTCCTAAAAACGCACCTGTTGATAATAAGATAAGCACCGATGCGGCAATGCTTATAATTCGTTTTATCGAGATCCGCTTGGCTTGCGGAGGATCAAGTCGTTTTTCGATATTAGCCCAAACTTTTAGGTTTGGAACCTTATCATCAAACTGATCACGATTTTGGTTAATAAATTCTTCGAGACGGTCACTCATGTCTATTTTTTTTGATTAGCTGATTATGATTTTTAAAATATTTGACCTCGTTCTTCTTGTTTTTCTCTTCTGATAATTTCTCTTAACTTCTTTTTGGCTCGACTAAATTGCGACTTAGAAGTTGCTTCTGATATTTCTAAAATTTCTGCAATTTCCTTATGATCATATCCTTCCATCAGATATAGTGTAAATACCACCCGATAACCATCTGGTAACTGAAACAAAGCATGATTGATGGATTCGACAGAGAATTTTGGAATGTAAATTTCTTCCTCCGGTTCTGGTTGTTGCGTAATTTGTTCATTTAATTCTTGGATTTCTAATCGTCGTTTTTTCAAAAAATTAATACAATTATTGACGACTATTCTTTTAATCCAAGCTCCAACAGAAGATTGAAATCGGAAGGAATCTAATTTAGTAAAAATATCAACAAATGAATTTTGCAAAAGATCTTCTGCATCCATATCATTCTTTAACATACGCAAACAAATATTGTACATCGCTTTCGAGTAAAGTCGATACAATTCGAATTGAGCTTGCCGTTTTCCCAACTTGCAATCCTCAACGAGTTCGCGATGAATGTTGTTATAATCCAAAAGCTCGATCCAGTTTAATTAAAAAGACAGAAGGTAAAGTTGATAGTTGCACCTAATTTTTTTCCAAAAATACAAAAGGTTATTTGATATGAATGTTCGACTGGAATATTTAAAGCAGCTCCAACTGGTCAAATCACAGAAGATTCCTTTGACGAAATTTATAACATCAATGTCAAAGGCCCAGTTCTCACAGTCAATGAAGCTGTCAATCAAATTAACCCTGGAGGAAAAACCATTTTAACACATCTGTTTCGAATGTAAAAGGAATGCCAGGAGTTTCTGTTTATGGTTCAAGCAAAGCAGCCTTCCGATGATTCATCTTATATCACAGGTGCAGAAATCCCTGTAGATGGCGGAATGGCTCAGGTATAAATAATACCCTCAACTTCAGAAATAGAAGCTCACCTTACTTTTAGGGTGAGTTTTTTTTTGAAGAAAACACAACTTATTCCATCTCTAATTTCATTCATCAATTTTTTTCAAAAGACTAAGCATAATACTCTTTTTTGATACTCCATTCTGTTACGATGTCTCAAATTGATCAAAACAAAATTCAAAATTTATTAGAAAAAAATCTTCCATCAGACTAGCCTGATGTTACTTTACTTGTAGCTAAGGAAAAAAATATAATCTTTTATAAAATAAATTGAAACCATATCAAATTCTTGCCGTTTGATATAATCTATACACGCCACAATAGAGTAGAATTATACAAACAAAGCCTATACTTTGATAATTCAAAAATGCTCTAAAATACTAGCTTCGCCTATATAATTTTTAATTCTAAGAATTCTTAATAAGAATTCATGCTTTAGATATTACGACAATAGCATTTGGGTTTTTTGCCAAATTAAAAATCTAAATGTCAAGATTATAGGGCGTGTGTTAGTTATCATTCGGAAGTTCTCGCTTCGGCGAGAACTTTCCTTTTTTCTTTCCACGCCTATTCCAAGAAGTTAATTTTCCTTTTGAATCTCCTTTTCAATAAAATATTGTTAAAAGGGTTAGCATAAGGTAACTCAAAATATCAAGAATTTAGGGCGTGTGTTAGTTATCAAAGAGTCTATCGTTTTTTCGGTGGACTCTTTATTTTTTAGTAGTCAGATAAATAAGTAATAGGGTAAAAGAAATCAAGTCTTCAAGGTCTTGTTTATTTTTCTATAATGGGAAAGAAATATATTTTATTGAAAGAAGAAGATCGGATTTTGTTTCAGCGAATTAAAGTATTTACAGTTGAACAGAAGATCATTTTTAGAAAGGAATCGAGTCCAAGAACTATAAAACGGATATTTAAAAAAGCTGATTTGGTGTGGAAACGAATGCGTAAATCTCTTAAAGAAAAAGGGAATGTTATTACAATTCATTCCAGCATATTCTCCAGAACTTAATCTTATTCAAATACTTTGGAAAATGATAAAACACTATTGGTTAGAACCCAAACATTATTCATCTATGGAGATTCTTAAAAAAGCAATTATCCATATCCTCCAAGAATATGAGAAATCATACACGATTTCTTTTGGTTAATAAACGATGTTTTTAATATCATCATTTATTATTAATTTCACAAAAAGCAAAAATGGAATTCAAAGGAAAAATAGATAATTTTCAAAATAGCAATGTTTATGGTCATCACCTCATCGTTCCAGAAGAAGTTGTGGAGTTTTTTTCTAAAAAAAATATAAAGCGATTTACTTGCACTTTGAATAATGAGTATCAATTTCCATGTGCATTTATGCCAAAAGGAAAAGGAATTTATTTTATTCACATCAATGCAGAAGTTCGTAAAATATATCGTCTGCGAGTAGGCTCAAAAGTATCCGTAAAATTAGAACCTGATGAAAGTAAATACGGCATGCCTATGCCTGAAGAAATGGATGAGTTATTAAAAATTGATGATGAAGCCAGACAATATTTTCATGCTTTGACCAAAGGCAAACAACGAAGTTTACTTTATATCATCGGCAAACCTAAAAGTTCTGAAATCAGAATCAACAAAGCCATCGTCATCACCGAACATCTCAAACGGATGAATGGCAAATTGGATTTTAAAATCCTAAATCAAGATTTTAAAGCATTTAATCAACGATAAAAACGAAAAGGCTGTTCACTCTCGCAAACAACCTTTTTAATGAAAAGATGAATAGTAATTTTTTTGACTATCACTTTTCAATCAAGCTAATCAATTCTTTATGGATTAAAGTATTTTTCAGGATCTACTTTTTTGCCATCTTTAATTACTTCATAATGTAGATGTGGCCCAGTTGAAACTCCTGTACTTCCAACTAAACCTATCACTTCTCCGATTTTAATCTTATCTCCAACCTTTACTTCAACCTTATTTAGATGAGAGTACATTGTTTTAAATTCATCGTCATGTTGTAATAAAATTCTAATCCCATGCTTTCCTTTTTCACCAGCTTCTAAAACGATTCCATTTGCTGTTGCTAAAACAGGAGTACCAACTGGTGCAATTAAATCAATACCTGAGTGAAATATTTTCTTTTTAAAAATAGGATGTATTCTTCTCCCAAAACCAGAATTAACTTTAAAACTTCCTTCTAGTGGCTTGATACTTGGAGGATCATGCAAATCTACATGAGTAGCTAAATCCATTTGATTTGATTCAGCCAAAAGGTTTTCCATTGTCATCATCTCTTGTGGCGAAGGAGGTTGAATTCCTTTGACAATGGTTGTTTTTTTATTACCAGATAAAAAGAAAATGGTGGATGGAATTAATAAAAGAGCAAAAACTGTTAGAGCAAAATTTTTCATACGTTGCGATTTTTGATGAGTAAAATAAATAGTTTGTTCTTGTAATTCTTGTAATTCATCTTTTCCAAAATTCTCAAAAATCGCTTGATTGGCTTGCTCAAATGTTTTTCCATTTTGCATATCATCTTCTGTCATACAGCAGATATGATCTAAAATTTCATCTTGAAGTGGAACATAATTCAATCCTAATTCTTCTAATTTTTTTTCAATTAAAAAAACTTGTTCCTCACTCAATTCTATTTTCATGAGGAAGTTATTTTAGGTTTTAAAATTAATTGCATCGCATTGATAAACTCCTGAAACTCAGCAAGTTTACTTTTGTTGGCCTTCTTTCCTTTGATGGTAAGAGAGTAATATTTCCGCATTCTTTTACCTACTATCACCTTTTTCGTTTTCACTAACCCTTCTGCTTCCAACTTGTGCAAAGTAGGATATAATGCGCCTTCGGTCAAAATCATTTTCCCATCAGAAAGTGTTTTGACGTGCTGAGTAATTTCGTAACCATACATCTTTCCTTCCTCATCGAGGAGTTTCAACATGATGGTTTTTAATGTTCCTTTTGTCAATTCGTTTGATAACATAAAGTAAATATACCTAAGAATTTTAGGTATCCAAATTTTTACCTAAGAAAATTAGGTAAAAATTATTTTCAGCATAAAAAACCCTTTTGAAATAATTTTCCAAAAGGGCTTTTACAATTAGATATTTCCAACTACATGTCTGGCATCCAACCCGTTTCTATCGCTTCTACTTCTGCAAGCGGGAAAGGAACGACTTCAATTATTTTATCTTTCAGCAAACCATTCAATGTGGTAAACTGTGCTTCCGTCAACCAAGAAAAAGTAATACTCTGATTGGCTTCATCGTATTTTATATCTGAATTTTGTTCTACTAAATTCTTCAAAACTTCAGGCATTTCACTTAACTCTTCAAAACTTCCATGGATTCCCTTTTCTCCAATTGTTCTAGCTATGCCCCACAACAGATTCTCTATATTTCCTTGAACAGCTTCTTTTGAATTATAAACTAATGGAATATTTTTTTGCAAATATTCGTGTGTTTCTTGATTAAATTTACTAGCACTTGCGCTTGCCCATTCGCCTGGATTTTTTGACCATTTCCCTAAACGAATTCCCCAAAATCCAGATTCTCCTCCTTCGATTTCGATCAAAGCATAATGTTGAATACCTGAAGTTTTATGAATTTCCCAAGCTTGTTCCTCAGTCAAATTATTGGGAAAATGATAATTCCCATCTACCATCATCCCATCAGAATAAGTCGAAGGAACTAACAATTTATGATCAAAAGTTTTTTGAAGATAAGCATCCAATGCTATGGATTCTTTATTATTATTTTTGTAGCAATAAGAAATTGGTTGGTACTGTTCAGGACTAATTCCTTGCATTGCCTTATGGTTTAACTGTTTGAGTATTCGAGTTGCATCCTCTAGGTTATCATAGGTTTCCATGATTTCACCAAAACCATCCATTGGATACATGAACTCATCATTGTACATAAATGAAACTGCTCGAATGAGATATCTTTTATTTTTCGGAAAATCCATTTGCTTGTATTTTTATTGTTATAAAATTATTTTTTCTTCAAAAAAATCTTGATTGCGTTGTGCACTAGGAGGAAAACTTGCTCCATTGTCCATCCAAATTTGAAAATTCATTGCCTCAAAAAAACTAGTTGGACTTAATTCAAAATTTTGTAATTGTATTGTTACAGGAAATATTTTTGGCAAAATATTATTGAGAAACCAGCTATTGTGAGTAATCAAAAGTGAAGACATCCTTCCAGTTTGTGCTAGAGGTGACAATAGTAATTCTGCCACTTCCTTCTGATGTGCATATTGCTGATGTAAGCTTTGAATTTTTTTAGTAAAATCTTTTGGCAATGCATCTTCATCTATTGAATTAACAAAATCCGTTAGTGTCGGAATAAAGCGATTTCGATAATCGGCAAGAATATGGTCTCGCTCGCAAAGGTCCTTTACATTGATAGATTTACCATCACTATTAATAATCGTATGTCCAAAAATTGGAATGATAACTCGTTTGATTCCCCACATTGTGTGAAGGATCCGATGACGATTATCGCTACACAATTCTTTAGTGCAATCTATAAAGCTGTGAATTGGATAATAATCATCTATTTGACCTCCACAACGATAAACTGAAATTTCAGCATGTTTTACTGCATTCATATTTTATTTTTTACGATTCACAAAAAAAGAATATTTTATCAAAAAGTAAACAAATTAGTGTTAAAAATAAATAAAATATTTCAATAAACTATCAAATCTAACCTTTTCGCTCCTTTTTTAAAATCAAAAAAACTAAACCTTAAAATCGCCTTTTTTAATAATTCGTCGAAATTCCTTCTTGTCTCGACGACGAAAATAGAATTCAATTTGAAAAAAAATCAACTTGATAACTCAAACATCAAAAAACCAAACGTTTAATTTGTTCCTCTTTTTTCCCATCAGGTACTTCGGGTCTTGAAGGGAAAAAGGAAAACAAACATAAAAAAGTTCTTAGACAAATTTTGTGCTTTAAGTCAAGCGAAAATTGGAATGAACACTTCCATTGGTCGTTTATAATTACAATTTTAACTTGACCACAAAACTTGTCTAAGAATGAAAAAAATTGGCTTAACGAAAAAGTATAATAATGAAATCGACTAATCATTTATTCAAAAAGTATTTTTACCATAGTGATGAAAAATTAATCGCTATCGTCGAAAATGCACGCCTCTACCAAAAAGAAACCGTTGAGGTTGCGAAGGAATTATTGGAAGGTAGAAAACCTGACCAAGCATTTATTAAAAACTGTGCACGACAATTAATGCACAAAAAATTAAGAACCTATTTTGGAAATTTTAGTATTTGGAATGATGAATTGGAAATTCCTACAAGTGAATTTCTTTCGGAAAAAGAAGTACTAAGAATTTTTGAAATTGAGTACGATAACTTTTTAGAATTACGCATTGACTTTGGGCTTGACATGAATCAATACCAAGCAATATAACTCGCTAAATATTTCCCAAAACCATTTTAGATCTTTTATGTGATAAACATGAAAGGTCTTTTTTATGATCGTTACTTATCAAATAGAAAAAGGCTGTTAACGTTGTATACGCTAACAGCCTTAGATAGAAAATTAATACTTCTTTTAATTCTTCCGATCAATTTTATCAGGTGCATTATTTCCGTATCGAATATTGACTGGTGAATCAATACTAATAACTTTCACTTCCGTTCTTCGGTTGAATTGATATTCCTCTTCGGTACAAGTCACGCCATCTATACATTTGTTTCGAGGTTGGGATTCACCAAATCCAACAGCTCGAACTCGATTACCATCGATACCTCTTGCTCTCAAAAATTGCTTAGCAGATTCTGCTCGAGCTTGTGATAATTTTAAATTATAATCATTTCCTCCTCGGCTATCGGTGTGTGACGATAATTCGATAATCATGCTTGAGTACGTTTTCATCATCACTACCAATTCATCCAATTCTCTTGCTGCTCCAGTTCGGATAGATGACTTGTTGAAATCATAATAAATATTTTCCAAAACGATTACTGTCCCTGCTCCGATGGATGGACCACCCGAAGTTGGCGTAAGCAAAACATCTTTTCGCAAATCAGTTGAGTTTAACTCTGTAGCAGGAAGTTTTACGAAATCTCCTGAGTAATTTTCTTTCATTCCTTTAATCATATAATCACATCCTTGCTTGGCACAATATTCAAATTCAGCTAGATCATTAGAAAAAATCTCCACCTCTTCACCAGTACATCCATTCCAAAATTTCACAATAGTATTGGGCAATAATTGATTAGTCAGTTTATTTCTTACAACACCTGAGACAGTTGCACAAGTTGGTTTTTCTAAAGGTATTCTAATATTAGAAATTGACTCATTCCCAAGAGTAGAATAAGTTGTTTCCTTCGCAGAATATCCGTCTTTAGTTACGACAATCAAGTATTCTTTTTCTCCATAAAAACCATACGTAGCTTCTCCTTTTTTATCTGAAACTTGATCAGCTTCTCCCAATGATCCAGCATCTTTTCGAATCAATTTAAAAACTAATTCGCTCGAACCTTCTTTTGCTGGAAGTAAAACTGCTTGGTATAAATTATTATCCCCGCTTAAAAAGCCATCATTACTTTTTTCGAAAACACGAATCTCTGCACCTTCGATTAAACTATTATTTTTCAAATCATAAATAGTAATCATCGAAGTCAATAACTCAGCGGTAGTTGCTCCCATAATTCCATTGACTGCATCAAAATAATAGATGTCATCTTTTCCTGCACCACCCTCTCGACTTGAGGCAAAATAACCCGATTTCCCATCAGGACTTAAAATTAATCCTAAGTCATCTCCTTCAGAATTAAAAGGTGTACCTAAATTTTTTACATCTGTATCTTCAATCAAAACATTTGCCATGAACAAATCTAAACCACCTTTTCCACCATGTCCATTCGATGCAAACAATAAATTTCCACTAGTGTGGATAAATGGAAAAACATCATGCCCTGAAGTATTTATTTTGTCTCCCATATTTACAGGAGTTCCCCAGAAATCTCCATTTTTTGCCACCATCCAAATATCCATTCCGCCTAGTCCACCAGGTCGATCAGAAGAAAAATAAAGTTTATTCCCATCTGAGGAAAGTGTTGGGTGAGCACATGAAAATTCATCACTATTAAAAGGTAACTCTTGGATATTTTCCCAATCATAAATCCCTTTTGTAGCTTCATAAATTTTCAATCGAGTCACTCCTTTTGAGTCTGCTTTTTGCAAACCCTTTTTGATATTATTTCTTGTAAAAAATATTTTATCTCCAGTTCGATTAAACGTTACAGGTCCTTCATGTAAAAATGAATTAACCTGCAAAGAGAATGCACGAGCTTTTAAAGGTTCGCCATTTCCGTCAGTCTCAGAGTAAAATAATTCGAAGAAAGTTTCATCAATCTTCTTGTCTTTTTTTCCAGCTACTCGCGAGGAAGCAAAGACAATCCCATTTTGATAATAGGTTGGAGAAAACTCAAGATTAGTTGTATTAATATTTGCGGTATTTCTTAACTGTACCGCATCTGGATTTCTTTTCAGTTCACTTCCAGAAGGTTGCGCAATTGCCATTTGTGACAAAAATGCAAAAAGTGATAGCATTATAAGTTTCTGATAATTCAACATGACACATAATTTTTTAAGTGTGAATTGTTAGCTATGAATTGCTAACAATGATTTAATAACAATACGTTTACATTGTTATTTTTTTGGATTCACGTGAGATCTTTTTATTCCTTTATAAAATAAAAATCGTGCGATATAAGATTGGTTAATTACTTTTTGATCGTGAAGTTTTCTTTTACAATTAAAACTTCAAAGATTGAATAACATTTTATGTAAGTATCGGATACCTTTAAGGTATCCGATACCTATCAGTTATTTTAGAAGAATCTAGGATTAACAATATCTTCTCCTTCTGATTTTCCTATGCAATATCTAACAACTCCTTCAATACTACCATTACTATAATCTTTGATCTCAGAAAGTGTCACATCATAAGATAATCCAAAGAAAATATGGTTACTAATTTGTGCTCCAACCATTATGTCAAGCGACTCTCCTGCAGCAGTATTACTTGAACCTCCTAATCGGTAAGTCAGACCTGCGATATATTTTTTGTTAAAAATAAAACTTGCATTCACATCTGCATCGAAAGGAGAATTAGTAGCAAACTTTAATAACGCTTGAGGCTTAAAAGACACATTTTCATTGATGTCAAATAAATACCCCGTCATAATGTAACCATGTAATTTCTCCTCAGAAAGAATAGTTCCAGTCTCATTAAAATCAATATTGTTTCCTAATAATCTTGGAATAGATGCTCCAACATAAAATCTTTCATTGCTAAAATAAGCACCTGCTCCAAAGTTTGGAACATACTTGCTTCGTGCGCCAGAAGGGATAGAATTATCCAATGCAATCGGCACAGTAGAAACTAATCTAGAATCTGCAAAGTTATTATTAAAGTATCGAACAGAAGCTTGCACTCCCAATCCTAAGGTTCCAGTTGCTAATCGAATTCGGTAAGAATAGACTGCATCCAAAGTTAATTTTTGGGAAATACCAATAGTGTGGCGAGTCAAGTTTGCACCAATTCCGACACGTTGATTTAAGATGGGCATATTAAAACTCAAAATTTGAGTATTTGGTGCACCTTCTAATCCTAGCCATTGGCTTCGAATAATTCCAGTTACACAAGCAGTCTCGTGACTTCCAGCATATCCTGGATTGTACGCCAATTTATTATACATAAATTGGGTGTAATGTTGCTCTTGCTGTGCAAAACTAGTCATTGCAAAAAGAGCGCAAATGAATGTAAATAATATTTTTCTCATTACTTTTTATTTAGTTTTTATAAAAATGTAAAGTGTTGCTTTGTTTTTCCTAACAACGTATTTACATAATTCTTTTTTATAAAAATAGCTCCTTCGCATCCTTTCCCTCCATTGCTTTTGGAAAAGGATGCGCTGGGCACTTGTTATTGATTCTTAGAAAAAATCCTATTTTAAGGTCAAAAAAAATTAATACTTCCTTCGGTCGTTTTTAATTTCAATTTTAGTTTGACATAGGATTTTGTCTAAGAATATTATTTAAAATTATCTTTCTAATACTAAGAATCCAGATGTTGGTGTAGTTCCATCTCCAAGATCAATTATCCAGTAATAAGTTCCTGAAGGAAGATCTTCTCCTTTGTAAGTTCCTTGCCAATTATTTTGGTATTGAGCTTCTCGGAATACTTCATCTCCCCACTCGTTGAAGATGGAGACAATATTATTAGGAAATTTATCGGTACTCAAACATGGTACAATGAATTCATGATTGATGCCATCGTTATTTGGAGAGAAGATCGTTGGTATTTCACAAGAAGCATCTTCTCCAACTGTCAAGGTTACGGTAGCGGTAGAACATTCATCAGGACAAATATCACTACAGATTTCATAAATAAATTCATCGACTCCAACGTAAACTAAATTAGATTCGTAAGAGAAAATTCCGTTATCTTCTGTAATCGTTCCATTCGATGGATCGGTGTATGTGATGGTGTATCCACCAATGATATTATCATTGGTTAATACATCTAAATTAAGTGATCCATTATATGAAATGTCGTAAGTGTCATCATTTGCGATAGGTGTTGGTTCATAGAAAACCGTTACTTCATCTGAAGCATACTCTCCGCAAATGGTATTGCTCAATGTCCAAGTAAATGTATTTATTCCTGGCTCCAAATCAGCCACAAATGTATTTGGTTGAGATGGGGAAATAATTGTTGCTCCACCTGCTGTTGTCCAAATTCCAGTAGAACCAATTGGGGCAGAAGTTGCCGCCAAAGGAGTTTCTTCATTTCCACATAAGTCAATATCATTTCCTGCGAATGCCTCTATTCCTACGGTAGTCTCATTGGTAATGACCACAATGTCAGTAGAAAAATCACTACAACCTAAGTTACTTAATGTCCAAATAAATTGATAATTATTACCAGGCATCAATCCTGTAATTTGAGTATTCGGATCGTTTGAATCTATAATCGTAACTCCAAGCAATGCTTGAGAAGAAGGCTGTGTCCAAGTTCCTGTGATACCACCTGAAACTGGAATGGCGTTAAGATTAGTTTCCGTTGCATTACACAATTGGAAATCAACTCCTGCATCAGCTGTGGCAACTGCCACATCAACTGTAACGATTACTTCATCCGTTGCATAATCAACACATGCACCATTAGAAAGTGTCCAAGCAAATGTGTAAGATTCTCCAGAAGTTAATCCAACAATCGAAGTAGTTGATTGATTTGGATTTGCAATGACAACTGTTGAACCACTTGTCTGTGACCATTGCCCTGTACCAACTGTTGGTGCTTGAGCATTTAAGACGACAGAGTTATTATCACAAACGAAAATGTCATTTCCTGCAAATGCTCCATTCGTAGGAATGTTATCAAAGTCTACCGTAGTTGGAACGGAAGCAGTTGATGGACACCCATTTACACTTGCCACGACATAGAAATCATTCGGACCTGATGTGTATGGAGTCAAATCAGAAACAGTAGTCGTCAATGATGTGGTTGGTCCACCTACAACTGAATTAGTTGAAGCTTGGTACCAAGTATAAGTTGCTCCTGGAATTGCAGAAGCACTTGTAACTGAAAGTTCTAAAGTTGCATTTGGATCGTCTAAACAGATTGGTCCATTATTAGCAGCAAGTACTGCTTCTGGTGCATCATTTACTTCAACTAAGAGTGGTGCTGATGTTGCAGATGGGCAACCATTTACAACTACAGAAACAAAGTATGTTCCTTCGTCAGTTTGATCTGCTGGGAAAACTAATGGGTTTTGATTCGTAGAGTTAAAGTTATTAGGACCAGTCCAGAAGTAAGATGCTCCGGGAACAAAGTCAGTCGTTAATTGTAAGGTTGTTCCTTCGCATACTGGACCATTGTAACTAGCAACTGGTGCCGAAGGTATACTATTTACATTTACAGCAAACATTCCTGATGCATCAGAAGTACATCCATCAACGGTAACTGATACTAAGTAATTTCCACCATCATTAACTGTAACAGAGTTAATCGTCAATGATGCAACTGAAGTTGTAACTACAGATGTATTTGGAAGAGTCCAATTATAAGTAACACTTGCTCCTACATATGGATTATTCACTAGCTGTAATTGTAGTAAATCTCCTTCACAAAGTTGATTATCTAAAGAAGTAATAATTGGAGTAGAAGGTAAATCATCTACACTTATCACATGCGTGTAAGGATTAGATTGACATCCACCTGGGCCATTTGTTACCACTAAGGTATATGAACCATTATCATTAGAACTCACATCTGGCAAAGTTGCATTCATAGATGTTGAGTAAAATCCATTAGGGCCTACCCATTCATAAAGATAGTTTCCACCCGCTGGCATCACCGTTGGAGTTAAGATCATATCTTCATTTCCAGAGGCACAATCAATTGGTGTATTTGTAATTTCAGTAATCACCGGACTTTCACTTACCTCAACACTTACTGCTCCAGAAGAATTAGTTGTACATGCGTCCACCTCGACAATTACATAATAAGAATAAGTCCCTGCTGCTGGATTTGAAATGGTAAAACTTGGTACTTGAGTGGATCCAACTAAAGTTCCCGTTGGAGAAACTCCTTCATACCAATTATAAGTTATCGTTGTCCCTGAGTAAGATTGAGTTTCAATTACAATTTCTTCTGTCGTACAAATATCATCATCTGCAATGGTAGCAATTGGTGTATTGGGCGATGAGTTGATGGTCAAAGTAACTGCTCCAGTTGCCTCACATCCACCTTGTCCTGTAATGGTCACTACAAATGTTCCTGAGTAATCAGTACTTGCATTTGAAATAATTGGATTTTCAACAAATGAAACAAAACCATTAGGTCCTGACCATTCAAAAGAATACATTCCTCCCCCTGGCGCATTTGCAAATAAATTCAAATCTGTATTTCCACATAAACCAATTGAAAAGGATGGAGAAATTTCAATGATCTGAACGTTTACTGGAGCAACACAAGAAGAAGTATTTCCAGAATTATCTGTTACTTCTAATGTTACATTCACCGTACTTCCTACATCATTACAATCAAATGTATTTGGAGAAACCGTCATACTTGCAATGCCACAATTATCAGAACTTCCATTATCTATTTCCGTCGGATCAAGTATATAAGCACCTCCGTCTGGAGTTACATAAATTGTAGTTCCTTGACAAACTGCTGAAGGAACTATATTATCTTCAACTGTAATGTCATAAGTACAGGTATTTACATTTCCATTGATATCTTCAATTTGGTAAGTAACTGTAGTTACCCCAACATTTAAATTATGAGTAACTGGCGCTAAAGGCACAGGGAAAATACTATTTCCAATATTAGTTGCACCTGTTGTAAAATAAGTTGGCGCTACAGAAGTATAATCTAAAACAACCGTCATATTACTTGCTCCATCATTAGTTCCATCTGCTGTTCCATTTGGAAAAACAGTACATGCTGGACTAATTCCATCTCCAGTAGTTCCTGGAGGAGGTGATCCAAATGAACTATTGGAAACTGCACTTATATCAACTTGACCATCAAGTGCCCAAGAATTAAACACCCCAACAGGAACGTTAATAGTTGTAGTACTTACTGAAAGCGCTGGACAGCCTCCTGCTGGAACATTTAGATTTACATTTGCTTGACCTGCCTGAGTTGTTCCAATCAAACTTCCATCTTCTCCATATATTTCAAAATACTCATCAGCATCTTCTACATCTCCTTCAACTCTTACCGTAAATGTTACAAATCCATTAACTGCATTTGCACCAGTTCCAAAGAAAGAAAATGATTTATTATCAGCTACATAATCCAAGTAATTTGGATTATATGAAAATGTCAATAATGATTGATTAAAGTTTTGTGGAGAGACTTGTGAGAACATATTTTGGAAACCACAATTATCAAAAATATTTGTTGGTGGAACTAAATCTACTGAAGCTCCAACATTACAATCTGCATTCGCAGGAAGTGAAACTGTCAAATCCAATGGACATGACATCGTTGGTAATTCATTATCTTCTACCGTTACATTATAACTACATAAAGATTCGTTACCTGCACAATCAGTTGCAAAATAAGTTACCAAAGTAGTTCCTACATCAAACGTGTAAGGAACAATTGTTCCCGGTGAAACTTGAACTCTTGATCCATTGTCAATACTATATTCATAAGTCAATCCATTTGGAGTAACTGAAGTGTAATCTATATTTGCAGTAGCAGTAGAACTCCCCCCTGTTGGAGGACCTTGAGGGCAAATATCATTGATCGCGAAAATTGGATCTACTGTCACATTAGGTAATAAATTAATTGTCAAAAATCCATCTGTTGAAGCCCATTCGTTGAATTGGCTAGCAGTAAGATTTATTGTCGTCGTTGAGTTTCCACATTGTGTTGCAGAATGATTTGTTTGTCCTAAGACTGTTCCATCTTCTCCAAGTATATTGAAATACTCTTCTGTATCTTCTCCGTCATACTGATTTAAATTAATCGTTAAAGTTATTGGAGCAGTTGCTACTGCAGGATTGGTAGGCAACGGTCCGATGTCTAAAGTAATTGGGTTCACAATCGTTTGATCATCACCTGGATTAGGTGAAACAAAAGGTTCCATTACGGTAACATTTACATTAGAAGAATTACTTGCACATTCATCCGTAATTAATGGTGGATTCAAAGAGTAATTATATCCACAAGTTCCAGGGTCACTATCAAAGGTAACATCCACAGGACAATCAGTAAATACAGGAGGCGTATTATCTGTCACCGTAAATGTTGCTGTTTGCTCAATCGCATTTCCACATTGATCAACTGCTACAAATGAAACATCATCTGTTCTGTAAACTCCCATCGTAGGTGTAGGACAAGTTGCCACATCTAAACCAACAGGTGGAGTAGTAAATGTTGCTTCATCATTAATATTATATGAACCTGGCTCTAAAGCATACCACGCGATTGTTCCACAATTATCAGTTGCAGTTCCATCACCATAAGTTGCTATCCAGTTCGCATAAGCTACATCCGCAGACATATTATCGGTACACGCCATCATCATATTTTGAGGCGTATTTGTAAAAGTAGGATCCGTTACATCTTGTACAAAAATAGTTTGTACATCAAAAAATGAATTTCCACATGCATCGGTTACTGTCCAAGTTCTTTCTAGAGTATAATTAAATGGACATGATCCAGGAACAGTAATATTATCTACAAATGTTACTTCTGGGTCATTATCACAACCGTCAGATACTCCTGTAGGTTGTCCTGTTACAGCAAGATTATTTACGTTTTCACAATCAACTGTTAGATTAACTGGTCGTGTCATAGTAGGATTATTATTATCCTCAACTACAATCGTTTGAGTATGCGTTGTCGTATTTCCACACTCATCAATTGCAGTCCAAGTCCGTGTCAATGTATAATTATAAAAACTACACAAATCTGTATCTATCCCTTGAGTTGATGTTTGCAAATAATCAAAAGAAGCTAATGTACAATTATCAGCACCTACTATATCAGTACCTGCAACAGGAGGATCAGGAATAGCATTACATTCTACTGTAACATCAGTAGGTAACGTACCTATAATAGTTGGAAAAGTATTGTCTTGAACGGTAACTACTTGATCATCAGAAGCCGTGTTTCCACATGCATCAACCGCTGTCCATGTTATTGTAGTAACATATTCATTTATACATATTCCTGGAATTGTATTAAAGGTAAATGTGATTGTAGGATTCATATCACACATATCAGTTACAGTAGGCATAGCTGATCCTGGAGTAGGAGCCATATCGCATTGGACAGTTATATCTGCAGGAGCAGTTACCATCGGTGCAGTATTATCTTCTACTGTAATCACTCGAGTTCCTGAATCCGTATTTCCACAATCATCTGTTGCTGTCCAAGTCCGTGTTACTTCATAAGTGTTTGCGCAAACAGTTACAGTATCAGCTACTAAAACTATATCGACTGCAGCATCACAATTATCAGTTGCTGTTGGCATGATTGGAGCAGGTGCTTGACAATCTACCGTTACATCTGCTGGAATAACAGAAAGAATTGGATTAGTGTTATCTTGAATCGTAAAACTTGAAGTAGTTGTAGATGTATTGTTACATTCATCTGAAACTCTAAAAGTTACTTGGACTGACCAGTTACAATCGTTAGCTACTACTTGAGGATAATTAGCATAATTTCCAAAAGCTACTGTTCCCATTACAGGAATTGCTTCATTGGTGACAAAATCAAAATCTACCCAAGATTCATTGGAGCAACCATCATCAGCAACAGCACCTCCTATATTATCGATCCACATTTGCAAATTAGATTGGTCATCTCCACTTCCACACTCTTCAGTCATACTTGTAGATGTTGGAAAAATTGTTGGAGAAATATTATCAATAATGGTAAAATTAACCGTAAGTGATTGCATGAATGAGCAATCATCTGCAACAGTAAATGTTACACTATAAACTCCTGTATTTGGGCAACTTGCAGTAAAGCTATTTTCAACATAACTCCAATTTGTTGAAGTAATTGAATTATCAATATTAGAACAAGCATCAGTTGCTATTCCACCTCCATGTGAAGCTAACCAAGCATTATATTCAGCCATTACATTTGCTGAGCATTGCACTTGTATACTAGAAGGAGGAGTTGTGAATGTCGGGTTTTGAGTATCAGATACATTTATTATCGCCATTGTTGAAGAAGACAATCCACATTCATCGGTAGCTGTAAACGTTACTGTTGCAGTTCCTGCTCCAGGACATACTGTTGAGTAGCCTGTGTAATCATGAGCCCATGTGACATTTCCACATGCATCAGCAGCAACAGCATTTCCATTTGCAGCTAGCCAAGCATTAATATTAGTAAGTGTATTTGCATCACATTCTACATTTAAATTTTGGGCAACAGTTGTAAAAACGGGTGCCGTATTATCTTCGATTGTAACTGTTGCTGTTCGCATTGATGTAAATCCACATGCATCAATAGCTGTAAAAGTTACTGTTGTAGTACCGGTGGTTCCACAACCATTTGATAAGCCACCATAATCATGCACAAAATTAGTGACAGCACCTCCACAATTATCATCTGCTGCTCCACCTGATCCAACACTATTTAACCAAGCTGTAATTTGTCCACCTGGATCATTTGTTCCATCACATTCTACCGTCAAGCCTGCAGGATTAACTGTCCAGTTTGGAGGAGTTGTATCTTCTACAGTTAGTGTAGCCGTTCGAGTCTCTGAATTTCCACATCCGTCACTCGCAGTAAACATTACATTTACCGAACCTGACTCTCCACATCCATCTGAAATTCCAGTATAATTATGTGTATAAATTATCATTCCTGGATTACAACCATCTGTGGCACTTCCATTTCCATTATTCCCAATCCAAGTCGCAATCTGTCCGCTTGGGTCAACCGTTCCGTCACATTCAATAGTTAAAGGTGCTGGGCTGATTGTCCAAATTGGATCAGTCGTGTCTACAATACTAAATGTAGCAGTTGTTGGAGTAGGGTTTTCATTTCCACATTCATCTCTTACATAAAAATCCACAGTAACTGAACCTTCATTTCCACAAGTATTCATGATAACAGGCATAGTAGGATCAGTTCTCCAAGTTAGTGTTGTTCCACTACAAACATCATTAGCCATCGCATTACCATTTGCAGCTAACCAATTGTTAAATTCTGTGGTATTTCCCAACCCATCACATTCGACTGTTATATCTGCCGCAAGAGCTGTAATAGCTGGACCTGCATTATCTACAATAGAAAAATCTGCATCCGTTGTTGACATATTTCCACAATCATCAGTAAAGGTAAATTGTACTGTAATTGTTGCAATCAAATTTGCTGAACATCCTGTAGCTATTGCATTATTTAAAGCTACATATGGATCATTCGTTGTTCCATCAGAAGGAACTGTTACGGTTTTTACAATTAAATTATTTGGTGAACATACATCCATAGAAACAGAGTTTCCATCTGCATCTAACCATGCTGTTAAATCTGCCACATTTCCAGTTCCATCACAAGCCACTTGCTCATCTTGAGCCCCAGTAGTAATGTTTGGAGGATTAGAATCTTGAACCGTAAAATTAATAGTAACACTTGAAGCATTACATCCATCTGATGCAAAATAAGTAACAGAAGCTATTCCAGTTCCTGCACACGTTCCACCTGATAATCCTGTATAATCATTAGACCAAACTACAGAACCACAATTATCATTTACTGTAAAATTACTTTCATAATTCAAGATTTGAGTTTCTGGATCAGAAGGTATACCATTACATTGAATCGTAACATTCGTTGTCGCAGGAGGCGTAATTACAGGAGTCGAATTATCTTGTACTGTTATGTTTTGAGTATAATTAAATTGCAATCCACAATCATCTTCTAAAGTCCATAATCTCGTAAGAATCTGTGTAGTTGGGCATACTTGACCTCCAATTGTATTTTCCAAACCATTATTTACAATCATGACATTTGCAGGTAAAGTGCAATCATCAGAAATGTTTGCAGCAGTCAAAGTTGGAGTCATAGGAATCGCATCACAAGAGACTGTAACATCTGCAATACTGGCTAAAAATCCAGCTGAAATCATTGGTCCCCCATTTGCCATAACCGTTATATTCTGAGTAGCTGTTGAAATATTTCCTGAAGCGTCTGATGCTGTAAAAGTTCTTACCAGCGATCCACCTACACAATAATTGATACTTGTAGGTACATCTGTAACTGTTGTTGCAAATGTCCCGTCACAATTATCCATTGCATTTACAACTGGTTGGGCTGGAACGGCACATGAAACAGTAACATCAGCAGGTACTGCTGCTCCATCAATTAGCGGTGGATTATTATCTAGAAAATCAATATCAAAAATCAAGAGAGAATCATTCCCTTGATTATCTTGAGCCAAATAAGTTACAACGACATTGGTGCCAAGAGGAATCATATCACCGAATGAAAAACCTCCGCTGATATCATCAATATCAAAGAAGGCAATCATTTGTCCACTTCCAGGGTTAACTGGAGCTACAGTCACATCTCCTACTGCCCAACTCAATGTCGCCTGACATCCACTATCCACAAAAATTGTATCAGGTACTGTTTCGGTAAAAGTAAAATGTTGCGACCAACCAACTTGGGTAAAAAGCAACAAGGTAAAAAACGCTAAGAGCGTTTGTTTCAAAGTGAGTATTCTGTTCTTCATATTTCAAACTTTATGAAAAAGATTTAGGATAAAAATTAATTATTAATGTTTTTGTTAAAATCTAATTTGATTAAATAGATGCCTAAGCATTTATTCGTAACATTCAAATGACACCTTAAAACCTTCGTCTTAAAGCCCCATGAATGGTGGTTATTATTTTTGTGTGATAAGGTATAAGAATAGCGTACCAGGGAAAACCAGATAACCTCTTAAGGTGTGATTTTAGAGGTCATATTTTGAAGTCTGGAGGTAGAGTAATCTCAGTTATTTAACTGACTCAGCAAAATATTTAATTAAAAATATTTTGCAAAAAGTGTTTGTAAAGTGTCTCTAGTGTTCTCCCAATCCTATAGCTTTCGCTAAATTCTGGGGGGGATTTTTTAGAGCGGTAACTGGGAATTCTCAAGTTCCTGGGATTCATTAATATTATAAAAATGGATCACACAAAACGCTTGATTTATTTTATCATTCTTGTAAATTTTTCCAAAACAAGCATTTCTCGTGATTTTTAAACACAACAAATATATAAAAAAGTGACATAGTAATTTTTTTTAATGTCATTTTTATTTACTCGGTATTTGGTTTTTAACATATAACAAAAAAAGTGCCTACATTTTCAATGTAGACACTTTAATAAATATTATTATATATTATTTGTTAAAAAAAATTATTATTCTTCCTCATTATCAGCATTTTCTATGAATTCTTCTCGATCAACCAATTTTTTGTCCTCTACATTTTCGTCCAAAAATTCATTTAATTGATCCACCTTCACGTTGGAGACAATTTCCCCAAACTCATTAATTTTAATATCAAAACCTTTCAAATCATCATGAACTTCAGGTTTTCCTTTTTGTGGTTTTTTCTTAGGCATAACTATTTATTTTTTAGTCTTTATGAATACAATATGTTTTGGCCATCTTATCATGAAGGGCTTGTTTTTGGTCATTGAACAACATTCCTAGTGCTGAAATAAGGACTAACCAACCTGCCAAACTACTTAAATTAGATGATGACGAACTATACTCCTGTGTAAATACTACATACTCCATAAACCCATTAACATCTTGGAATGCTCCTATTCCAAATAATTCGATATACATAAAAATGCTAATCACATTTCCTATTAGCCAAGGTAAATAACGAATAATTGTTTGGTTGGAAGACAGTAGTCCTCCTTCTTCATCAATTACTTTTATTCCAACTGCCATTTTACCTAAGGTTGCTCCATATTGATATTCCATCAAAGGTTTGTAGGCTGCCATAATTATAGTCACAGAGAGAACTATCGGTAAACTTTTTAACGCAATAAGTCCATAAACTAATAAACCTAACAATGGAATAAAAACCAGAAAGTCAACAAACGCTGCACCCACCCTTGTCCAAAAACCAGCATATCGATAATGCCTATGTTCTTCATTTAATTGATCATAATTTTCATCTAGAATGTGATCGCTCATAATTTTTTTGTTTAGTTGATTTAATAATGTTCACAATTAAATCAATTCTTCTTCGAGTAGTATAATTTTATAGACAAACTCCTCGGAATATTTCACAAAGAAAGATGAATCAATTTTTCTAACTAAAAACTAGAAGAGATCTTAAACTTCATTCTGAACCACCTCGTCAAAATATTTATAGCTCGCAGTCATTCGATTAACTGTTTTCTCATGACCCAACAATGCCATAATATCAAAAACAGAAGGCCCCATCGTCGTTCCTGAAACAGCCAATCTTAGAATTGGTAACACTTCTCCAAAGCCTAATTCCTGCTCTTCCATAAATTGTTTCACCGTCGATTCAATAGTCGTTCCATCAAATGACAAGATACTTTTTATTGTATCAACGAGTAAATCCATTTTTCTTCGATTCTCCGTTTTCCATCTTTTTTGAATGGTCTTATCATCATAAGATTTTATTGGTTCAAAAAGATAATAGCCTGATTCCAAAATTTCAGGTATAAAATGTACCCGTTCCTTCATCATCGCAGCTACTTTTTCTAAAAATACTGAATTTGCTCCGAGTCCTTTTTTTGATAATAAATCACCTAATTCTTCTGCAATTTTTTCATCCTCTTTATTCATCAAATATTGCTGATTAAACCAACGTGCTTTTTCATAGTCAAACTTGGCACCTGACTTCCCTACTCTTTCCAAAGAAAATGCATTAACCATTTCTTTCATCGAAAACATCTCCTGCTCCGTTCCTGGATTCCAACCAAGGAAAACTAAAAAGTTATTCACCGCTTTAGCATCAAATCCAATTTCTTTAAATCCAACAAAAGAATCAGCCTCAGATTTTCCTTCCCATGAAAGTGGAAAAACTGGAAATCCTAATCGGTCACCATCACGCTTACTCAATTTTCCATACATCGCATTCTTTAAAAATGCTTTCACCGTTTTCTTTTTTCCATCATCATTTTTCCCAGCCTTTAATTGGCTTTGAATATCTTTTGGATTGCTAAAAACTTGCGCCACAATTTTTTTCACATCTTCTAAACTCATTTCTAAATCAGTCGACTTCATAAATTCATCAGCAAAACTTTCTGTGAATTTATCCTTCGTTCTTTTGGTAATATAAGTATTAGGAGCTGGTTTTAAGATCAATGGCAAATGTGCAAATTTTGGCATCGAATCTTCCCAACCAAAACATCGATACATCATCACATGCAGTCCTGTGCTTGGCAACCATTCTTCTCCTCGAATTACATGTGTAATTTCCATCAAATGATCATCAACAATATTGGCCAAATGATAAGTTGGTAATCCACCACTTTTCATTAATACTTTATCATCCAACTCATTAGTTTGAAATGTAACTTCTTCCCGAATCAGATCATTAACTGTCACCTCTTGATTCTCAGGCATCTTAAATCGAATAGTATAAGGTGTTCCGTTTTCTAATAATATTTTTGCATCTGCTTCAGATAGACTCAAACTATTTCTCATTGTCATCCGAGTGCTTGCATCATATTGAAATGAATGTTTGCCTTCTACTTTCGCTTTTTCTCGCATCGCATCCAATTCTTCCGCTGTATCGAAAGCATAATAAGCATGTCCATCATCCAATAATTGTTGCATATATTTTTGATAGATATCCTTTCGCTCCGACTGTCGGTAAGGGCCATAATCACCTCCAATCCCAGGTCCCTCGTCTGGTTCTAATCCACACCATTTTAAAGCATCCACAATATAATCCTCTGCTCCTTCCACGTATCTTTTCTGGTCTGTATCTTCAATTCGAAGTACGAATGTGCCGCCATGTTTCTTGGCTAATAAGTAATCGTAGAGTGCTGTTCGAACTCCTCCAATATGTAGAGCCCCTGTTGGACTTGGCGCAAATCTTACCCTCATTTTTGTCATTGAATTAAGTTTTTATATTTTTTAAAAAATCGAAAATTAGCTCTTTATTTTTAGCAGCAATTTTTACTTATCATACGTTATATTTTCACTTAGACTTCAGTCTAGCTATTTCCCCTTCAGAGAAAATTTCTGCAAATATAAATAAAATGTACACGTCAGCGTGTTCACCTTTTTTATTTTTTTTATTATACAAAAAACAAATTAGCCTACCAGACGTAATTCACAACAGAATATTTTCCAGACAAATTCCGCCATTACTTTTCAATCAGAGAATTCAACACCTAAAATTAACACCTAATAGAATTATGTATTTAGTAAAAACGCCACAACTTATCCAAAATCTTTTTCCAAATTTTACTTGGAGAATTCCAACCGAAGAAAAAGTAATTTACCTGACTTTTGATGATGGACCAATTCCTGAAGTTACTCCTTGGGTACTCGATCAATTAAAAAAGTATCAGGCGAAAGCTACCTTTTTTTGTGTAGGTGAAAATGTAAAAAAACATACACCTGTTTTTGAACAAGTTATCAAATCAGGTCACACAGTTGGTAATCACACCTTCAACCATCTCAACGGTTGGGGAACGGATAACATTCCATACTTTCATAACATTAGAAATTGTGCTCATTTGGTGAAGTCATCTTTGTTTCGACCTCCGTACGGCAGAATGTTACCTAAGCAAGTTCAATTTTTGCAACGTCATTATCAGATTGTAATGTGGGATGTTTTGAGTGGAGATTTTGACCCTGAAATTTCTAAAGAAAAGTGCTTAGAAAATGTCATTAAAAATACAAAGACAGGTTCTATCATTGTTTTCCATGATAGCTTAAAAGCGAAAGATAAATTGGAATATGTATTACCGAAAGTTTTGGAACATTTTTCAAAACAAGGTTTTCGTTTTGAAACTTTGAAGGAGGAAGAAAAAGTCTTGAATTAGAAAATTAAATATCCCCCCCAAAAAGGTTTTGTAATTACATTGTTACAAAACCTTTTTTTATTTCTTTTTTAGACAGGAATATTTTTAATATTTTAAAATTTAGTCAGCTAGTTGATAATTTATAATATTCTTTCCTTCCTTTAATAATATTTTTGCTTCCCTCTGACGTTTATACTTCATTCATTTTTGATAATCTCACTTTAAAACTAAATCGCCAATAAGTTCAACATTGACATTTTTATTCTCTAATCAAAAATTGTCCTTTATGAAACAATCTATTGGTGTATTACTTATGTTGGTCTCTTGTCTATTTGCTTTTCAGTCTTGTAAAAAGGACGCTCCTATCGAAGAAGTTATTCCTGAAGAAGAAATCGTTTTTTATTCAAATGTTCCTGCATCGCTTTGGAGTTATTTTAAAAGCTTTGAAGAGGAAGCACACCTAAGAGGATTTCAAATTGATCTTGAAGCAGAACATATTTCTGCTGAGATTATGGAAATTGTTAATGATGGAGTGGCTGGTTCATGTACGTATGGTTCTCATCAACCTGGTCATATTGTTATTGATGAATCTTTTTGGAATCAGTCCAATGAGAATTGGAAAGAGATGGTAATCTTTCATGAACTCGGTCATTGTTCTTTGCATCGTGGACATCGAGAAGATGCCAATCCTGATGGAACTTGCAAAAGTATTATGCGAAGTGGAATAGAAGATTGTCGAGATAATTATCGGTTGTCAACAAGAATTGCTTACTTGGATGAGTTATTTAGAATAGAGAATTAATATGGAAAATTTTCAAAAAAAAATCCCCTGCAATTTAACTTGCTGGGGATTTAATATCTCGAGTAATACAATTTTTATTTTTTGATCAAATCATCTTAATTTTCTGGGTACATTTTATTTTTTCTAAAACACCATCAACTTCAATACCTTCCCTAATCCATCTTCCGCTTTTATTTTTACAAAAAACAAACCTTGCTCTTTTAATATTGGCAATTCATAATTATTTCTCCCCGCTCCTATTTCTATTCTTTTAGAAAAAAGGAGTTGTCCGATTTCATTAAATAGCTCTACTTCAAAATAAGCATTTTCCTCCAAGTCGAAAAACAATTGAGTCGTTGCGCCTTGCTCCAGCAAATTAGGAATCAGTTGAATCGAATATTTTTTATCCAACTCATTTACCGCAGTCATAAAGCCAACTTCCATTGCTACGACTTCCTCACAGCCGTTGGCGTCGGTGACGGTTACCGTATAAGTTCCAGGCAAAAGATTTTCTACTAAAGCAGTTGTATCACCATTGCTCCATAAGTATTGATAATTGGGTACGCCTCCCGATGGCATCACTTCGATTATTCCATCGGCATTCATTGCGCCTGTTGCCGCAGTTATGGTATCCATGATTTCGAGTGGCAAAGGTTGATTGATGGTCATGCTAAATGTATCGGTACAATTGTCTGCATC
>JBGCFD010000122.1:0-66329 GCA_045106765.1 Saprospiraceae bacterium | reverse complement strand
TTTAAACTTGCTGCATTCGCCATATGAGGAATGGAAATCATTTTTTTATCATCATAATTGATCACTCCCATGTCCACCATTTTATTGTCGATATCTGCCCAGATTTGATAAGTCTTTCCTGTAGGAGGTGCAGGTAAATTTTCTAATTTCAAATAAGCATTTTTTTTGTTCTCATTCCAATAAGCAATCGCTAAAGTATTATTCTCTCCACGCAAATGAATATGTGTGGTATTTGGATCTTTGAGAAATAAATTTTGTGAAGCGAAAATCATTTTGTCATTTTCTATTTGCTCACAATCTTTTTGGAATTGTTGAAACTCCGTTGAAAGAATTGCCATTTCATTTTCTGCTGATGATTTTCCATCCCAAGCAAAGAAGGAAAAAAACAATAAGCCCACCAAACTTGCTGCTGTCGAAATCGCTACCCATTTAGGGATAGAAATATTATTTCTTGCTGCTTTTTCCAAGGCATCCATTTCATCAATCTTTGACAAAACACTTTTTCTCAAAGTAGCTGGCGGAGGAATTGCATGAGCACGAGCATATTTCTCCATACAATTTTCCAATCCTCGACAGTCTCCTTTCAATTCTGGGTAGGTCAGCAACATATTCTCCACTAACTCACTCTCCTCTGGAGTCGTAAGTCCGAGAACATATTGTTCACATAGGCCCGTCTTGATAAATTCTTCTTTTGTCATCTTATAATAAAAATGAAGTGCTATTAAAAAATAAAAATATCGCAATCACGCTTGTTACATCAAAAATTCCACGCAACTCTCGCAGCCCAATTCTTAGCCTTGTTTTTACAGTCCCCAATGGAATATCTAATTCTTCACTCACTTCTTTTTGAGTGAATCCTCTAAAGTAAATCATATCTATGATCTCTCTATATTTATCTTCCAAATTATTTAATAATTCCTTGACACCAATTTCATCAGGATTTGTTCCTCGACTTGATACCTTATTATATACGTGATCATCAATGCTTTGGTTTTTTCCTCTTTTTCTAAAACCCGCAGAACGTAATTTATCTATTGCAGTATTTCTCGTAATATTCAATAACCACGTAAATAAAGTACCTTTCGTCGAATCGTAAGTAGTTCCCTTCTTCCAAATTTTCACAAATGCATCTTGTATCACATCTTGAGCAATCTCTTCTGACTGAACAATTCTAAACACCACTCCATAAAGTGAAGGAGCATATTGATCATAAATAATAGCGATGACTCGCTTATCATTTTGATGCAACAATTCTACAATTTGGCTTTCAGCGAATTTCATTTGTCAATTAAATAGTTATGAGAATAGGAGGAAACTATACTCCCTTTTCTAAAAATCAGTAACAGGGCGATAGGAAAAATGTTTAGTTTTTTTTAAAATAGAAAAACCAAACTCATTTTCGTCTCGTAGGTATGTCGATTTTCAAATTATCTATTTAAAAATAAAACACATTTTAAGATGAAAAAATTAATGATTTTAGCCTTCGTATTTTCAATTAGCATTTTTAATATTCAAGCACAATGCAACAGTTCAAAATCTAAAGCCGTCAAAACTTCTTACTATGAAAACGGAGAACCTGATGTAGTTGATATTGCAATCGGGTCAAAAGCGCATACGACTTTAGTCGCTGCGGTAAAAGCTGCAGACTTAGTTGGAACACTTAAAAGTGATGGACCATTTACGATCTTCGCTCCGACAAATGCAGCTTTCAATAAACTTCCTGATGGAACTGTAAATACTTTATTAAGACCTGAAAATAAAGATCAATTAGTCAAAATTCTAACCTACCATGTTATAGCTGGAAAATTTACCGCTAAAGATGTCGTCAAAGCAATCCAAGATGGAGGAGGAAAAGTAACTTTAAAAACTGTAAGTGGTAACAAAATTATCGTTACTATGAAAGGTAAAAATGTAGTACTAAAGGATGAAAATGGAAATTACAGTACTATTACTGCAACTGATTTGGAAGGAAGTAATGGAGTGATTCACGTAATTGACTCTGTTGTTTTACCAAAGAGTAAATAACGATTAACTGCGAATGATTAACATCACAACGCAAGAGAGCTGTAATCCTTTTTTGAATTACAGCTCTCTAATTTATTGTTCCAAAATAATGGTGTTAACAGTTCACCGTTAATCAACTGTTCTTCCCTTTGCTACTCGCTTTTGCACTTTCGTATCTCTGATTCTTTTTAGATCGACCATTAATGTTGCGTATTGACTTTCGGAACTAGTTCGGTAAGTTTTACCATCATAAGTCACTTTTCCAAAACTACGATTCCAATCTTTGGCAAACAATCGATACTGCCCACTTCTTCTTTTTGCTGCTCCAAAAATCAAATAACCATCATCATTTTCAGCCTCAAAACTAATCGCAAATTTATCCTCTTTTGGTCTAAACATTAAAACACCTGGAGTTCCTTTTTTGATCACTACCTCATCTATTTTTCGCCCATTTCTAATTTTTATTTCGCCCGAAACGATTTCGGATTCACCTCTTCTTAGTTCTCTAAATAAAATAATGTCCTCAGAAGTATAAAATTGAATTCGCTTTAATTCATCATCTGACCAATTATTTTCATCATATAATTTCTGAGTAAAAGGTGTCAATTTGGGACCACAAGAGCTTAGGAAAAAAATACCTAAGATGGAAAATAAAACAAGATTTGTAAATTTCATGTCGTAAAGATTTTAGTATTTTAAATCACTCAAAGAGTAAATTTTAATTAAAAATTTATTCTTCGGATGGAAATTGAATGGTTTTCCAAACACATAATTTTAGTCGAAATATATACAATAATCTAGCCTAACACTAGTATTTGCAAGGTCTTTAACCTCGTGTTAACTCATTTTAACGTCACAAAAACAAAACCCAAAATTTACTTCCACCTCTTCTAGCCTTTAAATTTATAAGTAAGAAGCAATTAGAGAGACCAATTTATCTAACTTTTAAAACCAGTAAGAATCATGGCAACAATTAAAACTAAGTCAGCCAAAAATGGCCTGCCGATTTTCGTTCTTACAACACTCTTTATTTTAACAACATTTTTCGCAAAAGCAGATGTTGAGTATTCGACACCTCTTCACGGCAAAGAGTTCAAAATGGGCAACCGAATTGAATGGAAAACTGCCTATGAGATGGATACCAAAATGTTTATTGTTGAAAAATCCGACGATGGAATCAACTTCTATATGGAACGAGAAATCCAAGCTGCCGGAATTTCCGACAAAGAAAAAGGTTACCGATTCATGGATATTGGCAACAACAATGAAACTACATTTTACCGACTCAAATTGGTAGATGAAGATGAAACGGAAAGCTATTCTGCTATCGCAATGGTGAAGAAAACGCAAAGTAACAATTTCCAAATTGTTAGGATGTCGAATACTTCTGCGATTAAAACATTTGAAGTAACGTTGGATGCTTTATCAGAAAAAGAATTGACTTTTTCTTTGGAAAAATTCAATGGCGAAAAAGTATTTTCCACCAAAAAACCACTTATTAATGGATTGAATGAAATTGAAATCAATCTTAAAGATGAGTTACTTGGAAAATACAAACTCGTTTTTTCTGTAGAAGATGAAGTGGAAGAAATCATTCTCAGAAAAGTCGATGGTGAAGAGACTCAAAAAGAGAACGTGGCAGTCAAAAGAAAAGGAAGTAAAAAAGGTTAATCCTTATTTTTATTTCAATCACCGAATTTGTAGAGACAAGGCATGCCTTGTCTCTACTTATTTTAGGGCATCCCTAAATTTATTATTTTACAATTGGAAATGAATGTGATCATCATGCCGTACTGCATGGCATCCATGAAATCTAATCTTTTTATACTTACCCAAGGTCAACCTTTTTTGCAGATGAGGTTCTATAAAAACTTTCTTGATCGATTTGTTCTCCATAATTTTTTGTAATAAAAATCGGTTCGCAGATTGATCGAATTCTATTCCTTCTTTCACTTTAGCAAAAGTTATTTTTTCCAATAAATTATATTGCCAATAACCTTGTTTTTCGCATTCCTTTGGTTGGTTGATTTCACCTTTTTGAGGTACCTCAGGAACTCCATAGCCTGTCAATGAAAAAGTTCTATTGTAGAATTTCTTTGTCTTTTTATTTTTATATAAAAAAGCAATGTCTAATTTCTCTCCATCGTCATGACTCAAATGTGGAATTAAGGGAAAGCCATCGAAAAAAGGAAAATTTGCATCCAAATAAATGAGTTCCACACTTGGGTATTTTTTTTGTACGTCTTTCGCAGTTTTAAAAAAAGCATCACGTAACAATGGTTTTACATAATTTCGATTCATCAAACTCATCAATAAATTTCCACTTTTCACAGGACTCTCTTTTGTTGAAAAAAAAGGAAGCGGTACTCGTCCATTCTTTTTTGCCAATGGAGGAATGATAAAAAGGCAAATCAAAACATAAATCAAACTAAATCCAATACTCCTCATAACAATACTTTTCCAAAAACCATATTTCTCACTTTTCACAAAAAGAGAAAACGGCAAATAGAGTAAATAAATCACTCCACCAACTTGAGTCAAGATCGTCAAAGTGGAGAAAACAAAAAATGTTCGAATTGCTTTCAGCATAAATTTTATCAATTAAAAACCAATTGATTCTATAATTCCGTATGAACTATTAGAGAATTTAAAAGTTTTAAGATAGACTTATTTTCAAACAAATTAAAAATATTCGAATGCGACTCATCATTGTTCTATTTTGCACACTTAGTTTTTTCAATTGTACCAAAGACGATAATTCGATTGCTGATACTAATCCACCCGTGATCAACGAACCTCCTGTCGTTATTGAAGAAGGAACAAAATACTTGGCACTTGGAGATTCCTACACCATTGGTCAAAGTGTCTCAGTCGAAGATCGCTACCCTATTCAATTAGAAGCCCAACTACAAAATGACTCCATCAATATTGATACAACCATTATTATTGCTAAAACGGGTTGGACGACTAACAACTTAAAAAATGCTATTGTTGCTGCAAATTTAACTGACACTTTTGCTCTCGTTTCACTACTTATCGGAGTCAATAATCAATATCAAGGTCTATCAATTGATGAGTACGAAATTGAATTTGCAGAACTGTTGCAAACAGCAATTGATTTTGCTGGAGGTAAAAAAGAAAATGTTTTTGTAGTCTCAATTCCTGATTATGCTTACACGCCTTTTGGAAATGGCAATACTACAATTAGTCAAGAAATTGATGATTTTAATTTGATCAATAAAACAATCACAGATAGTATTGGTATTAGTTATTTTGACATCACACCTATTTCGCGAGAAGGTTTAGACAAACCTGAATTGGTCGCCTCTGATAATTTACATCCTTCCGGAGACCAATATACTCGTTGGGTAGATTTGTTTTATGATGAGGTAAAGTTAAAAATGGAAGATTAATTTTTTTCTTAATTTTATGACAATATTCATTTTAAAACATAAGCTATGAATTTTGCCATCCGTTTTTTATACATTCTATCTTTTAATCTTATTTTTTCTATTTCTTCAACTGCACAAAATTCTCGGCATTTGCCAGACTTCCCATCCTACGAATCTGTGGTGGAACATTTTTATAAGAACTACGAAACCCTTTCTTCCTTTACTCCTCAAAAAATTTATTTTGAAAAACGTCCTGATGGATATTTCATTAGCTCTTCCAATAATTTCCCTTTTGATGTTCGAGAAAAAAGAGAACTACTTTGGTCAGCAAAATCAAAAACATTTCAAAGTTTAAAACAATACGCAATCAACGATAATGGTTCTAGTTCACCTAGAAAAAAAATGAGTCATTTAGCTTCATACCTCAAACATGAATTTAATTTTTGCCCTTTTGCAGGTTATCCTGGCTGGCAACGAGAAATCATTAAAACTTATGGTGAAAAAGAAAATTTACCTGATACTTTATTGTATGGTTTGGCGAGAGCATATTCTACATTAGCTGGAAATCTTACCTATGATTACTCCAGTAATACAGATAAAGAATACAAATTCAATCTGCCAAAAGGTAAAAATGCCATGTCGAAAGATCAATTAAAAACTTTTCGAAAATATGCACATTTGGCGCAGAAAAATTACCTCAAATTACATCAACAAAATCCTGATTTTGAAACGATTGTAGGAAAGGTTTACACAAAATATTGTAGCGAAGTGATGTGGAGTTTTTTATTGATCCAATATTTTCAAAATGAAGCAGAAGCTAGAAAAGAATTAAAACCAAACTTGTACAATGATTTTTATATCAATTCCGCAAAGAATTATTTAAACTCTTGTCCTCCCAATGCAATTCTTTTCACCTATGGAGATAATGATACTTATCCACTTTTATATGTGCAAGCTCAATTAGGTTTTCGAACGGATGTAATGGTGGCCAATTTAAGTTTATTGGCATTGGATAGATACATCGATCATCTTCGGGAAGGAATTTTTGATGCAAAAGCATTCTCATTTCCTTTTGATCCAGAATTTTATGCCCATGATAAAAACAATCAAATTTTCGTCCAACTAAGCTGGGAAAAAGATATTTACATTGATTTCAATCAGGTTATTTTAGATTTGAAAAACGAAAAAAACTTATACCCTGCAACCGCTGATCAAAGTATTTCCACGATATTATCACCTTTACTTTTTTTAGAAATTGACAAAGAAAAAATAATTGATAAAAAGATAATTTCCGAATCTATGCATTCCTTAATTGTTGATTCCATGAAATGGGAATTATCGCAAAAAATGATTTTAAAAAATGATTTGGCTGTGCTTGGAATAATTGCTGCCAATAATTGGAATCGACCAATCTGCATAGGAATTACTTGTCGAAAAGAAAATTTCATGGGACTGGACGATTATTTCCATTTGGAAGGATTAGCTTATCGATTGTATCCTATCAAAAAAAATCAAAATACCTCCTTTTTAGTTGGAGGAATAAATGTTGAAGAAAGCTATAAAAAAATCACTAATGATTTTATTTGGGATGGAATAGATAAAATAACATCAGGTGAAAAACCTTATTTCACTTCCTATTTAACTTTATTTACTCAACTATCCAACCAATTAATTATTCAAGAGAAGAACGAAAAGGCGGAACAAGTTTTAGATATTTTTATAAAAAAATTCACAAGCGAAGTGGTAGAATATGATTATCAATTAACTTTAATTTCAGATCTTTATTTTCAGTTAGAAAAAAATAAAAAGGCTGAAAAAGTTGGTTTACAAATAGTCGAAAATCTTTCAAAAATTAATACTCCAACTCAATGGAATATTTCCACTTTCCATCAATTAAAAATTCAAGCACAAAAATATCAAAGTCAAAATTTAATTCGTGCCTTAGAAAAAATCGGCTGGTAATTATTTTCTCGAACCATTCCTTATCTTCGCAAAAATTTAATCAAATAAAATTAAAGAAATGGAAAGTATTCTTTTCTCAAAAGAAAATGGCATTGCCACCATCACGCTCAATCGCCCTGACAAATTTAATAGCGTCACCAAAGAAATCGCATTGGGCATGCAACAGTTTTTAAAAGAATGCTCAACAGATGAGGAAGTTCGTTGCATTATCATCACCGCCAAAGGAAAAGCATTTTGTGCTGGTCAAGATTTGGCAGAAGCAACTCACCCTGACAGCCCTGATTTATCGATTTTTGTCAGTCAACATTATAATCCGATTATTAAAAAAATCAGAGAAATCGAAAAACCTGTCGTTGCTGCCGTCAATGGAATTGCAGCTGGTGCAGGGGCAAATATTGCATTGGCTTGCGATATCGTTATTGCAACAGAGTCGGCATATTTCATGCAAGCATTTTCCAAAATTGGTTTAATTCCAGATAGTGGCGGAACTTTTACTTTGCCTCGATTAGTCGGAATGGCAAGAGCAACTGCCTTGGCTTTTTTAGGAGAAAAAGTACCTGCACGAGAGGCTGTCGAGATGGGAATGATTTATAAATATGTAGCAGATGAAGATTTCGAAAATGAAGTGCAAAAGTTAGCAGAGAAATTAGCCAAGATGCCAACCAGAGGTTTAGCCTACACAAAATTAGCTTTCAATAAATCTTTGACCAACGACCTCGAAACTCAACTTGCCGTCGAAGAACATTTGCAAAGTGATGCATCACACACCGCTGATTATAAGGAAGGCGTAGCTGCATTTTTGGAAAAAAGAAAACCAGTTTTTAAAGGAAATTAGTTAATCGGTTGATTCGTTAATCAGTTCGACTAGTATTCTACTTTGCTGATTTTCTATTCTACTAATCAATTTTACAAACATGAAAATAGGTATTTTAGGGAGTGGTTCAATGGGAAGCGGCATTGCACAAGTTGCAGCCACCGCAGGACACGAAGTCATTCTTTTTGATAAAAATAAAGAAGCATTAACTCGTGCTAGTGAAAAATTACAAAAGATCCTTAATCGTCTTGTCGAAAAAGGACGAATAGATGATACGACTGCCAAAGCAATTTTCGGAAGAATTTATCTTGTAGACAATATGAGCGCATACGCAGAGTGTGGACTCGTCATCGAAGCGATTGTTGAAAACTTAAACATCAAAAAATCTGTTTTCCAACAAATGGAAAGCATCGTAAGTGATGATTGTATTTTGGCCTCGAACACTTCTTCACTTTCCATTGCATCCATAGCAGCAGCTTGTGAAAAGTCTGAACGAGTCATTGGTATTCATTTTTTCAATCCGGCACCTTTGATGAAATTAGTGGAGATTATTCCTGCTGTGCAAACGGCGAATACAGTTTTAGAAAAATCTCAAAAACTTATTGACAGTTGGGGGAAATTAACGGTGGTTGCTAAAGATACGCCAGGATTTATTGTCAATCGAGTTGCTCGTCCATTTTACGCTGAGGCACTTCGCATTCTAGAAGAAGGTGTGGCTGATGTTCCAACGATTGATTGGGCAATGACCGAAATTGCAGGATTTAGAATGGGCCCATTTACTTTGATGGACTACATTGGTAACGATGTAAATTATACGGTGACAGAAACTGTTTTCACCGCCTTCTATTTCGATCCTCGATACAAACCTGCATTCACTCAAAAGCGATTATCGGAGGCTGGTTACCTCGGCAGAAAATCGGGGAAAGGATTTTATGACTATTCAGAAAATGCAAAAAATGCAGAGCCTTTCAAAGATAAAAAATTAGGCAAACGCATTGTTGCAAGAATTATTACTATGCTAATTAATGAAGCAGCTGATGCTGTTTTTTGGCAAATTGCATCGAAAGAAGATATTGATTTAGCCATGACCAAAGGTGTAAACTATCCAAAAGGATTGCTCCAATGGGCCGACGAAATCGGCATTGCAAAATGTGTCAAACGAATGGATAGACTCTATAAAATCTACGGCGAAGACCGCTATCGTTGCAGCCCTCTGTTGCGAAAAATGGCGAAGAAAGGAACTACTTTTTTTGAAAAAGAAAGAGAAATGATTTGAGTCAAAAATAGAAAAATTGTTTGTTGAAAAACAAATTAAAACCTCATGAAAAAGGAAATTAGAGTTGCATTGGTAATAGATGAATTGGTCGTCTCCAGTTGGAAATATAAATTAGTCAAAAGAATTTTAGATGAAAAAATTGCTAATGTAAGTTGTGCAATTGTCCTACTCAAAGAATTGGTTTCTGAAAAAATAAAAAGAAGTAAAATTCAAGATTTCCATATCAATTTTGATAAAAAATATTACAAACCATTGCCCGATGCTTTTGAAGATAAAAATTTAAAAGACTTAATTCCTGAGCAAAATAATAGGATTTTAGATGGCTTTGAAGATAGATTGAAAAAAGATAATCTCGATCTTTTAATCTGGTTAAGTGATAAAACTCCAATAGATTTATTTTATACAAATTTGAAATATGGCATTTTAAGTTTTGCTCATGGAGATGATGATACTCGGTTTTCTCATTTTGGATACGAAGAATTTATGGAAATGAAAGGTGTGATTACATCCGCTCTTCTTCTTAAAAAAAATGTTAATGACTCAGGAAAAATCATTTCCCAAACTTGGTCAACAATGCCTTCACTATCGTTATCACGATCTCGAAATGAACATGCTTGGAAACTACATTCTTTCATTCCACGCGCTTTAAATAATTTCCTAAAAGAAGGAGAAACATTTTTTTCAAACAAACCTCAATATCTAAAAAAAGAAAATCTATCCAAGAAAAAATCACTTAGCGAAATTAGCGCATTAATAAATCTGAGTAATCATTTTTGTCGGTTCGTCTATAATTTTATTCGTAAAAAATTCTATCGAGAACAATGGCTACTACTATTTAAAAATGAAACTAACCCTTCCACTTCAGTCGATGATTTTAAAATAATCTCTCCACCAAAAGATCGATTTTGGGCAGACCCAATTTTAGTTCAAAGAGAAAATAAAAATTATCTCTTTTTTGAAGAATTGCCTTTCTCAACCAATCGAGGATTTTTATCTGTTGTAGAAATAAATGAAAATGGTTTTTCAGGACCTAGTGCTCCTATTCTGGAAAAACCTTACCATTTGTCCTATCCTTTTATTTTTGAATTGAAGGATACGTATTATATGATTCCAGAATCCAATGAGAACAAAAACATTCAACTTTATGAGTGTACGAAATTTCCAAATGAGTGGAAACACAAAATGGACTTAATGACAGATATAGTTGCAGTTGACACGACGCTATTTTATCATAATGAAAAGTGGTGGATGTTTACGGTTATTTCTGAATGCAGAGGCATTGGGAAAAACGATGAATTGTTTCTTTTTTATGCCGATACTCCGTTGACCAAAGATTGGAAAAGTCATCCTCAAAATCCGATCATTTCAGATGTTAGAAGTGCAAGACCAGGAGGAAGTATTTATATTCAGGATGGAAAAATTATCAGGCCTTCTCAAGATTGTTCCAAAAAATATGGTTATGGAATCAACCTCAATGAAATTGAAATCTTAACAGAAACAGCATATCGTGAAAAGCGAATTCAACATATTGCCCCAACAGATATTGACAAAAATATCAGGCGTGCACATTCCTATGCACATCAAACTGGAGTTTCTGTCATTGATGGTTTAATTCAACGTAGCAAATATTTTTAAAGATATAAAAAAAAATCTTCGACAAATCTCGTGTTTTAAGTCAGACAAAAGTTGAAATAACACTTCCTTCGGTCGTTTTTATTTCCAATTTTTGTCTGACCACGGGATTTGTCAAAGAATAAATTTAAACAGCTTCGTACAAATCCAAATACTCTTTGTCCATTCTTTCTATGGTAAAATGTTCATAAATTCGATCTTTTCCTTTTTGTCCCATTTCAGAACATAACTCAGGACGAGCTAATAAATAATCCAATTTTTTAAACAAAGCATCAGGATCTTTTTGAGGAACTAACAAACCAGTTTCTCCATCCATTACCAATTCTTTAGTCCCACCACCATCTGATGCAATAACTGGTTTTCCTAGCACCATATATTCCATAATGGAATTGGAAATTCCTTCTGTATAAGTTGCCAAAACTCCAATATCTAATAAATTCACAACAGATTCTACATCATGAATCATCCCTAGAAAAAGTATTTTATCACGAAATTTTTCTGGAACTATTGATTTGAAATGATCTAAATTTGGCCCATCTCCAATCGCGAGAAATGTGGCGTCATTTTGTTTTTCGAGATATTTACAAGCTGCCTTTATATACGTATCATAATCTTTTCGATCAAAAAAAAGCACCTACCATTCCTACTAATTTACCTGGCTTGATTTGATATTGCTTGCGAGTTTTTTCCTCATCATTAATATTTTTGACCCGATTAAAATCAAAACCGTTATGGATACACGACCTCTTTTTTTCTGGAACCCGATAAGCTTCTAAACCAGCATTTGAATTGGCAACAATAATATCAGAAAAAGGAAAAGTTAATCCAGCTCTAAAATATCTTTTGTCCAAGAAACTCATATTTTCTGGAGCATCGGCGATACATGCATTGATGAGTTTAATACCAAGAATCTTAACAGTAGGAATTGCATAAATGGTCGGCATAATCCCCCAGCTGTGAATAATATCAGGTCCTTCTTTTTTACAAATATTATAAAAGCGATAAAAAACACGAGGATCTTTTTTGGGTTTTCTTTCTAAGTAATAAATAGGGATACCCAAGTCGTATACTTCTGGATAGTCTACTCTACTCTTATTGGAAAAAAGAACTAATGAAACTTCTATATCTTTTCGTTGCGAATAACTTTTTAATAATTCTAACAGTCGCCTCTCTCGGCCACCTTTTACAAGACTATCTATTAGCATTAATACTTTCATTTGGTAATTATTTTTCTTAATGGAATAACGGAACAGTTTGTTCAGAGAATTTTAAACTCAGTAAATTGTAGTATACCAAGTCATCAAATTATTTATGATATTAAATGTTGAACAATCAGTAAGATGGGTTATGGGTCTCAGAAAGAGATTACAAATTTAAATAAATACTTAAATAAAACCAACTTAGGATAAGTTTAGAATTTCTACTAAAACTCAACAAACGAATTATTTTTTATTAACATATGATAAAAGTTATCAGATTATCATTATTATTGTCTTAATAAGGAGGAAGCCCAAAATCCTTACTTCATAACTATCCGAACAAATGCTATTCGGCCAAGCACTAGAAGTACAAAAAGAGTAAGCCTAATCATTTATTTAACCTCAAAAAAACAAACCAAAATGAGTAATGCCATTACTATCTCTGGTTCCAAATACACCGTATCTGGAACAGTAAAAAAAGACACCAAAGGAGTTTTAGATCTCCATGTGGAAGTGTATGACAATGACCGAATAGAAGATGATTTTCTAGGTATTGGAGTCACCGATTCCACAGGAACGTTTAGTGTTAGTTTTGATTCTTCCCAGTTCGCTAATTTTTTAGACAGAAAACCAGATCTGTATTTTGTTGTCATTGATTATGGTCTAGAACTTTTGAATACAAAAGACCAAACCATTCATGATGCATCTGAAGCCACTCCACCAATCAATCTCACAGTAAATAAATTAAATGAAAAAACTCGACATCTGATCAATAATACTCCCGTTGAAGGATGGGTCGGCGGATTCGGAACTCCAGATCCTTCTACATTGCCAATGTTGCAGAATATGGATAATATTGACCTACTCAAACGCCAACAAAAAGTAGTTTGGCCTGAGTTTAGTTGGGACTCTGAACCAGGTACAGCTGAACCAAAGAAGTGTTTTCAAATGTTTGCCCCTGATATTTCCAGACTAGGTTATACCAATGAAGGACGAGTCTATTCTATTATTTGTCCACAACAAGGTTACGCTACTAAACATTTTGGAAGTCTGAATGTAGAAGTTACTGTAACCGGAAATAGAGGTTGGGCAGATGAACCAAATAAAACGGTAGGTGCAGATATGAAAGTTACAGGTAAAATTTGGTTTGCACCTAGTTCCTATGACCATAGATTAGTAAAACTTATTAAAGCTTATTTTACATTGCGAGGTCTACCCTTTCCAGGAGACAAAGCTCATGCAATCGAAGTGCAAACCTTTAAACCAGGTTTCCCAAATATAGAAGCATTCCCATTAACTACTGGTCCAAGTACTAAAGATATTCCTGAATTTGCCAAGCATGAAGAAATATCCTGGTCAATGGGAAGTCTAGGTGTACAAATCGGGACTATCAAGCCAACAGGCGTTGAAAAGGTAGATGAGTTTAACCAATTGGTACTTGATGTTTTTAATACCGCAGGTGGAAATATGCTAAAGGAAGGAAATATTTTATATTGGAATGTATGGTTTACCGCTCCCGAAAAAGTGAATCAACAAGAGTGGCAAAACCATGCAGAATTTTGGCGGGATTCTATCCAAGCAGATCACGGTGCCCCAGACGGTCAAGGTACAAAAGCGAGATATTTTGATGGAACACCTTTCAAACCATTGAGAAATTTAGCCATACAGGAACTACCTAAAATTCTAGCTTATATCAATAAACATATTGATAAAAAACCTGTGTAAGTCTAAAATTAATAGCAGTCTCTAGCACCATTCTAGAGTTACCTCTGCAACAAAAAAGCACAGTTCATCCCGAATTTTCAGATTGAAAATTCGGGATTTTTTTTTCATAAAAAAAGGATAAAACCAATGTTGAAATTCTTTAGATTTTGCCCAACTGAATTTATCTAGAATCCAATGATTTAAATTTATGTTTACTTACTCCGAAAAATATTCCTTCCCTATGAGAAATTTAATATTCATTTGTGCTTTATTTTGTTCATTAATTGGCCATTGTCAAAAAACGGTCATTCTAACAAATGAAAACTACAATCAAGAAGTTGTTGAAATTTCCAAAATTGGGGATAAATTTTTAATAAATCACCTTCCTACATTTGCTTGCTGTTTTAGTTTTGAAAAATGTGATTTAAGAAATTTACTTTTTGAACAAGTCGCTCTTTTAATGAAAAATAATCCAAACTTCATTTTTGAAATTTCATCTCATACTGATTCTCAAGGAGATGACAATTATAACCTAAAATTATCTCAACGCATCGCAGACAACTATAAAAGTTTTTTTATAAAAAAAGGAATCAGTCAAAAACGAATAAAGTCAAAAGGTTATGGTGAAACTCAAATCTTAAATAAATGTAACAATGGAATAAAATGCTCACATGAAAAGCACCGGGAAAATCGAAGATTAGAAATTAAAATCATCGACATCAAAGAATCATAAAAAAGTCATAAAATTCGTTCTAATCTACAAGACCATTTTTATTTCCGTATTTTTGTAAAAACATTATTTCAATAATGACTCAAATAAAATTAATCTCGTTAGTCTTTGTATTTCTTTTAGGAACTAGTTTTTCTGGAAAAAATGAAGCACACGATATTCATGTCAGCAAGTGTAATATTGATTTTTCTAATGAAGAAAAAACATTGCAAATTACAATGCATATTTACTTGGATGATTTGGAATCGGATATTGCAAAAGGTGGTGTAACTGAAAAATTACACTTGCTTACAGAGAAAGAACACAAAGATGGAGATAAATATTTATCAGAATATTTTCAAAAGAAATTTAAACTCCAAGTCAATCAAAAAGACGTGAGTTATAATTTTTTAGGAAAAGAAATAACAGAAGATTTGCTCGGTGGTTGGTTTTACCTCGAAGTAGAAAATGTACAAGAACTCAAAGACCTAAAAATCTATTATGGAATCCTTACAGATTTATATAATGACCAACAAAGTGTCATCAAAATTAAAGGTCCAAATAAACAAAAAGGTTATTTCCTACTCGATAGTAATAAGAAAGAAGCTAACGTAACCTTCTGATAATGAGCAACTTATTCAAGAAAATATTTATCCTTCCAATTCGATTTTATCAAATCACTATTTCACCATTATTAGGTTCGAACTGTCGATATCAACCGACTTGTTCTCACTATATGGTTGGTGCAATTGAAGAATGGGGAATTTTTAAAGGAACGTGGCTAGGCTTAAAACGTATCGGTCGTTGTCACCCTTGGAGCAAAAGAGATATGCACGACCCCGTTCCAAAAAAGAATCTAAAGAAAAAAAATCAAGTATAATCAAGACTGCTAGCAACGAAATTTGCTAGCAGTTTTTTCATTAAAAAAATGTAAAACCATATATTATGTTACGACGACCTAGAAGAAATCGACGTTCAGCAGCCATTCGAGGCATGATTCGAGAAACACATTTATCGACTGACCATTTAGTCTATCCACTTTTTATTTTTGATGGAAAAAATATCAAAGATGAGATTTCCTCATTGCCAGGAAACTTTCGAATGTCGTTAGATAATATTTTAATTGAAATCGAAGAGTGTGTGAATTTAGGTTTACAAAACTTTATGATTTTTCCAGCTGTAGCTGAAAAATTAAAAAACAAAACAGCGACCTACAGTTACAATCCAAAAAATTTCTACCTCAAAGCTGCAACTAAAATCAAAAAGAAATTTCCAGAAATTACTTTGATTAGCGATGTGGCAATGGATCCTTATAGTTCTGACGGACATGATGGTTTAGTCCAAAATGGAAAAATCCTTAACGATCCAACCTTACCCATTTTAGGAAAGATGGCCGTCGCACAAGCCAAAGCAGGTTTCGATCTTATCGGTCCTTCTGATATGATGGATGGTCGAATTCAACATATTCGAGAAGCATTGGACAAAGCAGGCTTTTCCGAAACAGGCATCATGTCTTACTCCGTAAAATATGCAAGTGCATTTTATGGTCCATTTCGAGACGCACTTGATTCTGCTCCAAAAGCAGGTGATAAAAAGACTTATCAAATGGATCCTGCCAATCAACGAGAAGCACTCATCGAAGCCGAATTAGATGCACAAGAAGGAGCTGATTTTTTGATGGTCAAACCTGCTTTGAATTATTTGGATGTAATTAGTTTATTGAAAAATAATTTTGAGTTGCCAATAGCTGCTTATCATGTAAGTGGAGAATGCGCGATGCTAATTGCAGCTTGTCAAAATGGTTGGTTGGATTATGAAAAAGCAATGCCGGAAACCTTGACAAGTATTCATCGAGCAGGAGCTGATGTAATCATCACTTATTTTGCAAAAGACTATGCGAAGCTAACAAATCACTAATTTCCAACCCTAAAAAAATAGTAAGAATATTATTCATTTAATATTGAACAGTAGAGAAAAGAATAATTAAACTAAATGGTAAAATTATAAGTCCAATGATAACAGATACTATGGAAAACAATTGCTTCTTTTTTTTCAAAAGAAAAATTATTTCTATTTAATACTGATACTAGAATTGTGATTTCTTGATCCATTTTTAATCATTATAATTTTAAAATAAATCAAAGCTATTAAAATATATTTTATACTAAAAAGGGAATTCGACCATTGTCGAATTCCCATATATTTTTGATAGCGTAACAAATTACGCCTTTTGAATTTTTCAAAAGGTTTATTTCAGACTAACTTCTCTTTCTTCAATCATCTTACGGATATTAATTAATGCATATCGCATTCTACCCAAAGCTGTATTGATACTCACTCTCGTCAATTGAGAAATTTCTTTAAAACTCATATCCGCATAGTGACGTAAAATAACCACTTCTCTTTGTTCAGGTGGTAATGCATCGACAAGCGAACGAATTTTTTGATGTGTTTGACTTTTCATGATAAGTTGTTCTGCATTGTCATCTCCTGATTTCAATACATCAAAAATATCAAATGTTTCTGTTTGGGAAACTTTTGGACGACGCTTAGTCCGTCGGAAGTTATCTACACACATATTATATGAAATCCGCAAAGCCCATTGCAAAAATTTGCCTTCATGGTTATATTTCCCTTTTCGTAGTGTATCAATAATTTTGATAAACACCTCTTGGAAAATATCCTCAGCGAGTGCTGTGTCTTTTACGAATAAATAAATTTGAGTGTAAATTTTCGCCTTATGTCGAGTTAATAATACTTCGAAGGCTTTCTCGTTACCTTCAAGGTAACTAAATATCAATTGCTGATCGTTCAACTGGGTAACTTGCATAACTATCTACATTTAAGTTAAAAAAAAGTGGTCTCTAATAATAAAATTTTAAAAAAAATGTAAATGTTATGTGATCTATATGCAATGATTTTATGAAGAAAAATGTTTTAAAAAAGGGTAATAACTTTTTTGTTATTATAGATTCTTACTATTAATATTCAAAATCTATACCCAAGATAAGAGATTATTATGTTCGAGGCTAATTTTTTTTCTTCATTTAAGAAAAATTTAACGAAAACGTTAATTAGTATACATTTATTATAATCTGCCTAAAGTTATAATGAAAATAGGCGAAAAAAGTGAACCATCCCTTTTTTCGCCTTAGATATTTTAACATAAAAAACCCCAACGCTTTGATTTACAAGCGTTTATATCTTTTTTTCTTAAAAGTGATAACTTAATATTAATGATGTTGGTGCTACATAAAATGTCCTTGCAGAATAACTTTCCCTTCTTTTAGGATTAGTATTCTCAGACCTAACTAAGGAATAATTGAATGAAATACCATAACTTGTCTCTGTTAATAGCGAAAGTCGATCATTTATATAGTATTCTAATCCAACTATCCCCTGCCAACCGATACTAACAAATCGATTAAAATCTTTTTCATCATCATTATTGATCTTTTCTATTATCTGAAAATAAGAACCAGATAATCTAGTTTCATAACCTGCATAAGTTGTCCATTTATTTCCAATTTTTTTTGCAAATTCTCGCCCAAAATTAAAATTGACTCCCGCATTAAACGATCTATCTTTATCTCTCTGTTTTTCCCAACTTACTCTTCCACCAAATCCATATCTTTTTCTTTTCCCATTTTTATTTTTTTTGTACAAAAACAAAATAGAAGGTGTATTAATACTAGGTTGATTAAAACTCAAAAATGTTAACACGAAATTAGAGACATTTACTCCAATTTGCTTTTCATAAAGATTTGCAGGTTCTTCTATTATGTCTTGGGCATGAAGGACATTTCCAAAAAGAAGGAATAAAAAAATAAGGGTAATATTTTTCATAGCTATAGTTTAAAATAAATTAATAGCAACAAGATGAGATTTTGATTTAAAAAAATAAAACAAATTCTTGCATTTAAATTAATTTTAAACCTGACTTAATTATTTCAAAAGATACTTTTCATTTTTTATAGGAAAATGTTTTCTATTAATAGATTTTCAAAAAGGAGTAAAAATTAATTAACATTAAGGAAAGAAAAAAAATATGTCTGAAGGAATTAAAAAATTATATTTTGACATAGCAATACTTTTTCCATTTTTGCAAAAAGAAAAATTTTTTATTTATTTGCTACTTAAGAAAAGGGATTTTTATCTTTTTTATGTCTAAATTTTTAAGGAGAGTAAGATCGTCATTTTGGTTGGCTAGGATGCCTTAGAATTTCTGTTTGGTTTGGAATATTTCATTTCCAAAAGTTTTGATTCGAATCCAAGCTTTCTAAAAATGTTTTTCCAAGGGTTGTCAGGAGTCACGAGGAAAGCGATATCACCTTTAGCTACTGTGATTGTTTGATCCAACATTTTTCGATTCACTTCATAAGTAGAATCTTGTTGTGTTCCAAAATAAACTAATATGTTTTCTGGTCCATAACCAGACATTCCCGTTTTGTTAACTACTGTTGCCGCAACAATTTGATTGTCTTTTTCGACAGTTACAACATAACCTCCAAAAGAAGGTCTATCTTTCATTGCATATTCTATCGCACTTGTAATGTCATTTTTTTCAATTTCACAATCGCCTTGATTGTCATATAGAAACTTAACCACGCGATGCCTTTCATAAGGGCTCATCTTGGAGAATGCGTCGTAAAGAATTTGTTTAAACATGATTACCTCCCATATTTAAGTTTGTGATATAAAAATTATTCTCGATAGTCGGCATAATATTAAGAATTTATTTCATAAAACGGAAAAAAACGCAGCGCTAAATCTTTCATTTACAGTTGTTTAGCCCTTTTTTTAAATTTTCTTGTCGTAAACTTCGCATAACATCCTATAGACATATCAAATTTAATCTAAATTTAAATTTTTTCTTAGATTTACATAAGCTCAAATTCTTAATAATTATAAAAGTGAACTGGTCTCCAAGAATCTTTTCCCCCTTCTAATCTTAAAATATATTTCTTAAAACTACAACTAACTTTAGGAGTTTCATCCCTAACTATTTAATAATCAATATCTTCTAAAAAGTGAACCTATGAAAAAATATTTCCTTTTCATCTGTATAATATTTTTATTTTTCCAAAACTCAACATCACAAGTTTCTATGAATATGAGCTTGTTAGATAATTGGGATCAATCAGGATTGAGTTATAATGATGTTTGGGGTTATGTCGATGGAAATGGTAAGGAATATGCCATTTTAGGATCAAGGAGTAAGATTCATTTTTTCGAAATTACTACTAGTAATACTTTATCACTCATTGATGAATTTACACCTGGTGCGACGAGCACCTGGAGAGATTTTAAAACTTATGGCAACTTTGCGTATGCCTGTACTGAAGGGAATGAAGGATTGCTAGTTTATGATTTGAGTAACTTGCCTACATCAGTTACTCAAGCTCAACAAATCACTTCTGAATTTACTCGAGCTCATAATATTTATATTGATGAGGCGGAAGGAAAATTGTATGTAGTGGGATCTAATACTCAAAATAATGGATTAATTATTTATGATGTTACAACAAGTCCGCCAACACATTTAGCAAGCGTCCCCCTTCCTGGAGGTGGTTATGTACATGATATTTATGTCCGAAATGATACTGCTTATGCTTCTCATGGATGGAATGGATTTTACATCTGGGATGTATCGAATCCTTCTAGTCCTAATTTTTTAGCATCGTATACTGGTGAACCAGGTTATAATCATAGTAGCTGGGTTACGCCTGATGGGAATACTGCATTTTATGCACGAGAGGTTGGAACTGGATTACCGATGACAGCTTTGGATATTTCTAATTATAATGATATTGAGGTAATTAGTAATTTTCAATTTCCATTGCTTGCACCAAATTCCACAGACAATACTCCACATAATCCGTACTTGGTTGGTGACTATCTTTATACTTCTTATTACGAAGATGGAATTGAAGTTTTTGATGTATCAGATCCTAATAATGTGACGCTGGCAGGTTACTATGACACTTACCCTTCGAATACTCAATACAATGGCTATGAAGGATGTTGGGGAACCTATCCATTTTTACCTTCAGGAAGGATTTTAGGTTCGGATGGAGATAATGGATTATTTCTTTTAGGAACTAATTTTAATTCCACTCCTCCTTTGGAACTTAATCTTGTGAGTCAAGTTAATATAGCTTGCAATGGTGGATCGGAAGGAATATTTGAAGTAGCTGCTTCTAATGGAACTGCTCCTTATACCTATACTCTAATCGGAGGTGCATCTCAGTCTAGCGGAATTTTTACTAGTCTAAGTGCTGGAACATATATTGTAGAAGTAACTGATGCTGTTAATGACGTAGAAGATATTACGGTTACTATTACACAGCCCGATCCAATTACACCTATCATTATCCAACAACAAAATGTGACTTGCAACGGAGGAACAGACGGGTTTATTTCGGCTAGTGCTGTTGGTGGAACAGTTACCTCAAATTATCTTTATAATATTGACGGAGTTAATTTCACTTCTAACAACACATTTACAAATCTTATATCAGGTGTTTATGCCTTGACTATTCGAGATGATAATAATTGTGAAGCGGTTTTACCTTTTACGATTTCTCAACCTGATCCATTGCAATCATTTGTTAATACTCAAACTGAGGTGGATTGTTTTGGAAATAATTCAGGATCTGTAGAATTTAATACAGTTGGTGGAACACAAAGTTATTTATACTCGCTTGATCAAGTAAGTTATCAAGCAAGTAGTTCGTTTTCTAATCTCTTAGCAGGTAATTATACTTTATACACACTTGATGCAAATAACTGCGATTCGCAAACTCCTTTCTCTATTTCAGAACCTGACCTCTTAGAAGTTTCTGTGAACCTACAAACTAACTTGGATTGCTTTGGAGATACAAATGGGGAAGTTATTTTAAATGGACAAGGTGGAACGGGAAATTATCAATACAATATTGATGGAGGAAATTATCAAGCGAGTGCAACCTTTAGTAATTTGACTTCAGGCAACTATGGTTTCAATATAAAAGATGCTAATGACTGTGTCGCTTCCTTGAATGTAACGATTACCTCCCCTCCTGAAATCGTTGCGCAAGTATCAGAAATAACTCAAGTGGAATGTTTTGGAGGAAATACAGGTTCTGTTACGCTTGAACTTTCAGGAGGTGCTGGAAATTTCAGCTCGACTCTGAATGGAAATATCATAACAGGAAGTACGGTAGTTTTTCAAAATTTAACAGCAGGAACTTATCCAATCTTAATTGAAGATGACAACAATTGTACAACAATAGAATCAGTCATCATTAATGAAAATACTGAAGTTCAATTATTCCTCACAAGTGCTCAAAATGTAACCTGTAATGGAAATTCAAATGGTGCTATCGAAGTCAATGTAGTCGGTGGTAACGGTGGATATACTTATTCTATCAATGGATCATCAAATGGAAATAACAACACATTTACAAATCTCTCCGCAGGACAATACTCTATTTCAACAATGGATGACATAGGATGTGAGGATGCAATAATAGTTGACATTATTGAACCTTCAATTATCCAAGTCAATTTAATTTCACAGACGAACGAAAGTTGTTCGGGAGCAAATGACGGTTCGGCAACCTTCCAAGCGAATGGTGGTGCGGTAATTTTCAATATACTTTAAATGGTACGACAAACTCTACAGGAGTTTTCACTAATCTTTCTGCAAGCAACTATAATGTCGTGGTGCTCGATGGAAATAATTGTGTTGAAAACCTTCCTTTCACCATTGACTCTTCCAATCCAATCGCTGCACAAATTGATACTCAAACGGAAATAGATTGCTTTGGAAATAATAATGCAACCATTCAAGTTTCTGCCTCAGGTGGGAATTCGAATTTCACTTTTAACCTTGGCACACAAAGTAACACAACTGGTTTTTTCCAAAACTTAACTGCAGGAAATTATACCATTTCAATCACAGATGGAAATAATTGTCAAACAACAATCGGAGCAACAATTTCTCAACCAAGTGAAATTTCTCCTTCTGTAGCAAATTTACAACACGTAAATTGTTTTGGAGAAAACAGCGGAAGCTTTCAAATCCAAGCAAGTGGTGGAACAGGAAACTATAATTTCTCTATGGGCAACGAAACAAATTCAACAGGAGTTTTCGAAAATCTCGCTGCAGGAACTTATAACATCTCAATTACAGATGCCAATAATTGTTTGTCAATTTTTGCTACAATAATTGGACAACCTGACGAAATCACTTCTTCTATTTCTACCTCTCAAAATGTCAACTGCTTTGGAGAAAACAACGGAAGTCTTCAAGTGCAAGCAAGTGGTGGAGTTGGTAATTTAAATTACACTTTAGGAAATGAAGTGAACTCAACTGGCTTCTTCGAAAACCTTGAAGCTGGAAATTATAACATAATAATTACGGATGAAAATAACTGCACCATTTCTTCTTCTTATGAAATTACAGAACCAACAGTTTTATCTTCCGAAATTTTACAAACCAATCCTATTGATTGCGCTGGAGGAAATAATGGAATAATTCAATTTGAAGCAAATGGCGGAACTGGTAATTATCAGTTTTCTTTAAATGGTCAAACTAGCTCGACTGGACTTTTTGAAAATTTAGCAGCTGATGATTACATGATGATTCTGACCGATGACAATGGTTGTACCGCTTCTCAAAATGTGACACTTACCGAACCTTTAGCGATTACTGTCGATTTTTTATTTATTCAAAATACACTTTGCAATGGTGAAAGTTCTGGCGCAATTTCAGTCAGCGCTGGCGGAGGAATTGGGCAATTTGAATTTTCTCTTGGCAATGAAACCAACTCAACTGGGACTTTTGAAAACCTCACCGCAGGAACTTATAACATTATAATTACGGACGAAAACGATTGTCAAAATTCTGTCGAAGCTATTATCGAAGAACCTAATCCAATCAATATTGAAACATTGCAAATTCAAAATCTCTTTTGTAATGGAGATAATTCTGGGGCTATTAATTTTAATGCAAATGGTGGAGTTGGAAGTTTAATGTTTACGCTAGGGAATGAAACCAACTCATTTGGTGAGTTTGAAAATTTGGCAGCGGGAACTTATGAAGTCATCGTAACAGATAACAATAATTGTTCTAATACGATGGCTTTCGAGATCAACGAACCTCAACTTTTAGAAGTGAATTTAATGCAAAGTCAAAATGTACTTTGCAATGGCGACAACTCTGGCTCAGTCAATTTAAATACTTCTGGTGGAACAGGAAACATCGAATTTTCTTTAGGAAACGAAACAAACTCAACTGGATTTTTCGAAAATCTTACCGCAGGAACTTACGAAATCATCGCAACAGATAACAATATGTGCACGTCTTCAATTGAAGTCAACATTTCAGAACCAACTGCTATTGAATTAATCTCTGGAGCATTACAACCAGTTTCTTGTTTTGGAGAAAATGATGGAAGTGTTTCAGTTGCTGCTGCTGGAGGAGAAGGAACTCTTACTTACACTTTAGGAAACATATCGAACACTACAGGTGTCTTTGAAAATCTTCCTGCTGGAGACGATTATAACATCATAGTTACGGATGAAAATAATTGTTCAAATACTTTCTCTTCATTTGTTCTTGAACCCGCTCCCATTAGTTCAAATATCAACTTCATAAATTCCATTCAATGCTTTGGTGATGAAAATGCCTCCATCGAAATTAATGCTTCTGGAGGAACTGGAGATTTGGAATATATTTTAGGAAACGAAACGAACTCAACTGGTATTTTCGAAAGTCTAGGAAGTGGGGTTTACATCATTTCGATCGTCGACCAAAACAATTGTAACTCATCTCTTGAATTTGAAATTGATGAACCACAACAAATTTCCACTTCAATTTCTCAACCTCAAAATATCCTTTGCGCAGGTGAATCATCAGGAAGTTTTGAAATAAATGTAACTGGTGGAACTGGCACACACACTTTTATTCTAAATGGAAATTCAAATACAACTGGCATTTTTAATAACTTAAACGCAGGAACTTTTGAAGTAACTATTCTAGATGAAAATGATTGTGAAACTACAGAAACGATCACACTCACCGAGCCTGACGAATTAACTTTAGCTTTGGAAAATACTCAAATGGCAGATTGCGCAGGAGCTACCACAGGAAGTTTCGAAGTGCAAGCTTCAGGTGGAATGGGCAGCTATACTTATTCTATTTCCAACCAAACTAATAACGATGGAATCTTTGAGAACCTAGCATCTGGAATTTACGATTGCCTCGTAACGGATGAAAATAATTGTACATTTTTACTACCAGTCACGATCAATGAAAATAATGATATTGAGTTGAATGAATTCAATAATATAAATGCAGCATGTTTTGGAGATGAAAATGGAAGCATTTCAATTACCGTTACTGGCGGGATGGGAGACTTTACTTTTTCTCTTGGAAATGAAACTAACTCAACAGGAATTTTCCAAAATCTTCCTGCTGGAATTTATAACGTAACCGCAACTGACATCAACGACTGCGCTGCAATTTTCTCCGCACAAATTATCGAACCAGCCATATTAGAAATGTCAACTGACGAAATAGTTAATGTACCTTGCTTCGGAGAAAGTACTGGTTCAGTTCAACTTTTGGCAATGGGAGGAACAAGCGATTTTGATTTTTCTATGAATGGAAATTCTAATTCAACAGGACTCTTCGAAAATCTTCCTGCTGGAAACTATGACGCAATCGTAACTGACGAAAATAATTGTAACAATACAATTACATTCGAAATCACCGAGGCTCCTGAACTCATTTTTTCTATCACAAACTTAACGAACGATACTGGCAACGGAAATGGAAGTGTCACTTTTGAAGGTACAGGCGGTACATCACCTTATCTATTTTCTTTGGATGGATTAGATTATCAAGAAGGAGTGACTTTCTCCATTTTACCCGCAGGAAATTATATCGGTTACATTCAAGATGCAAACGGTTGCATCATCGAAAATCCATTTGAAATCATTTTGGAAACATCTATCTCTAATCCAGATTTAGGCATTTTGGAAATGAATGTTTTCCCAAATCCTTTTTCTGAAAAAATCATTTTACAAATGGATCTAGTTTTTGCACAAACGATCAACTTAGAAATGATTAATATTTCAGGACAAACTATTTTACAAAATGTAATCAATGTTGAAAGTGGCAAACAAAACATCACCATCAACGTTGAAAACAATATCCCAGCAGGTATTTATTTTTTAAGTGTAAAAAATGAAGATCAAACAATCGGATATTTTAAAATAATTAAACAGTAACATGAAAAGATATTCAACATTTTTAATCCTAAGCTCCATCCTATTCTTAACATGGACAGCTTTTACTCCTTCAGAAAACACCAATTTTGAAGGCGAAAATTGGGAAGAAAAAATCTCTCCCAAACTCATGACCAAAGCCCTCCGAGGAGAAGCCTTAGATTTTTTAGTCATCCTAAAAAATCAAAAAGATGTTTCCGCTTCGCAAAATTTTAAAACAAAAGAAGCTCGTGGGAATTTTGTTTTTGAAAAATTAAAAGCCAATGCTCAAGCTAATCAAAAAAATATTTTAAGCGTCTTAAAAAACGAACAGGCATCTTATCAATCATTTTTCATCATCAATGCGATTCAAGTAAAAGGTGATTTTAATCTTCTTAAAAAATTAGCACAGTTGTCAGAAGTCAACCAATTGACCGACAACTCTCCTATCCAATTCGAGGAACCTGTCTCAACTAATTCTACCAACGAAAGAGGACCAACTGCTATCGAATGGGGAGTTGATATGATCGATGCTGAAGAAGTTTGGGCACTTGGATTCAATGGTCAGAATGTCATCGTCGGAGGTCAAGATACTGGTTACGATTGGACACACCCTGCTCTTAGTCAAAAATATAGAGGCAATGGAATGACCATCGACCATAATTATAATTGGCATGATGCCATTCATGAAATCAATGCCAATGCACAAGACTCAATTAATCCATGTGGCTTGGATGTGCCGTATCCATGTGACGATCACAACCATGGAACTCATACCATGGGAACGATGGTTGGCGAAGATGGTGATAACCAAATCGGAGTTGCCCCTGGTGCAAAATGGATCGCTTGCCGAAATATGGAAAGAGGAAATGGTACACCAGCCACTTACATCGAATGTTTTGAATGGTTTATGGCGCCAACAGATTTGAATAATGAAAACCCAGATGTATCAAAAGCACCTCACGTAATTGCCAACTCTTGGAGTTGTCCAACCTCCGAAGGTTGCGATTCTACCAACTGGCATATAATGGAAGCGGTCGTACAAAACTTAAAAGCATCAGGCGTTGTCGTGGTCGTCTCTGCTGGGAATAGTGGAAGCCAAGGTTGTGGAAGTGTAAGTACGCCTGCTGCAATCTTCGAATCAAGTTTTAGTGTTGGTGCAACTGCTCAAAATGATACGATTGCAGGATTTAGTAGTCGTGGTCCGGTGACTGTGAATGAAACTGGAATTCGAAAACCAGATGTTTCGGCACCTGGAGTTGCCGTTCGATCTTGCATTCGAGATAGTAGTTATGCTACTTATAGTGGCACAAGTATGGCTGGCCCACACACAGCAGGATTAGTTGCATTGATGATTTCTGCTAATCCAGATTTGGCAGGACAAGTTGAAGTTATTGAAGATATTATTGAACTGACTGCTGTTCCGAAAACAGATACTTTAGATTGTGGAAATATTTCGAGTATGGATATTCCAAATAATATTTATGGCTACGGAAGAATTAATGCATTGGCTGCGGTCAACGAAGGACTTAATTTTTCCAATACCAATAATATTGAAAAGGCTAAAATTTCCGTAAATATTTTCCCAAATCCAACAAGTGATTTTGTCTCGTTTGAGTTTTTTAATCTTTCGGAAAAAACTAGTTTAGAAATATACGATGCCACCGGTCGATTATTACAATCACATCAAATTGAAGGTTTTGAATATCAAATAAAAAATGTAAAAATGAGTGCATTCGCAGCAGGTGTTTATTTTTATAAAATAAGAAATGAAACCTTTGAAAAAACAGGTAAGGTTATTAAAAACTAAACCACTCAAAAATATCATTCAAAAAAACGGAAATTAGTTACCAACTAGTTTCCATTTTTTTTGAATTCCACTTTGCTTTCAACTGATTTAGCAAAGCTAAGTCTCCCAAAAACAACTTCTGATAGTCATACGAATTTTCTTTTTTAGTAACTAATGTTTAGCTATTTTTGCAAAAAATTTTGATTTAATAATTTTTAGAGATGAAGAGATTACATAATAAAATAAACAAAGAGGAACTCAAGCAAAAGATGCTCGAAAGCAACGTGAAACGAACCACTTTGTCATTTTATAAATATGCCCAAATTAAAGATGTAGAGAAATTCCGAAATGAATTATATCGAGCACTTGAAGCGGTGGAAGTTTTCGGAAGAATTTATGTTTCGGAGGAAGGCATCAATGGTCAAATTTCAGTTCCAACTGAAAACCTAGAAGAATTTAAAACGCGACTTTATGCAGTTGAATTTTTAGATAATGTTCGACTTAATATTGCGATTGACGATGATGGAAAATCTTTCTATTTACTCAAAATAAAAATCCGCGGAAAAATTGTCGCTGATGGATTGAACGATGATACTTTTGATGTAACTAATCGAGGCGTCCATTTGAATGCAAAAGGATTTAATGATTTGACAGATGATCCAAATACAATTGTCATCGATATGCGAAATCATTACGAAACGGAAGTTGGACATTTTGAAAATGCTGTTTTACCTGATGCAGATACTTTTCGAGAAGCATTGCCCAAAGTGGAAAAAATGCTCGAAGACAAAAAAGATAAAAACATCATCATGTATTGCACCGGTGGAATCCGTTGTGAAAAAGCAAGTGCATATTACAAACACAAAGGTTTCAAAAATGTATATCAATTGGATGGTGGAATTATCGAATATGCTCGCCAAGTAGAACAATTAGGTTTAGAAAATAAATTCATTGGAAAAAATTTCGTTTTCGATGATCGAATGGGCGAACGAATTTCTGAAGATATCATCGCTAACTGCCATCAATGTGGAAAGCCTTGTGACACACATATTAATTGTGCAAACGATGCTTGTCATATTTTATTTATTCAATGTGATGAGTGTGCGGAAAAATTTCAAAATTGTTGTTCTGAAAAATGTACAGACTTTATTCAATTGCCACTTGAAGAGCAAATGAGAAAAAAAACGACAGAAGTTTTTAATGGAACAAAACTCGGAAAAGGTCGGTATAAAGCTCATAATGCTTCCCACAAATTGTGATTAGGAAATCGCGAAATTAGTTAATTAGGAAATCGGGAATCGCTTGATTAAATGATTAACCAATTCACAAATCAACTAAATTTATGTCCAAAAAGAAAAATCCAAAAAGTAGCGCTCCTAAAAAATCTACTCCTTCCAAACCGAAGCAAATTTTCCCTGCTTTTATTTATAATAAAAAAATGATTTGTGGACTCATCATGGTGGTGAGTTTTATCCTTTATGGAAAAACTTTGAACTATGGCTACACTCAAGACGACGCAATTGTAATCACAGATAATATGTACACTAAAGATGGTGTTTCTGGAATTTCAGGGATTTTGGGAAATGATACTTTTTATGGTTTTTTCAAAAAAGAAGGAAAACAGTTCTTGGTGGAAGGAGGAAGATATCGACCATTGACATTGGTTTTCTTTGCGATGGGTTGGTCAATCTTTGGAGAAGACGAAGGCGTACCACTTGATGGAACACCAAAAAGTGCTATGTATTTTCATTTTTTTACTATTTTATTTTATGGGCTGACGGGCATTGTTTTATATCTTTTATTGATAAAAATGTTGCGACCATCGAAGGGAGATAATTTTGCTTTTTTTGTTTCATTCGTAGCAGCTATTCTATTCATCACCCATCCTATTCATACAGAAGTTGTAGCAAACATTAAAGGTCAAGATGAAATTGTCGCTTTGCTCGGGAGTTTAGCCGCAATGTATTTTTCTCTCAAAGGTTATTATGAAAAAAATAAAACGTTTACTATTCTCGCAGGGGTTGCCTTTTTTCTCGCACTTTTAGCCAAAGAAAACCCGATAACATTTTTAGCCGTTTTGCCACTCACCTACTTTGTTTTTACCAAAGCGAAAACAAATGAGATCGTGATGCAGACTGTTCCATTTTTGATTGCAGGAGTTATTTTCTTGATCATTCGACAAAGTGTTTTGGGAGGTGGATTTGGCAGCGAAAATATGGAGTTGATGAATAATCCATTTATCAAAGTCGAAAATGGAAAATATATCGCCTACTCAGGTGGAGAAAAAATCGCTACCATTTTTTATACGCTAGGTCAATATATAAAATTATTGTTTTTTCCACATCCGTTGACTCATGATTATTATCCTTATCATGTAGGGACGATGACCTTTGGCGACTGGCGAGTGATTGTGAGTTTCTTAATGTATGTCGGTTTGGGAATTTATGCATTAATGGGAATTTTGAAAAAAGACATTATAGCATTCGGAATTGCATTTTACATTATTACACTTTCGATAGTTTCTAATATTGTTTTTCCAGTTGGGACGAATATGGCAGAGCGATTTATGTTTATGCCTTCGGTTGGGTTTTGCTTGGTGATCGGAGTTTTAGTTTATCGTTTCGCAAAATATATTTCAGGAGAAAAAAAATTAAATACTTCTAATTTTATGATGCCGTTAGCTTTTGTTGGAGTAGCTGTTTTGCTTTTTTCTTATAAAACTAATGATCGAAATAGTGCTTGGGAAAGTAACTACAAATTGTTTTCAACAGATGTTGTAGTTTCAAAAAATAGTGCAAAGTTGCGTAACTCCATGGGCGGCTCAACTATCGAAGCAGCGACAAAATTAAAGGAAACAAACCCAGAGCGAAATATTTTACTCAACGAAGCAGTTGTACATTTGAATGAAGCAATTCGCATTCATCCAAGATATAAAAACGCTTATTTGTTATTGGGAAATGCACATCAATATTTGAAAAAATTTGACGAAGCAATCCAATTTTATAATCAAGCGTTACAACTCGATTCGGAATATTCAGATGCTGAAAATAATTTGACACTAGCCTATCGAAATGGTGGAAAACATCACGGAGAGGTTACTCGAAACATTCAAAAGTCGATTCAATATTTAGAAATCGCTCATCAACGAGATGCTAGCGACATCGAAACTTTGCGACTCATGGGCATCGCTTATGGCATGTCTGGCAATGGGGGCAAAGCTGTGGAATATTTAGAAAAAGCTTTGAAACTACAACCTAACAATCCAAGTATAATGTTTAACTTGGGAATTGCTTTAAATCAATTTGGAGATGTTGCAAGAGGTGCTCAATTGATGCAAAAAGCCAAAGAACTCGATCCTACAATGGGTCAATAACACGTAGTGGTCTGCTTTAGCAGACCTAAAAAAAAGTGGTTCAAAGTTATTTTTCTTTCGAGGAAAAAATTCGCTGCGCTCTTTTTTCGGGACTGCTAAAGCAAACCACTACGTGTTACTTGTTATTTATAAAACCTAGAAATCGGCAACCGCGTGAAAGTAAAAATTCTTACCCTCCTCCTAATTACTTTTATCTGTATCAATGCAGGTGAAACTCAAATCCAATCTTCTAATTTTAAAAGTGACATTTCTGATCTAGAAAAAGAATGGGTCGATAACCTTTACAACAACATGACTTTGGACGAACGCATTGGTCAATTATTTTCCATTCGAGCGCACTCTGATCTGGGAAAAAAACATACCGATTGGGTGGAAGAACAAATACGTAAGTATCATGTTGGGGGAATGACTTTTTTCCAAGGAACACCTGAGAAACAAGCTCAGTTGACCAATCGCTATCAATCACTTTCTAAAGTACCATTAATGATTGCTGTCGATGCAGAATGGGGCTTAGGAATGCGATTCAAAAAGAATGGAGTCAGCTTTCCGAAACAATTAACCTTAGGTGCAATTCAAGATAACCGACTTATTTATGAAATGGGAAAAGAGATCGCTCGCCAATGTCGAAGATTAGGAATGCATGTCAATTTTGCGCCAGTCGTTGATGTCAATAATAATCCAAACAACCCTGTGATCAATACTCGTTCGTTTGGGGAAGACAGATATAATGTCGCCGCCAAAAGTTATATGTACATGCAAGGAATGCAAGATGGAAATATTATCGCTTGCGCAAAACATTTCCCTGGACATGGTGATACTGATGTAGATTCGCATTACGATTTACCTATCATTTCGCATGATCGAAATCGATTAGATAGCTTGGAATTATTCCCTTTTAAAGTACTTGCACAGCATGGTGTAAAAAGTATGATGGTCGCCCACTTGAGTGTTCCAAGTATTGATGCTACCGAAAATTTAGCGACTTCTCTTTCGCCAAAAGCAGTAGCAGATTTATTAAAAAAAGAAATTGGTTTTGAAGGTTTGATTTTTACCGACGCTTTGGAAATGAAAGGTGTCACCAAACATTTTGCTCCAGGAGAAGTTGCAGCAAAATCATTGATGGCAGGCAACGACGTTTTGGATTTACCAGATGATATTGAAAAATGTGTGAGTGAAATTAAACGATATATTTCTGAAGGAAGATTACCTGAATCAAGAATTGAAGAAAGTGTAAAAAAAGTACTTCGAGCAAAGTATCGTCTTGGACTAAATGACTATCGACCAATCGATGAAGCCAATATTCGAGCTGAATTAAATACACCAAAAGCTTATACGCTCAAGCGTCAACTGATTCAAAATGCGATAACCTTAGTTCGAAATCCAAACAATTTAATTCCTTTTAAAAACTTAGAAAACACCTCTTTTGCTTCCGTCAGTTTAGGCGCTAAGACTTTAACAAAATTTCAACAGACACTTTCTTTTTATAAAAAAATGACGCACCATCAAGCGCCTAAAAACTTGAGTACTTCGAAACAAAAACGATTGATGAATTCAGTTCAAGATAAAGATGTTGTTTTTGTAAGTGTTCATGATTTAAGTAGTTATGCAAGCAAAGGCTTTGGATTAACCTTAGAAGAAAAAAGTTTTATTGATGCGCTTCGCAAAAAAACAAAGGTTATTTTAGTGCATTTCGGAAATCCCTATGCATTGAAATATTTTGATAATATTGATTATGTTTTGCAAGCATATGATGAAGATGAGATTACGCAAGAAATTGCAGCGCAAGCATTATTTGGAGCCATTGCAATTGATGGGCGATTACCAGTAACAGCCTCTGAAAAAAGTAAATTTAATACTGGAGTGACTACACAAAGCTTGTTGCGATTAGGTTTTGATATTCCTGAAAGTGTGGGTATGGATGCTTACACTTTAGCAAAAATTGATGGACTCGTGCAAGAAGCAATTAGTACGAGAGCAACTCCAGGAGGAGTTGTTTTGGTAGCAAAAGACGGAAAAGTCGTTTACAATAAATCATACGGTTACCATACCTATTCTAAAAAAAGACCAGTCACTACAACTGACGTTTACGACTTAGCTTCAGTTACTAAAATTGCAGCTTCCACCATTTCTATGATGAAACTTTATGAAGATGGTGAAGTGAATATTTATAATCCAATGAGTGATTATGTTTCAGCATTAAAAGGTACGAATAAAGAATCTTTGACCATCCAAGATATGATGGCACATCGAGCACAATTATATCCATGGATTCCATTTTATGAACAAACTGTTTCTAAAAGGAAACGACCACTTCCAAAATATTATAGCAGCAAAAGGAGTGCAACTTTTGATACACCTATTACTGATAAGTTATATATGAAAGGTACTTATAAAAATGAAATATGGGATCAAATTTATAAATCAGATTTGTTAACTACTCGAAAATATAGATATAGTGATTTGGCATTTTACCTAGTTTCGAAAACGGTGGAAGAAGTCAAAAAACAACCTCTAAATATTTATGCCGATCAGAATTTTTATCAAAAACTAGGACTCCATTCGACAACTTTCAACCCTTTAGATAAATTTTCCAGAACCATGATTCCTCCAACTGAGGATGATAAATATTGGAGACGAAGTCGAGTGCAAGGACATGTTCATGACATGGGAGCTGCCATGCTTGGAGGTGTAGCTGGACATGCGGGTTTATTTTCTAATGCCAATGATTTAGCTATCATTATGCAAATGTTATTAAATGAAGGATACTATGGTGGAGAGCAATTTTTCAGTCCTTCGACCGTTCGATTATTTACAACTCGGCATACTGAATGTACCCGTAGAGGAATTGGTTTTGACATGAAAGAATTGGATGCCAATCGTTCTCAAAATGTATGTAAAGAAGCTTCAGGAAACACTTATGGTCATTTAGGATTTACTGGAACTTGTGCTTGGGCAGATCCTGATAATAATTTAATTTTTATATTTTTGACGAACCGAACTTATCCTTCTATGAGAAGAAATAAATGGAGTGGGGAAGATTATAGACCGAGAATTCAGAGTATAATTTATGACGCGTTGAATACAACAATTAAATGAACTTACCTTTTAACATAGCCAAGCGATACATTTTTTCCCAAAAATCTACTAATGCCATCAACGTCATTTCTGGAATTTCTGTGTTTGGAATTGCGATGGGCACATCGGTGATGATTTTGCTTTTTTCTGTTTTTAATGGTTTGGAGGATTTGTTGACTGGTTTTTTTAATACTTATAATCCTGATGCGAAAGTGGTTCCTTTTTCTGGGAAAACATTTTCGCAAGACTCTATCGACATTGCTCAAATTGAAAATTTAGAAGGCGTAGAATTTATCTCAAAGGTACTTCAGGAAGTAGCGTTTTTTGAATATGGAAGTGGAGGAGATCAAACTTTTGGAATCGTAAAAGGTGTCGATGAAAATTTTGCAAAAGTCAATCACATTGATTCAATAATTAGAGAAGGAGAATATACTTTGAAAATTGATGGTAAAGAGATGGCTGTCCTCGGTGCAGGTGTTCGAAAAAAATTAGCACTTAACTTAGATGATCCATTTACACCAATTACTATTTATTCTGCGAAAAGAAAAAAGGTTTCCGCCACAAGTCAACCCTTTAAAAAAGTATCTATCTTTCCCTCTGGAATTTTTGCAGCATACCAAGAAGAATTAGACAATCAATATGTTTTTACCTCTTTAAAATTTACAGAAGAATTATTGAGTTTGCCTAATAGACTGAGTGCATTAGAAATCAAATTCAATCCAGACATCAATCAATCAGAAACCATTGCAGCAATCAAAAAAATCGTCGGATCAAAATTTGAAATCAAAGATCGCTACCAGCAGGAAGAAACTTATTTTAATGTTTTGAAAATGGAAAAATGGTTAATGTTTGCCTTGTTGAGTTTTGCTATGATTTTGGTTGCCTTTAACATGGTGGGCGCACTTTGGGTAATTGTTTTGGATAAAAAGAAAGACATTGCCATTTTGAAATCCATGGGTGCAACAGATTCGCAGATTCGAAATATCTTTTTGAATAATGGGATTTTACTCACCAGTTTGGGAATCATTATTGGAATTGCTTTGTCGATTATTTTATATATCATTCATCAAAAATGGGGACTCGTTACGATGCCCGAAGGTGCTCTCATTGATATTTATCCTTCGAGTTTACGATTTGGAGATTTCATCATTGTTTCGGCTACCGTAATGTTAATTGGGTTATTAGCAACTTTAGGCCCAGCTCGTCGAGCAACTAAGATTAACACGTTGATTCAAGAAGGGTGATTATTAGGTAATATATCGAACGGATCTTCAAATTATGGTTTCACATCTAGCCTAATTACCTGATAAACCAACAAACTAAATATTTTCTTTTCAAAATATTATTATTTTTGCAGTCAAAAAAAAACCATGGAAGAGTGGCAAGTAGAATATGAATGGCTTCGAGTCAGACATGTAGTTAGAAAATCAATGGGTAAAACGGAATTACCCAATATGAATAATATCTTATTTTTGATCGGAATTCAAGAACTAGGTCGGTTCGATGATAATTTTTCGAAAGAGGAAAAACAAGACTTAATGCATATTGCCGTTTGTACCTTATTAGAGCCTGATGGTTATTTCAAATTTAAAGGTAGAGATGCTGATGGTTGGCCTCATTTCGATCCGATCAAATCTGTCGGAATTGAAGGTGTGAGAAACCAAGAAGAATTATTAAAAACTAAAGTCATTGAGTATTTTAAAAACTTAAATGACGAAGAAGAGTAGAATTTATTACAAAAAAAAAACTTTTATGAAACGATTAATATTACCATTTTTTATTGGAGTGCTTTTTATGCTTTTTAGCTGTGGCGGTGAAAAATCTCCACATGCAATTATCAAAACTGATCTTGGAGACATCAAAGTCAAATTATTTGAAAGTACGCCAAGACATACTGAGCAATTTATCACATTAGCTAAAAGAGGTTTTTATGATGGATTAATATTTCATAGAATCTTGAAAGGTTTTATGATTCAAGGAGGTAACACTCAAATCAGAACCGAAGAGGTAGCAGCTGAGATCGCTCAAAATCCAGCAGAAATCGATCACGAAATAGGTGAATATCATTTTCGAGGCTCACTATGCGCAGCTCGAACTCCCAACCCTGAAAAAAGATCTGGGTCTCAATTTTATATCGTAGATGGGTCTCCTGTAACCGATCAAATGTTGGATAATTATGAAAAAAGAAGTGGTGTAAGTTATACTGCCGCAGAAAGAGAATTATACAAACAAGTTGGTGGTGCTCCACAATTGGACGGTGATTATACAGTCTTTGGAGAAGTCGTTTCAGGAATCGAAGTTGTTGATAAAATTGCTGCCGCTCCTGCCCCACCAAATCCTCAAGGAAGTCGACCTTTTGATGATATAAAAATGAAGGTTTACATCGTTTACGAATAATTTCTTTTCCCAATAAAGAATACGAATCAGATAGATTCAAAAGTTTAAATTTATTTAATTCGCATTCCTAAAGAACAATACCAAATTATGGTTTTCACAAAAAAAACAATTGGATTTTGGTGCGTAATTGCATTGTTATTTGCCTCTTGTTCTAAGCCAACTGCAAGCTTTAGAGTTCCTAACAATACAATAAAAACAGCACCTGCCAAGATCACTTTTGAAAATAAAAGTAAAAAAGCAGAATCTTATGAGTGGGACTTTGGAGATGGAAAGATCTCTGGAGAAGAAACTCCTACTCATCAATATTTCAAACCTGGAAAATATACCATTACCCTTAAAGCAATTAAGGAAGGTAAAATCAATACCAAAACTCAAGAGATCGAAATTGAAGCTCCAGAAGAATGCTTGATTGAAATGGAAACTTCGATGGGTACGATGATTATTCTTTTGTACAGTTCGACTCCTAATCATCGAGATAATTTTATCAAATTAGCAGAAGAAGGATTTTATGATGACTTGCTTTTTCATCGAGTCATGAATGGTTTTATGGTTCAAGGTGGCGATCCAAATTCTCGAAATGCTTCCGCTAATGCTCGACTAGGAAGTGGTGGCCCAGGTTATCAAGTCTCCGCAGAATTTGTAGATTCGTTGGTACATGTTAAAGGAGCTTTGGCAGCTGCTCGTCAACCTGATCGTGTTAATCCTCAACTAAAATCTTCGGGTTCTCAATTTTACATCGTCCATGGAGGAAGTGTTTCAAAAGAGCAACTAGATCAATTTGAAAAAAGAACAGGTGTAAAATATACAGATGCTCAACGGAAAAAGTATTATAAGATGGGCGGAGCTCCTCAATTAGATCGAAATTATGTGGTATATGGTCAAGTAATTAGTGGCATGGAAGTGATTGACAAAATCGCAGCCACTACGGTAATTGGAACACGTCCAAAAACCGATGTCAAAATGAAAGTGAGTGTGATTAAATAGATTAACCTTAACCCCCACTCAGAATTATAAAAAAAAAAAAAACTAATTAAATAGCTTATCAAAAATGATTGAAAATCAAATATTAGGAATAGATGTAGGTGCTTCTGGCATCAAAGGAGCTATTGTAAATGTCAAAACAGGGGAATTAGTTACTGAACGATTTCGAGTTCCAACTCCCTTTCCTTCCAAACCAAAAGCAATTGCTAAATCAATCTCCGATGTCACAAATCACTTTAAATGGAAAGGATTGATTGGTGTTGGATTTCCTGCTGTCATTCAAAATGGGATTGCTAAAACTGCTGCCAACATTGATAAAAAATGGATTGGGACAAAGGTCGAAAAATTACTTTCTGAAACAACAGGTTGTCCTGTTTATGTCAGGAATGATGCTGATGTGGCAGGAATTGCTGAACTACAATTTGGTGCAGGAAAAGGCAAAAAAGGGACAGTAATATTAATTACAATTGGTTCCGGTTTAGGATCAGCTGTTTTTACCAATGGTGTTTTATTACCTAATTCTGAATTAGGTCATTTAAAATTTAAGGGAACAATTGCAGAACATTATGCTGCGGATTCTATTCGAAAAAAATTGGAACTAAGCTGGGATGATTGGGGAAAAAGATTCAATGAATATCTTCAACATCTTGAATTGTTATTCTCTCCTGACCTTATTTTACTAGGTGGAGGCGCAAGTAAGAAGTTTGCTAAATATGAAAACTTATTAAAAGTAAGTTGCCCTGTCGTTCCTGCAAAACTGCTCAACCATGCAGGTATTATTGGAGCGGCCTGCCTTGCTTCTTTAAACAAAAAAAAGACTTTGACTAGCTAGTCAAAGTCTTTTTTTTTATTTTTTATTACAATATACTTTATGGCAACTTCTCGATTACTTTATCCAAATATCTCTGAAAATACGTCGAATCGGATGTACCACAAGTCTCTATTCTATTATTAATTATATGTGTCAAATTATCGATTCTTTCATCTGAAACAGGTCGTAATTTAAGCCATTTGATTTTTTTGATCGGGTCACCACCTCTTTTGACAAGTGATAATAAACCTTCTCCGTCCCATTCAAATTCACAAATTATATCCGTGCAAAATTGATCTGCTTCCTTCACCGATATTTCATCAAAAACCATTTGCCCCATCGCGTCAGCAATATCTGAAAGAATAGCATGACTCTCTGGATCTTCTGAAATAACTTTACTTAATTTTTTACTCCCAAATTCATTTTTCAATTGATTCATCAAATTGTCCGAATCAACATATGCCATCTCATGAGCCATCATACCTACCAACTCATGTTCTCCATGCAAAAATTTCAATAGTCCGCTATAAATATATAAATGACCTCCAGGAAGAATAAATGCATTTACCTCTTCATCATTTTCCAAAATTGATACTTTCCAATCAAATTCATTTCTCTTTTGAACGTAAACAGTATTTGCAATCTGATCGATCAATGTATTTAAATGATTATATAATTCTTGATACTCTTCATTCGGCAAAACGTTAAATCCACTTGAAGATTCATTAATTATTCCCGAAATACCATTTCCTATCATTACTTGGTCTGCTTCATTAAATTCCTCCTTCGATTGTCCTACTACAACATCATCTTCCAGATCAGGCCGACAAGAAGACATTAAACTAATTATTAAAAATGAACATAAAATAAAATAGGTAGATGTAAATGTGATTTTTCTCATGGTATTATTTTTTAGAGGAGAGAATGTATTAAGACTGGGGGAAATTCAACATTTTATCTTTCCAAAAAATATGCCACGACTAGCAGTTGAATAGTTTCTAAAATTTGTGAAATAAAAAAATCCGAATCTTCAAATGGAGGATTCGGATTTTCATATCTAAAAAGAAGAAATTATTCTACATTTTAAATAAACTAATTAGTGCTCTTACTTCCGAGTCTTGCTCTAATTCTGGAGTCAATTTAAATAAAGATTCCAACAAAGATGCATTCTCTTCAAGAGCCTGGGTCAATGTTTGCAAGGCTTCTTCTCTTTTACTCATCGCAAACAAACAAGCTACTTTACAATACAAAAGCTCTGTATCAACTGTATATATTTGCGCCTCATCTAATATTGAAAATGCCTCTTCACTATCTCCCATCTTCATCAAAAAAGCGGCATATTGTGTCCAATATTTTCCTAATTCAGGAGCCATATCGGTTGCTCTTTGAAAAAATACTCTTGCTTGTTTTGCATTTTTATTCTTAAAATAAGCTTCTGCTATCGCAATTAAATATTCCTCCCTATCACAATCTGCTTCAATGGCTTGATTGTAATAATGAATGGCGTCATCCCATTTTTCCTCAAACATATGGCATTCTCCCATTCGAAATAATGCCATTCTATTGGAAGCATTTTTCTCAATTGATTTTAAATAATATTTTTTGGCAATTAAAACTTCACCAAGGTGTTCATAGCAAAATCCAATTTTTGCAAAAACATCACTATCTCCTGGAGAGGTCTCCAGAAACTCTTCATACATTTTTAGCGCCTTTTCATAATTCTCAGCCATGATGTAAGACTCAGCCCCATCTTTATATGCTATTTCAAATTTACTATTAATGATAAAGGAATATTCAAATGCTTCCGCAGCCGTTTCATAATCTTCCAGACAAAAATATGCTTGCCCTAAATTGTACCAAGCCAAATAAGAATAAGGGTGATTGTCGATAATCGCTAAATGCAATTTCACACTTTCTTCATACAATCCAGCCATCTCTACAGCTAACCAAATCTTATTTAATAATATAGGATGATTTGGATCTTTTTGCAAAGCCTTTTTCAATACTGAAAACATTTTTTTGAAATCACCATTGATCTCATGAATCTTTGCCAATAAAAAAAGTACTTGAGATTGTTCTGCATTTCCAGAGTTTTGATATAAACTCTTTAGAATATTATAGGCTAATTTGAATTCGCCAAATGCAATCCATACTTCTGCCTGCAAAAGGTTTAAATCAAAATTTTCAGGTGAGTAAGCCAAAGCTTTTTCCAAGTATATTAATGCTTCATCGAGGTCCTCTAATTCTACTAATAATCTACTCTTATGAAATAAAAACTCCATAGAAGAGCCATATTGAGCTATCCCATAATCGCAAACTTCCAAAGCTTTTTCGATATTGTCATCATTCTCAAAGAATAAGATTAAATCCAAAAGCGCCGTTTTCTCGAAAAAACCCACCGTTCCCTTTTGTGACATGTCCGAAAACTTTAAAATAAGCTTTTTTAATATGTTTTCTTCGTGATAATATTTCATTTTTATATCTAGTTTAAAGTGGTATTTATTGTAAAGATTGAAAAAATCTACTTAAGAAACTACTTTTTTGAAGAAAAAAATCTTAATATTTTCTTGTATTAAATTAAAACATAAAGTATATAACATACTGATAATCAACATATTACAAAATGAAATAAATTATAAATATTTTTAGTATAACCTTTAATTGACTCTTTTCCACACACTAATACATGGCAAATAATTACATTTATTTTAAGAAAGATAATTTTAAGAAGGCTGATTTTTAGGTAGGATAAAAATTACGAATTTTTCATATTTGTGACAACACATTACATAAAAAAATTATTTATTTTGGAAAAATTTGATGGGCTTACTTACTAAAAAAACTCCAACAAAAATTAAAACACCTGCTAATATTTTAACTATGTCTAGTTCATCTTTTCCCATTGTCAATGCAATGACGGATGCAAACAATGGTTGTAAATAGATGTAAATACTTGTTACAGAGGGATTGACTATTTTCAAAGCAAATGCATTAAATAGATAGGCTAAAAACGTAACTGCAATTAAAACATAAGCAAATGCCAACCAAATTATAAGGGTAAAAGTGGACCATTCGATAGCTTTCACATCATTCCAACCAAAAGGTAAAACCATAAAAATGCCAAAGGTAAAAACCCATTTGACTACTGTTATTGGATGATATCGAGTCATTAGTTTTTTTACTAAAACCAAATAAATCCCATACGAGATTGCATTCGTAAAAATTAGGGCATCTCCTAATAGTTGATCTTTTTGCAAAGAAAATGAACCTCCTTTGCTAATTAAGATAATTGCTCCAACCGCTCCAATTGCAATCCCAATCATCTTTTGAAATGTAATTTTCTCTTTTATTAAAATAGCAGAAGTAACTAAAACAAGAATCGGAGTGGTGGTCATAATCAAAGAGGCATTGATCGGAGTCGTATTTTTTAATCCCATAAAAAAGCACATTTGATTTACGGCTACGCCAAAAAACGCACACAAAAGAAGCATTGGGATGTCTCTCTTCTTTACTTTTTCTCGAACAAATAATAGGTGAAAAAACCAAAATAATCCCATCCCGCTCAAAACTCGAAAAACAATGAATCCAAAAGGTTGGATGTAATTATCATCCAAGACCAATTTGGCGATCGAATAATTAGCTCCATAAATTAATGCTACTAAAAAAAGTGCAATATGCGCCTTGGCAATTTTAGACATAGTTTTTTTTTAGAAATCAGAAGTGAGGTTGGTCGCTGCGCGCTCCTATTTCAATAAAAAAATCGGCGCTTATAAAAATATAAGCACCGATTCTCACTCTACAAATGTAGAAAATTATGGATATTTTTTTTGCGTTTAATTTCCGCTTTGCATATTCTTGCGTCGTTTTTGTCGTTCTTTTCGTCGCTCTTTCATCATATCCAAAATAGTTGTTTTGAATTCTCTTTCAGCTACTTGGAGCGTTGCAATTTTCCGAATGGACAAAACTTTTTTTAATTTTTCAAAATATGTTTTTTTCAAATCTAACAGTTCTTGATCTTTCTTAAAGTTGCTGATCATTTGTGACTCCAATTCAACATCAGACATATTTTCGATCCTCTGTTTACTTTTATACTCTCTATTTATTACTTTTCTATCCTTCTGAAATTGGTTATAAATTGGCCAAAACTCTGCGGATTCCTCAGTAGTCAAATCTAAACGATTAGTAATGTAAGCTACTTTCTGAGCTTCTATTTTTGCATTTGCACGGCCTCCTGGTTGAGCGAAAAGACTTACTGAACAGACACAAACAAAACATAATCCTAAAATAAATTCTTTCATATTTAATTTTTTTTCTTGTATTCTACATTTAGGTTTTAACGCTTTTATAAAAAATCTTCTAAATCTGAAGCATCGATATCATCTATAATTCCTTCTAAATATTCATCTAAATCCTCATCTTCAATTTCCATCTCTGTCCAGCTTACTTCTTCTTCATTTCCCAAAACATTCAATAATTCTTGCACCTCAAAATCATCAATATTTGTTTCAACATAATTTTCTAATTCATCCGAAGTCAAATCTGCGATTGGAGAAACATATCCATTTGTTTCATTTAAAATGAAAGTCGAAGCAATTGCCAGCAGCATAATCATCATCGCAAATCCAATAGCCATTTTAGGTTGAAAAAATATAGCTAAACGTTCTGTAAATTGATCCAACCAACTTGAGGATGAAGTTGAAACAGTTTTTTCAGTTGTTTTAGTTTTAGAAAAATCAATCTGATTTAAAATTTGCTCAGGCAATTGGTTGAAATAATTTTCAGGCATATCAAACACTTCTTCTTTTTTCAACTTTGAAAGTGAAGGTGCTAATTTTTCCAATTCATCCTGAATTTCTTTTTTATTCTTTTTCATAAAATAAACTTTGTTTTTTTTAAACGTCAGTTTGTTCGTTCAAAAAATGTTCAATTTTTTTTACTGCATGATGATAAGATGCTTTCAATCCACCTACCGAAGTTTCCAAAATATCTGAAATTTCACGATAACTCATTTCCTCAAAATATCTCATATTAAAAACTAATTTTTGTTTTTCTGGCAAAAGTTCAACTCCTTGTTTCAATTTCGATTGAGCTAAATTTCCATCAAAATAGCTATCTGCACTCAATCGGTTCGCCATATCTAAATCACCATCATCGATCGAAGTAGTTGCTTTTCGCTTTTTTTTATTTAAAAACGTAATAGTTTCATTTGTCGCAATCCGATAAAGCCATGTGTATAATTGGGCATTTCCTTCAAACTTTTTTATGTTTTTAAACACCTTGATAAAAGTATTTTGAATCACATCATTTGCATCTTCGTGCTCATTGACCATTCTTCGAATATGTCCATACAATCGCTCTTGGTATTTCAGCACCAGCCACCTGAACCCTTGTTCCAAATTAATATCATTTTGGAGCAAGTTTAAAATTTCTTCGTCTGAAATGTTTGATGTCGATTGCTGCAATATATAAGGTTTGATATTTTGACTTGGAAAATGTAAAAAGGTTTAATTAATAAAAACAAAGTTTAAACGTAAAATAGTATTCTCCTTGTTACAATCAAAAACGAAAACGGCTTCAGTCCATTTGGATTGAAGCCGTTTTTGTTTTTGAATTCCGTGGAGACAAAGTATGCCTTGTTTTCACTTAACACATATACTTATTTTACTATTTACTAGTTTGCAATTGTCCTGCATTATTTATTTTAGTAATTATCACATCTACCCTTCTATTCTTTGCTCGAAGTTCATTGGTTCTATTATTGTTGAGCGGCATTTTATCACCCATTCCTACTGTCTCAATCCGAAGCGGTTGAATGAATTGTTTAAATACCAAATATTCCTTAATCGCCTTCGCTCTTTCTTCTGATAATTTTTGTAAAGCCATTTTATCACCTTGATTATCTGTATGTCCTTCGATACGAATGGAGACTGTCCAATTTTCATTTAAAAATTCCGCCAACTCATCTAATGAAGCATAAGATTCTTCCAAAACAACTGCTTTCGATTGCTCAAAGAAGATTGGTTTTAACTCTACTTTGGTGTTCACTTGCATAGGATCTAAATACAAATCTAAAAAATGAGTTTTGTAATAAACATAATCAGGACGAAAAGTAATCTGCTCTTCTTTTCCCGAAAAACCAGGCCTTTCAGCAATCAAGCGATATGTCTTCCCCTTCGGTAAACTCAGTTCAAATGTACCATCATCAGATACATAAACACTTTCCAAATGGTCTTCTCCTACAGGCGCAAATAAAATTCTTGCAGGTTCTTTTTGATCTGTTTTCGTATTTAAAATTCGACCTTTGACATTTACTTGAATCGGATTGGGCGGCATTAATTCCGCTTTAAAAATATCCAAGGAACCTTCTCGATTAGACGAAAAGTAAAGATAACCTGTCGCAGAATTAAAATAGGGTTGGCTATCATCAGCATCAGAATTGATTGGTTCTACAAATCGATATGGCACACTCCAATCCTCCCAATTATCTCCGGTTCGAATCAAATAAAAAATATCACTTCCTCCCAAAGACCCTTTTCGATTAGATGAAAAAAACAATCGCTTGCCATCTTCTGAAAGAAAAGGTGTAGTCTCTCGGTAAACTGTATTTACTTTTGGTCCAAGATTTTGTGGTTCACTCCATTGGTTTCGACCAATTTTAAAACAAACATATAAGTCATTGTCACCATAACTATCAGGTCGTTGCATGGAAAGAATCAAAATATTTCCATCTGCACTCATTGCAAGATTAACATCTGAATTATTGTTGGAATAATTTTTTATTTCGATTGGCTCTGGAAAAGTCCATTGATTATCAGAAGTTTTTCGAGTAATTGAAAATCCCTTATCTAAACCTCCAAACTGTGAAAACTTATTAATTACTACCAATTCATTTCCATTTGGAGTTAATGCACTTACACTATTTGGAAGTGCATTATTGAGTGGGTAACTTGGATGAGATATTTTCTCAAAACTATCAAAAATAGATTCAGCTACCCAAATATCTTGGTTGAATTTTGACCGTTGTGGATCACGAACTTCCTTTCCAGCTATTTTTGAATATATATACTTTAGTTTATTTTGATAATCATTTTCATTTAATTGAGTAGCGATGTCAGCTCCGTCCAACTTGAGCGTTCGGTCAAATGTAGGATGTCCAACTCTAGTAAAATAAAGGGTTCTTCCATCAATACTTACAACAGGTGAGATTTCATCGTATTCGGAAGTATTGATACCATTGTTCATCGACTCAACTTTGAAAACTTGAGCAATGGTTACAGAAGAAAAAAATAAAATTATTATTAATGTAAAATGTAGAGATGCTAAGTGTCGATTCATAGTGCTAAGTGTGGTCTAAGGGATTCAAAAATATGTATAAAAGTGTTTTGTTTTTTTAATATCGAGGAGTCAGATTTTGGAGGGAAGTAAGATTTTAAACTGAATTGAAACTTAAATTATAAAGATATTTCAATATATGCAAGTTTTAAAAATATTGGAAAATCTAATTTATTTTGGATGATTGTCACACCAACTATCAATTATGGATTTCAACGCAATAAACATAGGCTCTCGTCCTACCTTAGTTACTAATTCTTCTTCCTCTTCCAAAAGAGAATCTTCTATAAATGCTAGTAGATCTTCTTGAGGGGTGTTTTTAAAAAAAACATTAAGTCGATCTCTGAATTGCTTTGAAGTCACCTCGTTGATTAATTCCCAATTTTTTTCCTCAAATTTTCCTAAAACCTCAGCAGAAACTCTAGGCAAATTATCAGCCTCATTTTTTATAGATTTAAAAATTACTAAAACTAAAAACAAAAAATATTGCTTTTCCGCATCAGTAAATAAATCAAAATTATCAGAAAAGATATACGCTGCAATGTTCGGTTGCTCCATACTTAAATCCACCGTAGCCTCTTTGAATGCTTCTTCAGATTCTCCAATTTCTTCAGCAACTCGATCAATAATTTTTTCTGAAATAAACTTCATTTTTTTTTTGCTCGAAAGTAAAACTTTTTTTGGGTAATTGGTAATGGGGTAATCAGAAGAACGAAATTTAATCCTTGAGTTTCGCAAGCATCTGATTTCCTAATAAACTAATTACCTGTTCCACCAATTTCTAATTCGTTTTCCAACTTTCTCCAAAATGCCTTTACTTTAAATTAGCATCCAACTCTAAAGTTTTCTTACCTTTGCCGCAAAACATTCATATCGTGGAAGTAAAACTTTTTTCAGGAATCGAGTCAGAATATCTGGCTACGAAAATTGCAGATTTTTATGGTTTTAATTTGGGTGACAAAACCCTTTTAAAATTTTCAGATGGCGAAATGCAACCCATCATCAATGAGTCCGTTCGTGGCTCTTACGTTTTTTTAATCCAATCTACTTTTGCTCCTTCTGACAATTTAATGGAACTACTTTTAATGATTGATACTGTGAAACGAGCTTCTGCAGGTTATATCACAGCAGTAATTCCATATTTTGGATATGCAAGACAAGATCGGAAAGACAAACCGAGAGTTCCGATTTCAGCAAAGTTAATTGCTAACTTGATTCAAGCTGCAGGTGCTAATCGAATCATGACGATGGATTTTCATGCGGATCAAATTCAAGGATTTTTTGACATCCCTGTGGATCACCTTAAAAGTGAAGCGATTTTTATTCGCCACTTAGCAAAACAAGATATGTCTAATGTTATTTTTGCATCACCTGATGTAGGAGGTGTAAAACGTGCTCGAACTTATGCTAAACACTTTCAAAGAAGGTTAGTCATTTGTGATAAATATCGAAAAAGAGCTAACGAAATTGCAGGAATGACTGTCATTGGAGATGTAGCTGGAGCAGATGTAATCCTAGTCGATGATATTGCAGATACTGCGGGAACACTTTGCCGAGCAGCTGATATTATCATGGAAAAAGGAGCTAAAAGTGTACAAGCTTTAATCACTCATCCTGTATTGTCTGGAAATGCTTACGAAAATATCAATAACTCAAAATTGAGTAAAATGATTGTAACAGACACCATTCCATTAAAACAAGAATCTGATAAAATTGAAGTAATTTCAACTTCTAAGTTATTTGCCAAAGCTATTAGAAATACGCACGAACATCGATCAATTTCTGCGCTTTTTGTAGGCGAACAATAGATAAATAAAATAAAACTGACGAAATAAAATTTTAATCTTTTTATTGAGAAAAGGCGCAAAAGTAGTTTTGCGCCTTTTCATTTTCATAACTTATTGATAATCAGTCATTTTTTCGCCCAAATAATTAACTTTAATTTGAATTAAACTTCTTTTTTGTTTTCAAATAATAATAAAAAACTTATCTTTGCGTGCCTTTTGAAAAAGGGCTTAAAATCTGATATTTCTTAAAATTAAAATATTCATAAAATGGAGACAGTTGCCGTAAACGGAACCATCCGAACAGAAGTTGGAAAAAAAGCTACTAAAGCAGTTCGTAAGCAAGGTGAAGTACCTTGTGTAATTTACGGAGGCGATCAAGTAATCCACTTCACAAGTGCCCCTAGTTCATTCAAACATTTGATTTTTACGCCAGAATTTAAATTGGCTGAAATCACACTTGACGGAACTGCATATAAATGTATTCTTAAAGATGCTCAATATCATCCAGTAACTGATGAGATTGTCCATATGGACTTTTTGCAGTTAGTTGATGGACAAAGTATCATTGTAAATATCCCTCTTGCATTTAAAGGTGTATCTCCAGGAGTAAAAGCAGGTGGTAAATTGGTTTCTAAATTGAGAACAATTAAAATCAAAACTACTCCAGATCAAATTGTTAATCAATTATTTGTTGATATTTCTGAAGTTACTTTAGGTAACTCTGTTAGAGTAAGAGACGTAGAAGTTACAGACAAAATGTTAGTAATGAATCCTGGCGCAACACCAGTTGCATCTGTTGAGATTCCAAGAGCATTGAAGAGTGCAGCAGCAGGAGAAGAAGCAGAAGGAGAGCAAGCAGGAGCAGAAGTTGCAGCAGCAGAATAGTTTTAATAAAAAGACTTTTCGATATAAAAAAGAGGCGCAAGGAAAACTTGCGTCTCTTTTTTTTGTTTTACGAAAAAACTCAAATCCATAAATTATGGTCAAAGCATGGTTATCTGCATTTCGTTTAAGGACACTTCCATTAGCATTAGCTAGTATTGCGATGGGAACATTTTTGGCGACATCTTTTGAATTGATGCAACCAAAAATATTTTTACTCAGCGCATTAACTACTATATTTTTACAAATCCTTTCTAACCTTGCTAATGACTACGGAGACTCCATTCATGGAGCAGATAGCAAAGATCGAAAAGGACCTCAGCGTGCTGTTCAATCTGGTGAAATTTCTTCCAAAGCAATGTTTCGAGCAATGATCATTTTTGCGTTGCTTTCTTTAGTTTCTGGGGTTTGGTTACTTTTTGAAGCAATAGATTCTTGGCAAACATTTGGTCTTTTTTTAATCCTTGGGATTTTGGCGATCATTGCTTCGATAACTTATACTGCAGGAAGTAACCCATATGGCTACATGGGATTAGGTGATATCTCAGTTTTAATTTTCTTTGGATGGGTGGCAGTTTTAGGGACTTTTTATTTGCATACTCAGTTCATTAATTGGTGGATAATTCTTCCTGCAACAAGTTGTGGACTTTTCGCAACTGCAGTTTTAAACCTAAATAATATTCGAGATATCGAGTCTGACCAATTGGCTGGTAAAAATTCTCTTCCAGTAAGAATAGGAAAAAATAATGCAATTAAATATCATTGGTTTTTATTGATCGCTGGAATTTTGTGTGCGGTTATTTATGTAGTATTCCATTTTCAGAGTGCTTTCCAGTTTTTATTTTTGATTGTTTTGCCTTTGCTGTTTATTAATGGAAAAGCTGTTTATGAAAAAAAAGAAGCTGCTGAATTAGATCCATATTTGAAGCAAATGGCGCTGACGACTTTGCTGTTTGTCATTACTTTTGGGGTTGGACAAATAGTTTAATTTGAAACGAGTTATTACTTCATAAAAACAAAAACCCTATTCTCTCAATAAAAGAATAGGGTTTTTAGTTTTTGTAAAACTTAAATTTCAGGAGGCAGTATTTTTTTAAGGCCTCATCACTTTCTTCTTCACAGGATCAACCGCGGTCACCGTATATCCTTGCTTCCTCAACAAGGCAACAACTCCATTCTTCCCTCCCAAATGCCCTGCACCAACTGCAAAAAAAGTAGGTTTAACTTTCATCATTCCTTCCATCAAAGGAATCCAATTTTTATTCCGACCTACCAATAATAAATCTTCAAATTCTCCTACTCCTTCTGTATCTCCTTCGATCATTTCATACAAGGCAGGCAAAGCTTGTTGTTTGTATAAGTCTACCATCTGTTTGAATTGATCATCACCTTCGTCACCACCTTTGATTGCATCAACTAACATTTCTGCCTGAGCTTTATAAGGAATACTATCAAACATACTTAATTGAAATTCAATGGTTTCTAATCCATCCATTTCCTTTTTCGTTTTTTGAGCCATTTCCATGAATTCCATTTCATACGATTTCAATTCACCTGACTGCAAATCTCCATGAGCAACATCGCCTGATGCAAAAGTCGAAAGGAATAATGGTTTCATTTTTTCTAAAAACATTAAAGGCAAACCTAGTCCGTCAAAATGTGCTTTGACCAATTTATAATCTTCATCACTAATTAAATCTTTTAAAGTTTTTCCACCTTCCATCGTAATTTTTCCCATCAATTTAAATAGCACACTCATATCACTCATCTCTTCCATATTGATTTCAAAAACTACTTTTTCACTTGCTGCAAAAGCTGTTTTCATCGACTCAGTCAAAAAGAAATCTTCTTTTCCAATCATATGAATTGTTCCAAAAACATAAGATGTTTCTTTCAAATCATTTCCTGTCACCTTCCATAATAATGCATTCTCCTGGGCAGCTAAACTTTTTTCTTGTGCCACTTGAGCAACCGCTTTTTGCGAAGAGTTGCACGAATAAAGAAACGAGACTAACAATAATGCAATTCCTAAAAAATTTCTCATCTGTTTAAATTTATTTTGTTTGACGTTGAACGTTAAACGTTTTACGGTCGCCCACACAACTTTATTTATTTGAAAACTATTTTTCTTGAAAATATAACAATGTATTTACATTTTAGTTGGCATTGTCGAAATCCTCTAACATATTCATCAACAAATCAATCTCCTCATAAAATTCATAAATCAATTCAAAGCTAACATTCGATCTAAAAACATAAGGCTCCAAAATATCATCTGGCTCGGTGACTGCGATATATATTTCATTTTTGATGAAAGAAACATATAACTCGCTATCTGTTGTTTCTCTAAAATTTAAAATCGTGTGCTGCATAGCACTCGACAATTTTTTAGTTATATCAGTTCCTTCCGTCGCATAAATCAAAAAATGTTCAACCATTTTTTTCGCCAACATTTCTCTGTTGACACCTCTTTCTCCAATGATCGGTTGCTCATCATAAAGATTGATCGTGTGTAAAGTTTCTTCATCAACTTGCACTCCTCCTTTTAAATTAAAAGAACGAATTGTTTTGGAAAGATACGGTTTAAATTTTTTAGGTAAAATTAAAACTTCACCAAGCATTTCAGTTTCCAAAAATTCTCCGACTGTTTTTTGATTCATCGTAGCATAAAGGAATATTCCACGAAACACATAATTTAAACGACTCCTCACTTTTGAATATTCTCTTACATTCAATTCACTCAATTCAAAATCTAATTCTCCAATTTTTCCGCTGATATAATCTTCACCACTATATTGAGGAGCAGGTGTTTTAAAAATTTGACTAGCAATAAAACGTTTCTTCTCCACCATTCGCTTGCTATCATATTTTAGTGTTCCATAGTTTACACTATTATCTACAAAATCTAAAATCAAATTCATCACATTCGGTTTGAATTTTAACCGAAACTGTTGAATTCGATACAATAAATAACTCAAATAAAACCCAAATGGTAAGAGTAAAAAAAAGGATAACATTGCCGCTTGAAAAAATAACAATACAATTACAAACACAGAAAATACAACCGCAGAAATAACTAAAAGAAATAACAATCGCTTGCGTACTCGCTCCATCCTAACTAATTCAGGATGAATAGTATGATTATAAAACAAACGAAATTCATTAATACGACGCATGATTTAGAGAATTGGTTGATCAGAGAATTAGGAAAACGGGAATTCAAATCAGATCAGATTTCTTAATAGACTAATCAACTGTTAAACTAAAAAAAATGGCTGAATGATTTAGAATCATTCAGCCATTTTTTTAATCATCAAATTCCTTATGCTTGGCAAGATACTCTGCGACTACTTCGTCAATCACATCCTTGAGGTAAGATTTTTTTACTTTGGCAATAGACTTTAGTTTTTTTAATTTCTCTTTGTCAAATACAAATGAAACTCGTTTTTTATTACTTGTCGATTCGATTTGCATGATACTTCCTTCGACGGTACTTCTAATCAATGAATCAATTCCACCTGATCTCGGAATTACTCTTCGCTTTTTCTTTTCAGGCTTTGATTTTGGCTTTGATTCCGTCTTTTTATTTTTATTCTTCTTTTTGTCTTTCGCTTTTTCCTTCTTTAGTTCAAATTGTTCCTCGATAGATTCTTGCACTACTTCTTGAAACAATGAATCCAAATCCATTGTAAAGTTCTTCCCCGCATTGGCACGTTTGCTAGAATCTTTTTTTGCATGAGGTTTTGGCTTCTCTGGTTCCGACTGATAATCTTCCGTATTTTCTAATTCCAATACGACATCCTCTATCGGTTCTCCTCCCCAATCGCCGAACAGACTTTCCAATCCTTTTTTAAATTTTTTCTTACTCAAAACCTATATAATTTTTGAAAACAGATGGAGGATTTTTTCTAAAAAAAATAACCTGCTCTCGCTTGTTTAATAATAGTTTTCTCTTTTAAAATAACTTAAAATATCGCTTAAGTCAAGCTATTAAAATTATGCTTGATCCTTTTGTTCCAACACTTCTCCAACTGGATTAGGTTCCAATCTTTCAATAATTTCATGGCAAAGTGCTAAATAATCTTTCGCACCATTGCTACTTCTACTATATGAAAAAATATCTTTTCTTTGAGAAGGTGCTTCTGCTAAAGCAACTGTATTTCGAATCTTTGTATCGAATACTTTATCTTTAAAATATTTATGAATTGTCTCCACAACATCTCGATTCAATACTTTTCGACCATCATACATTGTTGCGATAACTCCTCCGATTTGTAACTGCTTATTCAATCGGAATCGAACCTTGTCAACAATTTGTTTAATTTTCGCAACTCCTTGTAAAGCCAAAAATTCTGTTTGCAATGGAATATAAACTACATGACTACTCGTCAAAGCATTCAAGGTTAACAATCCAAGCGAAGGAGGGCAATCAATAATAATGTAATCATAATCATCTTCCACCGTCGCAAATAATTCTTTCAAAATATATTCTCGACCTGCTTCATTGATTAATTCCATTTCAGCTCCTGACAAATCAAGCGATGAAGTGATAATATGAAAATTTTCTTTGCACTCATACGGTTCCAAATCACTCTCTCCTCGAAGTGCTTCATAAATCGTATTTTTTTGACGAGGTACTCCCAATGAAAGTGTCAAATTCGCTTGAGGATCAAGGTCAATTAAAAGAACCTTTTTACCAAGTTCAACTAAACCTGCGCCAATATTAATAGCGGAAGTAGTTTTTCCAACGCCGCCTTTGTGATTGAGTAGTGAGATTATCTTTCCCATCCTGTATGTAATTCTTTTGTTTAAAAAATCTTTTAAATAAAACGCAGAAAATAAATTATTATTAACCTACATTTTTTCAATAATACGTAAAATTATGAATTCCAAAACTTAATAAGGAATAAAAGTTCCATATATTACTAACACTCTATCAAAAAATTACGCCAAAATTTACGCTTTTACACATGAATGGGAAATCACTTTTTATCAATAAAAACCTTGAATTGCGTTTACCTGAAAAGGAATTTGCCAAAACTCTTTTTCAAATAGTTGAAAATCAAAGAAAATATCTGGGAAAATGGCTGCCATGGGTTGAAAAAAACAATATTGAAAAAGATAGCCTTGAGTTTTTAAAGTCTTCTATACTTTTTAATAATGGAGGTCAAAAATTAACAACATTTATTTTTTACAAAAATGAATTAGTTGGATCTGTCGCTTTTGTAAAAATAGACAAGACAAATAGAGCCGCAGAAATAGGTTATTGGTTGAGTCAAAACATGCAAGGGAAAGGAATCATAACCCAAGCTTGTGAACGGTTAATTAAATATGGCTTTGAAAAAATGAACCTTCATCGTATTGAAATTAACGTCGCTCCAGAAAATTCAAAAAGTCTTGCAATTCCATTAAAACTGGGGTTTCATCATGAAGGAACTATTCGAGAATCATTGTTTTTTAATAACAAATTCTTTGATGGAGAAAAGTATAGTCTGTTAAAAAGAGAATGGATTGAAAAGAATAGATTCTTTTGACCATGCTTCAAATTTCAGCTTTAATGTGTTTGTTCTAAATTTTAGCATCTCTTCCTTTTTTTAAAAAATAAAATACGTATCTTGGATTTCGCTTATTAATTTAAAAAGTAAATCCCCCTCCTAACTATTATGTTTACCTATGAAACATTAAGTATTATTTTACATAAAACTTAATGCTATTAGATGTTTTAAGACAATACCTTATCACTTAAAAAAATCTTAATTATTGTATTTTTTAAAACAAATACAAGTTCAAAACAGTTTTTAAAACATTTGAATATTTTATAATATACAAATGCTTTTGAGATTTATTTTTATTTTTGGTTAAAATAATCGTTCTTAGACAAATACTGTGATCACGCTAAAATTGAAATTAAAACGACTAAAAGAAGCGTCAATTTCAATTTTTGCTTGACTTAAAATACAGGATTTGTCCTAGAAGCAAAATAACATTATATAATGAGAGAATTTTTGATTTTACTGGTTGGAATTATGTTCGTTTTGAACACTCCAACCCATGCAAACTCCGACCTTGTTTACCCATTCTCTTCCATTGAACAAGATTCATTATCTGCTTTACCTAAAGTATTTCTTCTGGGAAATCATGAAATTGCTTATGAAAAACTAAGTGGAGAAGGTACTTCTCTTTTGGCCATTTGCGAAGATGATTTTAAAGCAGCTCATGGTAAATGGAATAGCTTATTAAAAGAAATGGAAGCTCATGCTGAGATGATTAATTATGATATAAAAGGAGTAAAAATGTGGTTGCATGTTTTTTGGGATGACAATGGAAAAATTAATAATATTGCTTTTTACCTCAAACCAAATTCTAGAAATGTAAAAACAGAAGAAATGACGGCTTTCTTGACAGACTTCGTTAATAATTATCATCTTCCAGCTCAATATGATAATAGTTTTTCACATTATAGTGGTGCTGCTTTTCCTACTTTGAATTGGAAAAAAAAAAGAAAAATAACAACAACCGCTAAGGTTAAAGAAAAAGATTAATACTAAGTTTAATAAAAAAAAGGCTTTTACTTTTGTAAAGGTCTTTTTTTATACTCCTTACTTTACAATAAATTTATTCGAATTGTTATTTTATTTTTATGAAAATAAAACTATTATCTTTTTTACTTTTTTCTATTCTTGTTTTCTTCTTGAGTTGTAAAAAAGAAACATTTTATCCTTCGTGGATTGAGCATAATAGTCCAACAGAATTTACTTTGAATAGTATTCACTTCACAGATGATTCGACAGGTCATATTGTTGGTGGAAATGTTTGGAATGATGATATTTATTTGAAAACTATAGACGGTGGAACTACTTGGTTGGTGGACTCTTTAAATGGAAAGGAGATTTATGATCTACAATTCAATGCTGACAATAATGGATTTGCTGTAGCTTTGGGAGGAGATTTTTACTTTAAAGAAACTCCTCAACACAACTGGGAATATCATAATTTAGGTTTTCCATTTGAGACATTTCGAGGCATTAGTTTTTGGGAGAAGGAAAATGGGATCATCGTAACTGGAGGCGCATTTCGAAGCGGAAAGATCATTCAAGTCAATGACATTTTTGAAGCTTCCATTGTTGATTCATTCGAGCAAGAATTGAGTGCCGTTTTCCATTCTGAAAAAGATATTGTTCATGCTGTTGGCTATGGCATTGTGTTACGTTCAACTGATGGAGGTAATACTTGGAAGAAGAAAGATATCCTCGGAGATTTTTTTAGAGCTATTCATTTTCCTTCTTCAAAAGTTGGATACGCCGTAGGACAATCAGGTTCAATTATCAAAACTATTGACGCAGGAGAGAACTGGAAGTTTATTCGAAATGGCGATGCAATTTCTACTTCTAATAAATCTTTTCGCTCCGTGTTTTTTATTGATGAAGATCATGGTTATGTGGTGGGACACGATGGTTTATTTTGGAGGACTAAAAATGGAGGAGATGATTGGGAAACAATGCCAGATTTACCTGAAGTAGATTTGCATGATATTTCTATTCGAAATGGGAGAGGATTTATCGTTGGAAAAGAAGGGAAAATATTTTCGTTTGAATTATAATAAATAAGAAAACCGCAAAGACAAAATGTCTTTGCGGTTTTCTTATTTATAATTCCATTTTCTACAAGATCGTTGCTTTAACAGTATCCAAAATAGAACGTACTTTCTCAGCATCTGGTGCCTGTGCATACACTCTCAAAACTGGCTCTGTTCCCGAAGGTCGAATCATCACCCACTCTGTATCACTCAAATAAAATTTATATCCATCGATTGTTTCGATGCTTTGAACTTTATAATCTCCGAATGCTTGATAAGGATCATTTTTACACTTTTCGATAACAGCTATTTTTTGCTCTTCTTTGATGTGCAAATCATCTCGATCAAAATCAAAAGAACCTACTTTTTCATATAATTCAGCAATCAATTCCTTCAATGTTCTCCCAGTTTTTGCCATAAATTCAAAAATCAATAATCCCATCCAAATTCCATCTCGCTCAGGAATATGACCTTTTACCGCTAATCCTCCAGACTCTTCACCTCCCACCAAAACGTCATCGTTAATCATAATCTCTGCGATATATTTGAAACCGATTTTTGTCACCTCTATCTCTAAACCAAGAGATTTAGCAAATTTCTTCATTTTATCTGTAACTGAAAAAGTAACGACTACTTTTCCTTTCAAACCTTTATAGTCATGCATATACCATAACAATAACAACAACAAGTGATGCGAGTCAACAAATTTTCCATCTCCATCATACATTCCAATTCGGTCAGCATCTCCATCGTTGGCTAGTCCACAAGTGATTGCAGGATCATTTTTTATGGTCTCAGAAAGTTCTAATAAATTTCTATGAATTGGCTCAGGTGCTTGTCCTTTGAATCCTGGATTTTCATCGCAATGCAAAAAAACAGCATCAGGCAATAATTTTTTCACCGCATTCATTCCCGCTCCATACATCGCATCATAAGCAATCTTTTGTCCTGAATTACGAATAGCATCCATATCAAAACTAGCTTCTACATGATCCAAATATATACCTTCCAAATCCACATAATTCAATAATCCATCTTCCAACATTTGCTCTATACTCGGTAATTCAATCGTCGAAACATCTGGCAACAATGCTTCTACTTCAGCAATGTCTGAAGGAATAGAAGGACCTCCATGAATACTTTTTAATTTATACCCATTGTACGAAGGTGGATTATGACTAGCTGTAATTACTACTCCTAATTGAGATTTTGTTTTGACTACTCCAAGTGAAACCATCGGTGTAGAGACGAATCCTTTTGCCAAATTAACTTTGATGCCGTACGCTCCAAAAATTTGAGTTACCACTTCCGCAAACATTTGTCCTCCAAATCGGCAATCATGTCCAATGACCACTTTTTCGTAGCCTTTTCCTTTCATCCATTTTGCAGTTCCCTCTGCAACCCTTTTTACATTGTCAATCGTATAATTTTTTGCAATAATGGCTCTCCAACCGTCTGTTCCAAATTTAATGGGTGTAACATTCATCTATTTAAAAATTTTAAGTAGTTTTTTAAAAAAGTATCCTGTACTTTTTGATCATAAAAATTGAACAAAAATACCAAAACGATTTCAAAATTCGCAATTCATTTTTTAAGAACAGATTAATTCTTAATAAAGATTATTACGAAAAAAACAAGGTAAGTGTTTCTCTAAAAATGATTTTCAAAATATCTATTTTAGCTTTATTTAGTGCTAAAATATTTAAATTGTAAATTCTACCTTTGGTACAAAATTTTCTATTTTAATATTCTCTTCAATATATTTTTAACGCATAAACATTTCAAATTAATTGAGTTATAAAGATACATATCGGCACAAAGGTTTAAGAAAAAAATTAGTGGAAACTATTAGATCACAAGGTATTCGAGATGAAAAAGTTTTAACTGCAATCAACTCTCTTCCACGTCATTTTTTTATGGAAAAAGGATTTGAGGAATGGGCATATGTTGACAAGGCTTTCCCGATTGGAAGTGATCAAACCATTTCTCAACCTTATACCGTTGCTTTTCAAACTGAACTTTTACAAATAAAAAAACGCGATAAAGTTTTGGAAGTAGGAACTGGTTCGGGATATCAAGCTGCAATTTTAGCGTTACTTGGAGCACGAGTACACACCATCGAAAGACAGGAAGCGCTATTCCACAAAACCAATGATTTACTCGAAAAATTAGATGTAGGAAATATTCGAACTTACTTCCGAGATGGCTACAAAGGTATTCCTGAATTTGCTCCTTTCGACAAAATGATTGTCACCGCAGGTGCTACGAATATTCCAACTACTCTCAAAAATCAACTAAAAATTGGAGGTATTTTAGTCATCCCTGTAGGCGATGACGATGCGCAAAAAATGTATCGCATCACTCGAATTTCTGAAAAGGAATTTAAAAAAGAAGAGTTCAAAAGTTTTCGCTTTGTTCCATTTTTAAAAGGAACAAATAAAAAGTAATTTATCATGAAAAATTTAATCCTATTCTCCATTCTTCTTTTATCCTTTTCTAATTGTTCGAACGAATCTTCGAAACCGTCTCCTGATGTGTCATATAATTTAGAAGATGTTCGTGTTTTAGTTCCACGAGAATATCAAGAGGTTACTTCAAAAAAAGAGATGAAAGAAAAATTCTTTATAGGAAAGAATCCATTAGATGCTTCTAATCAATTGCTCTTAGATCGAGTTTTCACTTTGCAAAAAGAAGACAATCATATCTTCGCAAAACTTGAAAATGAGCAACTCAGTTTTATCACTTTTAAAACAAATGGCGATTATCAAATCATGAATGATGAAACAGAAGACTATATCTTAGGGCAATACGAAAACTCACTTGAAAAAAACATTTCATCTGCTGACTCTACTTATCGTTTCAAAAAATTGAACAGTAAATTAACAGGAGCAAATAGAGTTAGGTTTTTTAAATACAAATATACACATACAGAAAGAGTTACTAAATGGTATTCCACTAAATACCTAGTCACTTCTGGAAATAGAACAATTAGCATGAGTGTTTTTAGTCTAACATCAGGTTACTCAGATATGGAAAACTACATGCAGTTTATTCAAATAAAATAGCACAACTTCCTCTGTTTTTTAACTTGTAATTATATTGTTATAAAAACAACTTCCAAAAACAAAAGGGTTCAAAAACAGATTTACTGCTTTTGAACCCTTTTATTTCCCAAGAAAAACTGCACTCAAAAATCAAGCGCAACCTATACACTCTTTTAGAAGACAGGTGGGTTAATTTCCTAAAATCAAAGGTAACCCTCCGTCATCACCTCCACCTACTACTACAACTTTCGAATTAGGAGATTTCGCCAACTCTAGGGTTGCCTCAATTCCTTTATCTTTCAAGATATTAGAAGTCAAACTTGCATTCAAAATTCTATTTGCCTCTGCCTTTGCTTGTGCTTCAATAATTTTACGCTCTGCTTCTTTACGCTCTCGATCTAGTTTAAATTCATATTGAAAAGACACTTGCTCTTCTTCTAATTTTTTCTCAATTGCCGCTTTCAAACTTGCTGGCAAGGCAACTTCACGAATCAAAACTTCATCCAAGATGATATGTTTTTTTCCTACATTCTCTTTAGTCCGCGATAAAATTTCATCTTGAATTGCTTCCCTTTTAGTAGAATACAATTCTTCTGGTAAATACTTTCCAATCACCTCTCTGGTCGCAGATCGAATCTCAGGTTTTACGATTACTTCCAAAAAATTCGGACCGATTTCTTCGTGCAAAAGTCCAATATTTTGAATGATCGGCTGGTATCGATAAGATAACTCAACATCAATGGTCAAACCATTTTTAGAAAGTACTGACATTTTTTCAAATGCTTCCTTTGTTCGAGTATCATAAACGATCAAACTATTCCACGGAGCAATCACATGGAATCCTTGACCTTTGATATTTTTGGTATCCAATCCTCCGCCAAAACGTTTAAAGAGAACTGCATTTTCCCCTGGTTGAATTGTTTTAAATATACTTCCTGAAAGTGTAAGAAGTACAAAAAAAAAAAAAAATGCCATTACTCCGAAACTAATTAATTTTCCTTGATTAGAAGGTACTTGGCTCATATTTGTATGATTTTGTTATTTTAAAAAACTAATCCTTTTTAGAAATTCGTACGTAAATAAGAATGTCGATTTTTCAAAAGGAATAAATACTCTACAATGGTACAAAATTTCACCGCAAGTAGTTTATACTTTTCTATGAAATCCTTAGGAATATAGATATTCGATCTAAATTTAATTTATTTTTGCTTAAATTTTTACTCGTTCTAATTAAAACAACCGATTTTGAAATTTAATCAAAAGAATTTTTTCCTCTATTTTTCTCTTTTTTCCATACTTTCATTGTGGGGAAAAAACAATTTTGCCCAATCATTAGAAATCGAAAAAAAGGAAAAAATTCCTTTTCTACAACCTGCTGATACTTTACACAAAGGACGATTCTGGACTTGCTCTGCGATTGGTGCGACCATTTATGGATCAGCCGTAGTTGGTCTTAATAAAATTTGGTATGCTGAAACGGAACGAAGTAGTTTCCAATTTTTTAATGACTTTGGGGAGTGGCGACATGTCGATAAAATGGGTCATACTTTTACGGCTTACAATTATACATTTTGGTTATTCACCGGTGCAAAATGGACAGGAATGAAAAGAAGAAGAGCCATGTGGACTGGAGCAAGTTTGAGCTTTTTACTACAAGGAACTATTGAAGTGATGGATGGATATTCTGCCAAATGGGGTTTCTCAATTCCTGATGTGGCATTTAATACTTTAGGCATTGGATTATTTGTGGGGCAAGAGTTGGCTTGGAAAGAGCAACGGATTATCATGAAAGTTTCTTCGACAGTTCCCACTTATCCTACTGACATTTTAACTTCCGTTGACGGTATGCATACTACGACTTATCGTGAGCGAGCACAATCTCTTTATGGAAGTCGTTTCCCTGAAACGCTTTTAAAAGATTATAATGCGCAAACTAATTGGCTCTCGTTTAACATCCATTCTTTTATGAAAAAAAAAGATACTCGATTTCCGAAGTGGTTAAATGTTGCGGTGGGTTATGGCGCTCAAAATATGTATGAAGGTTTTGATTACGATTGGACGGAGGAAAAAACAGGAATTCAATATCAACGTGATCCAAATACTTATCCTCGATATAGTCAGATTTATTTTTCTTTTGATGTGGATTTGATGCGCATAAAAACGAAGAGTCGTTTTTTAAAAACTGCATTTACTATTTTGAATTGGATAAAAATTCCAGCGCCGACTTTGGAGATTAATACTTTGGGAAAGGTGAGGTTTTTGCCTATTTATTTTTGATATTTTTTGAATTTCCAATTTCCAAGTTTGACGAAACCTCTCCTAGAAGAATATGAAAAAACATTGTCAAACTTAGAAACTGGATATTCATTTTTCTCTTTTCTTCCTTCGAATTCTCCGAGGTCCATACCATAACCAAATCCCTGTTGCAACCAAAAATAACAATCCGATTCCTAAAAAATTCATTGAGATTAATTTGAACCCATCAGAAATAATTGACCCATCATGTAAGCTTTCAATCCAATCGGAATATCTTTTTTCAATTGACTTTACTTCTCCTGATTTTCCATCAACTTGCACTTCCCAATTTCCTTTTTCAAACAATACCTTTACAATTCCTTTGGATGGACGAGCATCCATTCTATCTACAGAATTTTCTTTTTGTTCGGGATAGGTTTCATGCAATGCTTTTTCAGCTATCGCACTAATTTGGTCGAGTGATTTCCATTCAGCCAAATTTTTACTCACCCCTTTTTGCGTAGGTGGTTGAATAATTTCAACATCTTTTTTCAAGGCTAACAAAACTCCAGTCACCGCACTAATCATCAATAGCAACGCCAAAGTCAATCCCATCCAACGATGGAAAACTCGAAAATCTCGGAGGCTTTTAATGAGTGTTTTAAGTTTCAATTTTTTAAAAAAAATTTGATGATTTGACAATTTGACAATTTGAAATACATCTTCATTTCAAATCGCCAAATATTTATTTTCAAATAGACTTTACGCGATTAAATTTTCTTTATCTGCTGGTAAAATTTTGCCTGTAGCTTCGCCAAAGCCGATTCGAACTCCATCTTTTTCACACCATCCTTCAAGGATAACTGTATCACCATCAGCAATAAATTTTCGTTCCGTTCCATCTGCCATTTGAACTGATTTTGTTCCTTGCCAACTAATTTCCAACATTGAACCATAAGATTCTGGTGTCTTTCCGCTGATCGTTCCTGACGCATACATATCACCAACATTTATATTGCAACCATTAACCGTGTGATGCGCCAATTGCTGACTCATATTCCAGTACATGTACTTGAAATTAGACTCTGAAACTACTGTTGGTTCGCTTCCATCTGGTTGAATTTTTACTGCCAATTTTATATCATAATTTTTTTCTCCTTCATATTCTAGGTAAGGTAAGACTGGTGGATCTTGAACTGGGCCTGGCACTCGAAACGGTTCTAACGCATCCATCGTAACAATCCACGGAGACATCGTTGAAGCAAAATTTTTCCCTAAAAAAGGGCCCAATGGAATATACTCCCATTTTTGAATATCACGTGCTGACCAATCATTGAATAAACACATTCCAAAAATATAATCCTCTGCTGCTTGAGTAGAAACAGTATCTCCCAAGTTTGTTTTATGACCAATCACAAATCCCATTTCTAATTCAAAATCTAATAATTTGCATGGACCATAAACTGGTTGTTTAGAATCTTTTGGTATCTGCTGACCCTTTGGTCTTTTAATTTCAGTCCCAGAAACGACGATCGAAGAAGCTCGTCCGTGGTAACCGACTGGCAAATGTTTCCAATTTGGTAATAAGGCATTTTCAGGATCTCGAAACATTTTTCCCACATTAGTTGCGTGCTCGATACTTGAATAAAAATCGGTATAATCTCCAATTTGAATCGGGATCAATAATTCCACTTCATCCATTTTGTAAAAAATATGTTCTGCCATTTCGCGGCTATTCCATTTCGTTTCGTTTTCATCCAAAATTTCAGAAAGTCGATCTCGAACGGCTCGTGTCATATCTTTTCCCAAAGCCATAAAATCATTGATATATTGATTATTAAAAATCGCTCTAGGTATTTCTAAATCTGCAAAAAATGCTAAATCATTTACCTTCGCCAAATCAATCACATAGTCTCCAATGGCAGAGCAAACTCGTGGTTCTGAATCTTTTGTTTTGAATACTCCAAATGGTAAATTTTGAATTGGAAAATCATTTCCCGCTGGTACTGCTACCCAAGATTTTAAGGTTGGGTTATTTGCTCTGATCATTCTATTTTTTTTTGATGAAAAATATATTTGCAAAAGTAATATTTTTCGATAATTGTTTAGAATCTCATTTTAAAAATTGAAGTTGTTTTAAAAAAGGACAATTTTCATTTTCCTTAAAAAGAAAAAATCGGTAATGATTCATAAAACCATTACCGACTCTTATTATAAAACGCTAAAATATAGCACTCTGAAAATGCCCATTTAGGTTTAAATTGCTATCGCCTCTTCCACCTTTCCACCTCCATAAACCATCGAAACAAATGGCCCATTCATAAATGATTCTGGATCTAATTCACTTTGAAAAACAACTCCTTTCCATTTCCCCGTAGCCAACATTCTAGCACATTCTGCCAAAGGTGCAGCAGTTGTAGATTGAATCGCTCTAAGTGTTTTCGTTCCAACTTTCATTGGTAAAATTCGGTAAGATCCTTCCATTGCTCGAAGCACTCCATTTTTATCTTTCCCTTGAACAGATGCATAAATGATAACCTGATCTTCTTCGATCATTGGTACAAATGTTTGCATCGTATCTTGTAATTGTTTGACTTGATTTTTTCCTTCTGGAAGAACTGACAAAACATTGTCCACCCATTGATAATGACCTGGAAAACGTAACGTTTTATAATCCAAAGTTTTCACTCTTCCCGCCAATGCTTCTGGCAAATCTGCTGCACCACCTGAAGTTAAATTATCTTCTAAAGTCATTCCATCTACGATCAAAGTTTCTCTTTCTGATAAAGCAGGAAGTAATACTTTTTTACCATTTCTAACAGCAATACAAGGTTTCAAATATTCAGTCGCCACTCCAACTGGACTCCAAGTAAACCCATAAAAATGTGGCGCTCTTGCATGCTTCGTCAAAGCTCCAACTTTCATAGACATTTTATCAATTCCTTTTACACCATGTTGAGCACAAAAATCATTGAATAATTTCATACCCAAAACATTAATAAATCCAGGAGCTAATCCAGTTTGCAAAATAAAACCTCGATCAGAACCTTTAGCTATTTCCATCACTTCATCGGTTTCTTTTACATATTCAGTTAAGTTAGCATAATGCAAATCATACTCACGGCATAATTTTGCCATCCGAGGAGCTTGACTTCCAGGAAGGCAATCCAATAAAATATCTGAAGTTTTTAAAATCTCGATCATTTCATCACTCACACCCTCAGCAGGCATGTCGAAAGGGGTAACATCATCTGATTCTCCCAATCCTTCTTCGATCCATTTAGCAGCGTCTTTCGCTACTTTTAGATACAAGTCTCCAATGAAAATTTTAGTTTCGAAACTTTTATTTTCGGCAAGAATTAATCCTACAGCACGCCCTATTCCGCCGGCTCCGGCGATGACAATCTTGTTCATGGACAAAATGGTTTTATTTAGTTATTAAATATTTGGTTAGGAACCGTACCTTGATTTATTATTGGACGGTTTCTTAGTTCGTATTATACTTTTTTACAATGCAAAATTTATTCCTAATTCGGCGCAAATTTAATTTCTTTTTGGATAAAAAAAAGGACAGCTAATTAGCAATCCTATTTTTTTCCTAAAAACATATTAAGTAATTCATCTGCTGCACTAAACGAATTTCTTTTTCCTTCCAAAACTTCTTTTTCAATTTCCTCTAAACGCACTCTTATTTTTTCATTTTTATAAAAAAAATCTTTCAGCCCATTTCCAATTTGTTCATGTAACCAAAAGAGAGATTGCTCTTTTCTTTTTTTATTAAAAAATTGATTCTTCTTGGTCAGTTTTTGATTTGCCAAAATTAATTTCCAAATCTCACCTATTCCTGTTTGTTCAATTGCAGAACAAATCAACACTTTCGGATTCACGCCACTTTCTTTTAGTGGCATTAGATGTAGCGCATTTCGATATTCTTTCCGAGCATTTTTTGCTGCATCAATTTGATCACCATCTGCTTTGTTGACCGCTAAAATATCAGCCATTTCTACAATGCCTCTTTTGATGCCTTGCAATTCATCGCCTGCTCCTGGAACCAGTAACAAAAGGAAAAAATCAACCATCGAATGCACCGCCGTTTCTGATTGACCAACACCTACTGTTTCAACAAAAATAGTTTCAAAACCAGCTGCTTCACAAAGTAAAATAGTCTCTCGAGTTTTACGAGCCACTCCACCCAATGAACTACCTGCGGGAGAAGGTCGAATAAAAGCATTTTTCTCCAAAGACAAATCATTCATCCTCGTTTTATCTCCCAAAATGCTTCCTTTTGTCACACTACTAGAAGGGTCAATTGCCAGGACTGCCACTTTCTTTTTTTGAGAAATTATGTGCTGACCAAGTGCTTCAATAAAAGTACTTTTTCCAACTCCGGGAATGCCTGTAATGCCTACCCGAATAGAATTTCCTGAATGAGGCAAACAGGCTTCTATTATTTTTTGAGCTTTGCTTTGGTCAGAAGGTCTTGTGCTTTCTACTAAAGTAATCGCCTGACTCAAGATCGTTCGATCACCTTTTGTGATTCCCTTGACAAAATCTTCAACTGATCGTTCTTTTTTCTTCTTTTGCAAAAACTGTTGTGCAGCGTTCGGATTTACCGAGCGAGGGAGAGATTTTGACGAATTGTCTTTTTTATTATTTTTTTTAGATAAACTCATGAATAAGTACAATCGTTAAAGTTTTTAACGACTTACAATTACTATTTTAATTGTTTTATAAAAAACTGATAATCAACACTTTAACATTTAAAACAATTAACATTTTTTCACACATTTCATTTGTGTTAGTTAATCTTTTTTGATCACCTAAAATTAGAACTTTTTCACATTTAACGGAATAATCGTTGTGGTGTTTTACTTGAATATTTTCATCCGCCGATTGACCGAGGTTTTTATCTGACATCACATTTGGTAAACTCAGGTAATTAACAAAATCTCTCTTACGGTTCCCCGGCCGTCGGCGGATCGTTTTTTTTACAAAAACGGTTTTACTTTCCCTTGTCACTTTTCCGTACTTTTTTTTCTTTTTTTCATTTTGAAGGCTCTATTTTTGTGACCTTTAAAAAAATCAAATGTCTTTAATAA
>JBGCFD010000121.1:0-2992 GCA_045106765.1 Saprospiraceae bacterium | reverse complement strand
ATTCTGGTGGACACAGGTTCGACCCCTGTTGAAAACAACATTGTTGGGCGCATGGAAGGAAAGACCGTGCGCCTTTTTTTTATTTTTTGACAAGGTCATTGAGTATAGAAAAGACTTCGGTAGTTTCTGTTCGTAAAAAATAAATGCTTAAACGAAATAATTAATCTTTCAAAAGCTAAACTACCGAAGTCTCCTTTTCTACCTTCAAAACGTTACTATTCAGCAAGTGTTGAGGGGCTTGTATTACCTGTTCTTTTGCTTGACAAAAAGAACCAAAAGTCAAAGCCTGCCCCGAGACCTCGGGGACCTGAATGTATTGCTTAACGCAAAAAAAGAAAAAATGGACTAAACAGCTTGAAACTTGACATCGCTTCGCTCTGTCTTCAAACAGCAATCTGTTCTTAACGTCCATTTTCCCTTTTTTTACTACAATCCATAAGGGTCGGGTTTCATTCCAATACTAATTAAACGATTAAAGTATCAAATAATGATTCCATGACAGCACTTGCAAAATACACACTTATAGCTATCTCTGTGGTAAATGTCTCTCTGTTTTTTTTGGAGAAATTTTATTGTTTTATGTACAATCTTTGTTTTTTGTTTCCTTTGTATATCATAAGTTTTTTAGCCTTGATGATTTGGGGTAAACAGAATGTTCTGTTAAAAGGGTATGTGAAAAAATCATTTGCTTTCAATTTTTTGTTTTTCGTGACAGTAAGTTTAATTCGTCATTTAACTTAATAGTCTTTCAAATTAATATTGTCGGATAACTAAATTTTCGGCTTTACGTATCTTACTTAAGTTTCGGTAACTTTAAACAGGGAAAATCAAATTAGCCTATTGTTGCAATGGTAATTTGTGTTCTTTAAGCCTTCATGGCTAATGATTTGGGTTGCGTTGAAACAATATCGCTAATAAATTATATGAATTTATTATAATTGAATTTTTAATAAATTTATTATCAATGATTTAATTTTTCGTTTTAAAAGTAAAAGTTACCGAAAGCTGAGTTGATATAATAGAAATAAAAGGATTAACTGGCTATGAGTGTATTGAACCTCATATAATCTTCCCTTCAAACCGTTCCGTGAAAAACACGGAACGATTTCATCCTATTATAGGTCTCCGCATTAAACAGTACTATAGCGCAACCCACCTCTGCCCTTCCCAAGAGGGGAATTTTTCACTATATACGAGTTCCCCTCCTAGTAGGAGTTAAGGGTGGGTTTGAGTAATATAAGAGGTCGATATGCGGGCCTATTATTACCTAAAAGATTCTTACAGATCCACTTTTCCTTATAAGTCAGCTTCAAAAATCATCAAATAATGTAAAATATTGGTCCTCAGTAAGTATTCCTCTATCGCTTATTCTTCAATGCAACATTAGAGGTTTATATTATCTAAATTTTGTAAAATTTTTAACAGCAATTATTTGAGACGCTTTTACAACTCATTTTTCTACATTCAAATAACAATAAGATTACAAGAAAAATTCCTCCACTATTTTTTTCTCTACTTTAGGGTAACCTTTTGCTAGCTCACCAAATTAATTGGTTAAGGATTCCTATTATCTAAATTTTGCGAAAATTCTCGGAGTTAGTGGATTTCCTATGTACCTAAGTGCATCATTTGAAAACAAGATTCTTTATAGTTTTTTTCTTAATACAAATAACAATAGGATTAAAATAAAAATTCATGTGAGCGTTTTTTAACCATTCTAAAATATTGACTTTTTGAGTAAAAGAACTTTTTTGGGCAAATACTTCCTGAGTATCTTCAATCTAAACAAAATCTTTTATCACTTTTTTGAAAAAAAAATTCCATACCGTGTTAATGTTTTTGAATAAAAAGCAACTATAGAGATATGAAGAGGATCTATAGCTATTCCTAACTAAATTTTATTTTTAAATATAAAAAAAAAATCATACAAGAAAATCACTGAGGAAAAAGAAAATAAGCCAACTTTTTTTTCAAAAAAGCTTCAATCTACAACACTCAATTCGTCTATTTGATTGAAAGCCCCATACATTTTGGTGATAATATTGTAAAAAAACAAGCCATTTAATTTAATCACCCATTATACAATATTAATAGTCAAACGTTAGCATTTTTATATAAAATCACACTACGCTCTTAACCCGAATAATTTATCATAAAATTTCTTACCATGAAACGAACAACTATTTTTTTATTTTTACATCTTTTTGTACTAAATCTATTTTTCTGTATTGCCCAAAATAATGAAGGCACTCTTATTTCGAGTAAAGAAAATGAAGAGCTTTTTGAGCCAGTTAATGCAGTTTCACCACAAAAAGTCACCTTATTTCCTATTAAGCAAAAAGCCGAATACAGTTTTGTTCACAAAGACACAAGGCAAAAAATTGATTTAAAGGCAGAAAGCCTCTCTCCTTTTAGTGAAGGACTAGCCGCAATCAAGGTCAATGATAAGTTTGGCTTTGTCGACAACTATGGAGAGCTAGTAATACCACTTGATTATCAGTGGGCGTACAAGTTTTCAGAAGGTTTTGCTAAGGTTAAGTTGGAGGATAAGTATGGCTATATTGATCGGACTGGCAAAATCGTCATTGAGCCACAATTTGAAAATGCGTATTCTTTCTCTGAAGGTTTATGTGCTGTTCAGGTGAATGAAAAATGGGGCTTTATCGACCGTCAGGGTAAAGTGATTGTAGCGCCACAATTTGAAGTGGTTTCTTCTTTTAAATATGGATTGGCGAAGGTATCCAGCTCTTCGGATTTAATCTGTGGATATATCAATCGTTCTGGCGAATTTATTGTAAAACCCAAATTTGCCTACAACACTTCTTCGGATTTTTCGGAAGGTTTGGCCTGTGTAAAATTCGGTGATAAGTATGGCTTCATTAATACTGCAGGGGAATGGAGTATCAAACCTACCTTTGACTATGCAAAGTCCTTTTCTGAAGGATTGGCTTTAGTGGTGACTTTAGAAAGTGGATTGTGTAATTATGGCTTT
>JBGCFD010000120.1:0-2547 GCA_045106765.1 Saprospiraceae bacterium | reverse complement strand
CCTAAATGAACTTCATAAACAGAAAAAGGAGCATCTAATGCATTGCTTTTTTTTCGTTTTTTCATCCATTTTACATCTTTCCAGTCATAATTATCATCCCAAACAACTGAAGCCGTTTTTGGTGGATGTTCTGATTTTCTAGCATATGGATCTGCTTTTTCAGTTTTAGTGTCATTATGAGCACTTTGAATTTTGTATTTATACAAGTTTCCTTTTCCTACATTGGGAATGAAACCTTCCCAAATTCCACTTCCATCCCAACGAACATTTAAGTGATGTTCGCCTTCAATCCAGAAATTGAAATCACCAATAACAGAAACCATTTTTGCGGTTGGCGCCCAAACTGCAAAATACGTACCTTTTACTCCATCAACGGTAGTTATATGTGACCCAAACTTTTCATACAGTTTATAGTGTTTTCCACCTTTAAAAAGGTTAATATCAAATTCTGTGAAAAGAGAGTATACTTGTGCTTGCGCCATTATTTTTTAATTTTAAAAATATGAAAAGGTAAAGTGGGATGTAATTCTACATAGTTCCATTCGTTAGACCAATGATAACTATTTTGGGTTATTAAATCTTCCACTATAATTTGTTGTCCTTCATGAATATTTAATTCTTGTAAAGGAAGTTGAAGATTTGCTGCTTGAGAATAATGATGATCTAAGCTTATAATTGTTAATGTTTCATCAGATTTATCATCATTCCATTTATAAAAAGCTATTAAATTGTCGTTTTGAACTTCACAGAATTTTATATTATTGGTTTGTTGATAAGATTCATTTTCCTTTCTAATTTGATTGATTTTGGAAATTAATCGAGTAATTTTATTCTCAATTGACCAGTCATAACAACAGAGTTGAAACTTTTCTGACATATAATATTCTTCTTTTCCAGGAATAGCTTCATCAATCATTTGTTCAAAAACAGGTCCGTAAATTCCAATACTAGAAGATAAAGTTGCCGCTAGAGCATAGCGTTGTATGTATTTAGATTCATTTGAACCCTGTAAGTGATAAGGGTTAATATCAGGTGTGTTTGGCCAGAAATTAGGTTGCATAATTTCTTTTTGGTCAGTTTGTGTTAAGTCGTTCATGTACTCAATAAGTTCATATTTACTGTTTCGCCACGTAAAATAAGTATATGATTGTGTATAACCTTGTTTAGCCAACTGTTTCATTACTTTTGGTTTCGTAAATGCTTCCGCTAAGAAAATTACGTCAGGATGTTTTTTCTTTACCTCATTTATAATCCATCCCCAAAAGTAATAAGGTTTTGTATGAGGATTATCGACTCTAAATACATTTATTCCACAATCAATCCAATAAAAAAGTGTGTCTAAACATTCTTCCCAAAGATTTTTATAATCTTCAGTTTCCCAGTAAATTGGCAAAATATCTTGGTATTTTTTTGGTGGATTCTCTGCGTATTGAACAGTTCCATCTGGTCGCCATTTAAACCAATCTGGATTAGAGGTAACCCAAGGGTGATCTGGCGCCGCTTGCAACGCATAATCCATTGCAATTTCTATGTTTTCTTTTTTTGCTTTTTTGATTAAATTCTTAAAATCTTCTATTGAACCTAATTGCGGATGAATATCTTTATGTCCACCGTGTTTTGACCCAATTCCCCAAGCAGAACCAACATCACCAGCTTTTGCTTCGGTTGTATTATTTTTTCCTTTTCGGTTTACTTCACCAATTGGATGGATAGGAGGAAAGTATAGGGTATCAAAACCCATTTTTGATATTCTAGGTAATAATCTTTCACAATCTTTAAAAGTTCCGTGAGTATCTTTTTTTTCTGATGAAGAACGCGGAAAAAACTCATACCAAGTGCTAAATCTTGCTTTTTTACGATCTACATAAACTTGTAGTTCTTTAGATTCTTTAACTAATTTTTTATTTGGGTGATTTTTGAAAATTTCAGCTAATCGTTCACTCCTAGCTTGATTTATAGCCTCTTCATAAGCACTATCATCAGAAAAAATATTAATAAGATGACTTAAATATTTGTTGTCATTTGTATTTACTGTTTCTAAAATTTCTTTTAATAATTCTGCACCTTCTAACAATTCTGATTTTACATGTTGATGATCATCAATTTTTCTACCGATTCCATATTGCCAGTTTAATGCATAATCAACCCAACCTTGTAATTTATAATTATAAAAACCTTGTTTTTTAACTTGAAAACTAGCTTGCCATTCATCATTATTAAAATGATGCATTCTTACTTCGCTCCAATTTTTTTGTGTTTCATGCTTATATAAAACACTCGCTTGAAGAATATCATGTCCATCAACTAAAACATCAGCAGTAATTTGTACAATTTCATTAACTACACGTTTTATAAATACTTTACCACAATTAATTTGAGGGTTAATATTTTCTATTACAATTCTACTTTGGTCTTGCATTTAATTTGGTTAATTTAATATGAATTTGATAAAAAAAAATATTGAAAGAGGACTTATCTATTAAGCTTAAAAAAGATGAATATCTATTTTTGTTTATTAATTTCATCTTGTAGTTGTCTTCTTAGTTT
>JBGCFD010000119.1:0-8359 GCA_045106765.1 Saprospiraceae bacterium | reverse complement strand
TAATATAATCAATGTTTGCAATTGTAACTATCGCTGGTCAGCAATTTAAAGTTGAGAAAGATCAAGAGATCTTTGTCCACCAGCTGGATGCAAAAGAAGGCGACTCTGTTTCTTTCGACCAAGTTCACTTGGTAGATAATGGCGGAAATGTTAGCCTCGGTACACCAAATGTAGGTGGCGCTTCAGTAAGCGCGACTGTTTTGGGTAATCAAAAAGGAGATAAAGTAATTGTCTTCAAAAAGAAAAGACGTAAAGGATACCGTGTTAAAAACGGTCACCGTCAATCTTTCACAAAGATCAAAATTGACGGAATCAGTCTTTAAACTTTATTAATTGTTAACTTATCACAATTGATTTTGTGATTTTAAATAAAATATCATGGCACATAAAAAAGGTGTAGGTAGTTCGGATAACGGACGTGACAGTAATAGTAATAGATTGGGTGTAAAATTATTTGGTGGAGAAGCTGCATTTGCAGGTAACATTATTATCCGTCAAAGAGGTACAAAATACCACCCAGGAAACAATGTTTACATGGGTAAAGATCACACAATCCATGCAAAAGTTGATGGTTTTGTTAAATTTGACAAAAGAAGATCAAACAGGACTTTTGTACACATTACTCCAGTTGGAGAAGAAGCTTAATAACTTTTTTTTGCAAAAAGTCCTTTATTTGACTTTCGGTTAAATTATAAATACTGAAATTGCATAAAAAAACGTTTTAAAAATGATTAAAAAAAATTGGTCATTTTTAATAAAAGTTATTAACTTTGTTATACATCAAATTTGAATTAGAATAGTTTTAGTTTTCATAGCTTTATATTTTTTGTTGTTAAGCCTAATCTCTCCGATTAGGCTTTTTTTTTCTCCTGCTCTAATTGATATCGTTTTCCTATTAGAATTAGAGATTTCAAATAGAAATGCACTTTGAATATACATTCAAAGTGCATTTCTATTTGCTATTAATTTCACTCCACTATTCAGCTTAATTTTTCCGATTATCAATGGAATAATCAAAGGAAACTCCTTTTTAAGGGCTGGTAAATAAATTTCTCCATTGCATATTTATCTTTTTGAAAAATTGATTATTAGGTGCTTTTTTTAATTCGTCAACAATTGATTCTTTAATTTTCAAATCAAAATTAGATAATCCGTCTAGATTTGAAAAATTCGTTTGGTACTTATGATTAAAAAATTCTAATAAACCATCTTTTACAAAAAAGTGAAAATCTTCAAAGTAATTTAAATATTGAATCGGCAAACCTTGGTTATTCAAATAATGATACAAAACAGCAAACTCAAATAAATCCTCAATATTAGGCATATAAAATTCAGACTTTGACCTTTGCCTTTTCAAGAAAACCTTTTCTATATTCATAAAAGTCATATTCCCATAAGATAAATTTTCCCAAAGATTCAATTGTACCTTCGTTCCTTCTTTAAATGCTATTTGGAATTCAGTATAAGCACCTTTCTGAGAAGCACTTACAATTCCTATTTCCGAAAACGTTTTAATAGAATCGACTACTTGTTGATGGTCTTTTTTGCGAAGTAAAATATTAAAAGGAATCTCTGGAATTGATTTATAAATGGCAAAATGTTCAAATAATAAATATTCTGAATCCTTTAGACACCTTAATAGATGAGCAAGAAACTTTTGTTTAAAAATCATACGGTCGGTTTTTGGCAAATAAAATTGGTTTAGATTAGGGAGGAAGGGAAGCTATGGAGGAAGTGTTTTTTAAGAAGATTTTTCATAAAGCTATTCGGTGAGAAACGCCATAACTTAAATCTCTTCTAGAGCCGATTCAGCAATCCAACCGACTTCTCCATTATCTAATCTAACTTTGTACCAAGATGTGATTTTCTCTGTTATTTTGACCTTTGTTCCCTCATGAAGAGGTAAAATTTCACTACTTATTTCGTCTGGAAGAGATTTTAACGAAATTTCTTTACTCATAATGATTGCTGAGCCACTTTTTTGTTGTATTTGATAACTACTATATGCTAACGCAAAAATCAATATACTCAAGCCTAAATTTATCATTCCTCCTAGAAATCCTTGCTTTCTTTGAGTCCTCTCTTTTCCCAAAATCCACAAAATGATTCCTCCTATTCCAAGCCAGAATAAAAGAATTCCAAGGAGAGACCAAATTCCTGAATGAGTAAGATTTCGAATTTGAGTCCACCATCGAGCTAGAAAGAAGTTAGGCAAAACTGCAATTTCATCAATTGTTTCTGATTTTGCTAATGATAGATTTTGGAGAATTGCGATATCATTTGGAGCAAGAAGTAAAGCTCGTTCGTAATTCAATATTGTTTTGCCCCATTGTTTTTTTTGGAAAAAACAATTTCCTAAGTTAAAATACAATTCTGAAGATTGGAAATTTTTATCTAAAATTGATTCATATAATTGAATCGCTTGGTCATAGTTTTTATTAGAAAAAGCTTCATTCGCAGATTGGAAAGTAGATTGCTTCTCAGATTGAGCAACTGAAGCTAGCGTAAAAAATAGAGAAGTACAGAAAATCAGGGAGATTAATTTCCTCATTGTTTAGTTGTTTTTAAGTCTGATTTTGGCTTGGATTCTGATTTTGCTTTAGAATCATTTTCTAATTTCGTTTTATCATCTAGAGGTAACGTCGTATTGACTTTTGTTTTATTTTTATTTTTTACTAAAAATAAATCCTCCAGCGTCATCGGTCTTCTTGAAGTGTCCCAATTAAATCCATCTAATTTTTCATCACTTCCAGCAGATTTACTCATGGGGGTGAATTTTGCTTTTGGTTGAGTATAAAATTTAATATTATCTATCTGATTATTTCCAAAATATAAAAGCATACTACTCGCTACTGTTTTATTCGATCCGATATATTTTTCATCGTCATCTAAAGCAAAATAAATGGACTCTGCATTGCCATCTACTTTCATTCGTCGAACTTCGTCGTCTTCGAAAAATACAATATTATTCTTTCCTTTGATTTGATTAAAATAAACTTCATCGGGCGAATTTATCATAAAAGAATTTCTATACAAATAAATCCGATTGACCTTTTTCTCTACCAATTGAATATGAATGGTATCAGCAGAAAATTGGGAAGTATCTGACCAAATTATTGGGTCATCATAAAACTTAAAAATAGAATCCATCTCGCTATAAACCAAAGAATCACACACCGCTTGTAAGTCAGATTTAAACAACCTAACATCTGGATAAGCAAGCAATGTCCTCACGGAATCATCTGGATTTTGTTTAAAAGAAATCAAAGTATCAGATGCTAAAAACAAAGTGTCATCATCCATCAATGTTGTCATCAAAGGTCGCCCTCCCATTGCTTTCAAAAAATCTTCTTCCTTAAGATATGTAACTGAATCACAATGACTTATAGAAACATTTTGAGCCGTATCTCGCCAAATTACATCTCCCACAGCAAATCCAATATTACCATCAAAATCAATTCTATCAGCTTCCAATATTTGCGGAGGATCACTCATCCTCGATCTTCCTTCAGTAGAATAATCTTCATTCTTTTTATCGTACCGAATACGCTTTGAACGAATTTCTTGTTTCTCATCTTTATAAAAAGCATTTCCTTCTAAGTTGGTAATTTCTTTGCCTTCTTCGTAGCGAATAACATCAGCTTTAGCTTGCTTTGAGCCATCAATAAATCGAGCATTTCCAGTCAGCGTAGTTTCCTTTTTATTACCATCATAAGTCATCAAATCCGCCCAAGCTTTTTCTTCTCCTTTTTGATACTGTGCATTCTTTTTGAACTCAGCGACTTTATTCTTAGTATCATAAAATCCATCTTCGCAATAAATTTTTCCTTCATTTTGGCTGATCAAAGTTGGCCCTAAAAAATAGGCGATTTTTTCTTTGGTATCGAATTTTAATGTATCCGATTTTAGCTCAAACTGAGGATCTACGACGACGACACTATCTTTAAAAAATGCCATATTATCACCAACATAATAATAGCCAATTTTACTAGTCAAATGAGTCGTATCATTAGTCAAAGTTGCCCCTTCATAATAACTAGCAATCTTTGTATTCAAATCATAATTGAGCCGATCCGTAAATAATTTCTGTTGTTTACTTTCCAAAACTACTTCGCTATAAAAATCTGCTTTTTTCTCAAAACCATTATAAAACAAAGAATCAGAAAAAATATTAACCGAATCTCCTTGCTGAATAATCACATTCCCCCAAGCTCTAACATTATTATTATCATACAAAAACGCACTATCACAATACATGTAAGTTTCCCCTTGGCGCATTTCAACTTGCCGAACTTCTTTAAATAATTGCCGCCCTTCTCCAGTAATTCCAATCGCAATATCAGCATGATCAATAATGACTAAATCTTTTTCTAAAGAGTCTTGGGCTTCTTCTTCCTGTTCATCCAGATTTAAATTTGGATTGGGTTTAACTTTCGGTTTTGGAGGAGGAGTTTGGGAGAAAGAGGTAAGTGGTGTTAGGGCTTGAAGCACTAACACCACTAGGATTGCAAATAAGAACTTAATATATTTCGAAGTATAAATCATTAATTATCAATGGATTATGAGAAAATCAAAATGATGTTATTTCTTTTTTAAAAACGAAAATAATTTCTCTTCATGAATCATTTTATTCATTTTAAAGAAATAATAACATCTACTCTCAAATCTTAAATTTTCTTAAAAATCAATTCTGCTCCTTCTTCCCCAACCAAACTTCCAATTGCCACTCCCATTCCTCCGAGTCGAACTGCAACTGAAATATTTTTACTGATTGATTGAACGATTGGTTTTTTAGTATTTCCAACTCCTAAAATTCCGCTCCAAGTGCTTTCTATTTCAAATTTTTGTTTGGGCAAAATTACGTTTTTCAACAAATCTATTAAGGCTTTTTGAATAATTTTTGTCGTTCCAAATTCAGAAGTTTCTTCCTCTACTTTTGCTAAATTTCGACCTCCGCCAAGCAAAATCCTATTGTCGATATTCCGAAAATAAAAATAACCTTTGTCATAATGAAAGGTTCCTTGAATAGGGTTGTTCTGCAATGGTTTGGTAATTAAAACTTGGTTCCTCGCAGGAACGACTTCGCCTTGCTTAATCAATGTTTTAGAAAAACCATTTGTAGCAACAAGTACTTTTTTAAATTTCAAATTCCAATTATTCGCCGTTTCTAATTCAACTCCATCTTCTACATCATTTAGTTTTTTTACAAAAATTCCATTTAAGATTTTCACACCTTTTACTTGAGCCATTTCGAGTAAAGCTTTCATCATTTCACCTGTGTGAATTTGACCTTCTGATTGATTGTGGATCAAGTGTTCGATTTTTTCAAATCCGAAATTTAAAATCTTTTTGTCTACAATTTTATAAACTTTCCTTTGCCCAATGATTGAATTTAATCTTTTATTAAAAAAATCAATTTGCTCTGCGCATTCTTGGAAATCTGAAATATCTTCTTTTCGAAATAATTCAAACCCACCCAACTCTTGATATTTCAAATTGGCATCTCCTACCCTATTTCTTAATGTCAAAAGACCTTTCCATCTTTTTTCAACTAAAGAAAAAACAACATCTTCTGACTGCGTTTTCAAGTCATCTAACAGCTCAGTCATACTCCCAAAACAAGCAAAACCTGCATTTCGAGTACTTGCTCCAATAGGCAAACTTCCACGCTCCAAAATCATTATTTCCAACTTTGGAGATAACTCTTTTAATCGAATGGCTGCACTCAAACCAACAATTCCGCTACCGATAATTGCAACATCAATATTCTTAAAAAAAGACTCTTTCTCCCAATAGCTTAGATTCATAAAAATGATTTTTACAAAAATAAGTAAGTGGTTTGACAATAAGATCAATTTGGAATTTTGAATGAAGAATTTTAAAGGATTTGAGATCATTCAAAATTCAAAATTAGTCATTCAGCATTAACTCTATTATATTTGCAAAAAATATTAAACCTTAAAAAAATAAACTGACGTGTTATGATTCAACGAATTCAAACTATTTACTTGGCTTTAGCTGCGGCTTGCGCATTTGGATTATTTGGGCTTCCATTTGCAACCTCAACTCAAAGTGCTGATGCTACATCTTTATTTGCTGATGGTATTTATAATATAAATGACCATGCTGCTCTTTTAGGGCTTTTTTGTGCGGCGGGTGCTTTGGCTTTGATCAGTATTTTTCTTTTTAATAATAGAAAACAACAATTATTAATGGGAAGATTTGCAATTATTGCTAATGTGATTGGAATTATTTTAGTGCTCGTTTTCTTATACCAAGATGGCGCACAGGCGGGGGCTGCTGAGGTAAATGAACAATTAGGAGTTGGACTTCCTGTACTATTTATTGTTTTTGCACTTTTAGCTCAGCGAGGAATTTCTAAAGATGAAAAATTAGTTCGGTCAGCTGATCGCTTGAGATAATCAACTAAAGTTGGTGTTTATAAAAAAGGTCATACCGAATACTCGGTATGACCTTTTTATATTTTATCCAATAAATTATTTTTGCTCTTTAACTTTAGCAGAATAATTTATTTTGAGTTGATTAGATTGTCTGAGTTTAGTTTTGATGTCTTGAAGAATACCCATCGTAACATCTCCATCTACTTTCAAAGAAGAAATAATTAATCCCCTTTTACTCTCAGGCACTTTTTGCTTAAAATTTTCCAAGAACAAAGGAATATCCTTTGGTTGAGAAACTGCATCACCTAACTGAAGCATAGGTGCTGTACCATATATATTTTGATAATTTTCCTTAGGTTTTCCTACATGAATAGTATTAACCAAAGTCTTATGTATCAATTTTGTCAACTCAGTTGCTTTTGGAGTAACTACATCTACCTTGAGAGTATTTTCACGAAGTACTGTGGTCACCATAAAGAAGAAAAGCAACATAAAAATAATGTCAGGAAGTGAGGCTGTAGATACAGCTGGCATTTCTTTTCCTTTTCCTTCATTAAATTTGCCCATAATTAATTTTTTAAAATCTTTCGTTTAAAAAAGATTGGTGAATAAATAAGGTAGTTTTTCGATTAAGTTTTACTAAAATAAATTTTAGCAACGCCTCTAACCTTCTTCACCAAATGCTGTAGGTTCAGCTTCAGAAATAATCAAAGGAATTTTATTCCGAATGATTTTTTGGTCAGCTTTATCTAAAAATTCATATGGTTTACCATGATTCCTTTCAGACATTTCATTTCTCAGTTCGTTGTAAGCTCCTTTTAGCTCATTCAAAACTTCGATATAGGTTTCATACTTTGTTCCTCTATCGTTTTTCAAAGAGATAATTGCTTTTTCAGGTTTCTCTGCGTAATCAGGTCTATTTTCTGGATTGGAAATAAATTCCTTAGCATTCTTTCTTAAATCTCTTGCGCTCATTGGTTCATTTCTGACCAACAATTCATTATTAGCATTTACTAATACTGCATATACATTTCGCTCATTAAGCTTAGTAATATCAGGTTCATCATCAGACCAAGGTGGAAGTACTGTTAGTACTCCTTTATCTTCAGCAATCTGAGTAGTTACCAAGAAAAAGATCAAGAGTAAGAAAGCGATATCTGCCATAGAGCCCGCATTAATTTCATTGGACTGTCGTCCTTTGCTTCCTTTTTTCTTTAACATAGTTGAATTATTTAAAGAAGTTACGAATTTCTGAAACTACAATTCCTAAAGTTGCAAGACCTATCATGGCAACACCTGTCATTATTGATCCTCCAACAAACTTTCTAGTAGAATCATCCAATTCAAACTTCATGGCTACGTCATAAACAGATCCAGAAGTTTCCAATTGAGTTGTAGAATATCCAATAGCGAAGATAATTCCGATGACAGCTAATCCTGCTACAGCCCCTAGAGATCCTTTAATATTAGTTATTGATTGGTATAATCCAAATCCTAACATCAAGATGGCACCAGCAAAAATAAGAAAGCCTGTCACTCCGATTCCGAAATCGAATAAAGTAAAATCATATCTTGCTTTGTCCTTTATACCATCGGCATCCATCGCTGTGAAGGTCTCGTAATCTCCACTTGAAACGACTAATCCATAGAATGCTACTACGAGAAGTGCACCAACAATAAACGAGATAGTTTGCCCATTTTTGGTTAAAAATTTATACATAATATTATTCTTCGTTTTAAATAGAATTAATTCGTTTGACATTGAACGTTAGACGTTTTACAGTCGCCCATACAATTTCATTTAGAATAAAATCTATTGATTATTTAAAAACATTATTGCTAGCCATAACATCTACTAATGAAATAGAAGCATCTTCCATTTTTCCTACAATACTATCTACTTTAGAGATAATGTAGTTATAAAAGATTTGAAGAATAATTGCTGTAACCAAACCAAA
>JBGCFD010000012.1:0-3323 GCA_045106765.1 Saprospiraceae bacterium | reverse complement strand
CACCGACGATACTTTTACTTTTGACATTTTGGTGAATGGACAAAATATTGGGGCGAGCTGGGAATCAACTGACGGAACAATTTCTGGAAGTTATGGAACTACTCTAAATTTTGGCCCATTTAATATTGCCAATGGTGATTTGAATTTTGAATTACAAGACTTGACCACGCTGACTTGTACCACTTCGATTTTGGTCAATGCGCCTGCGACTTGTTCGTCCTGTCCTCAAACTGTTGATGCAGGAACAGGCAGTACTTTAACTTGTAACAATACAATTGCAACATTAAATGGTTCTTCCTCTGAAGTTGGAAATTACCTTTGGTCTGGCCCTAATTCATTTTCCTCAATGGATTTAATCACGACCACCTCAACTGCTGGTTGGTATTTTTTGACCGCAACTTATGCCAATAATTGTATTGCAACTGATAGTGTTTTTATCGAAATTGAAAATGGGATACCTTCCGCAAATGCTGGACTTGACCAATTTATCAATTGTGATTTTTCAGAAGTAACTTTGGATGGTTCAGCGAGTTCAGGTTCAAATTTGGAATTTGAATGGTCGACTTCTGGAGGTGCATTTATTTCTAATCTAAATCAAATAACCACATCAACAGCTGGGATTTATATTTTACAATTAACTGATTTAGTAAGTGGTTGTACCTCTACAGATCAAGTTGAAGTATTCGAAAACACCGATCTACCTTCCGCTGTAATCTATGCTGATCCTGATAATATTTTAGACTGTGTAGTCAGTAGCATTACCTTAACTTCGGACAATGAGCCTAATGTAATTTATAGCTGGAATTCCATCATTGCACCAGAGTATGTGGTGACAGAAGGAAGCATAGTTGATTTGATTGCCATAGATACTATTACAGGTTGTCAGAATTTTAATCAAATAACTATCTCAGATATTCAAGATTATCCTTTTGTAAATTTAGATTCTCCTCCTGCAATTAGTTGCTACGAACCAAATTCTTTAATCGATGGTTCCAACTCTCAACAAGGTGTCAATATTATTTACAATTGGTACGATTCCAATAATAATTTAATCATTGGTCAAAATGGAAATACGTTGTTAGTTGACAATGGTGGATTTTATTATTTGCAATTAATTGACACGTTGAATGGTTGTGAGAATACTGATTCTGTTTTTGTGGAAAGTTTATTAAATGTTCCCTTAGCTCAAGCAGTAGAAGATGTAACTTTATTTTGTGGTGACACGGAAACAAATTTAAATGTAAATATTTTAGGCTCAACAGATGACCTAGAAATTACTTGGACTACTTCCAACGGAAACATTGTTGCAGGAACTAACACTCAAAATCCATTAGTCAACCAATCTGGAAATTATACCGTCTCCATTCAAGATTTAATTAGTGGATGTATCACAACCGATAATCTGGAAGTCATCATCTATAACAATGTTCCACAACTCATGACTGCAAATGCTTATGATGAAACTTGTTTTGATGCGAATGATGGTTTGATTGTGATTTCTAATATTTCTGGAGGTCAACCTCCGTTCACTTACACCTTAAATGGAAATCCAACTGATAATTCAGGGCAATTCGAAAACCTTCCTGCTGGATTTTATAACATTGTACTTACGGATGCGAATGGCTGTACATTAGAAGATAATTTCACCATCAACCCAGGAATAAATCTTGAATTAAATCTTCCAGAAGTCATTGAAATTCTTGAAGGAAATACAGGAATTATTCAGGCGATAGTCAATGTCCCTGTGGACAGTTTAGAATATATTCAATGGGCACCTCCTGAGTTGTTGTCTTGCGATACTTGCTTGACCACAACTATCGAAGCACTTGACGATCAAACTTTCCAACTCACGATTATCGATAATAATGGATGCATTGCTATCGCAGTCATCAATATCATTGTGCTACCACGAATTAAAATTTATATACCAAATGCATTTTCTCCCAACTTCGATGGGTACAATGATTACTTTACTTTATTTGCAAATGATCAGGTAGAGGAGATTTTAGAAATGTCAATTTTTGATCGATGGGGTGAGCATGTTTTCAAAAAAGAAAACTTCCAACCCAATGATCCAATCTTAGGTTGGGATGGTCGATTAAAAGGAGAAGAAATGAATCCTGCGGTTTTTGTTTATATTTTTGAAGTAAAATTAAAGGATGGTTCGACGAAAGTATTTTCGGGCGATGTTACTTTACAAAAGTAAAAACGAATCACTAATATTGAACAAGGAATATTCCTTGTTCGATATTGGTGATTCACATTTGCCTAAACAAATCGTCCATTCGGATCATGCGCGTATGCAGAATCAATAGCCACCAATCGTTCTAAAGTAAAGGCAAAAAGATCAAATAAATCTTTTATCCGATCCTCATCTTTCAATACTCCAACACATTGAAAATATAATTCATCGACACCTTCTGGGTATTTTTTAGTAAAAACGCCTTCATCTTCTCTTATTTCAAAATGAATTTTTGGATGCCTTTCAATCAATGCTTTGATATCATCACCCATCAAAAGTCGAGCAATCTGAAGTTGATCATTTCCTTTGATCACAAAATCCTTATCAAAATATTCATCACCCACTTCAATATCTTGCATACCAAAATATTTCCCCATATTGGAAAAGAAACCAGCTCTATATATTTTAAAATATAAACTATCTCGATTTACAAATGGAGCTCGCATTCGAGTATAGGTTATCGAAGATTTCCCTGTACTCACGGTGTAGGTATCTAAAATAATTTCCCATTCATCATGCAGATAGGAAATATAATCTCTATCCCAAAATCCTCCATCGTGATATGTCGCACCAAGATCATAAGCAATTTGAGACCAGATTTCATCTCTTGATGGACCGAATAATTTTCTTAAAATACCCATTATTTTATTTTTTTTGATTTCCTAGAACTTCTTTTTAGTCTATCAAATAAAGTTACTTTTTTCATTCAATTATCTTTAGTTTTCACAATAAAAAAATTAGTAATTGGATTTGAAAAAACGACTATTCCTATTTTATCATTCTCATCAGATTCAAGTTATTGGGTTTCTCCCAAGCTATTCGTCTGGAAATTTAAACGTCCAAAATTTTTCAATCATCTCATTATATTCAGGATATTCTATATACTCAAATATATTATGTTGTTTATGATTCATGAAGTCTTCATTGTAAAAAAATGTCCATAGGAAACACAGCAATAGAATCGTTAAGTTTCGTAAAAATATCTTCCTTAAAATATTGCTGCCAATGATCCTTAATCAAATTTATTTGGGCAGGATTATAGTGCTTAAAATATTTTTCAACATTCGATTTTTTTTGAGAA
>JBGCFD010000118.1:0-18290 GCA_045106765.1 Saprospiraceae bacterium | reverse complement strand
CGCTACTGTATAAACTTTAGATCTTGCACCAAAGTAACCTTTCGCTAATTTTAGAATCTTTTTTCTTCTGGCTCTTGAAGCTACAGAATTTACTGATCTAGGCATTTTTAAATTTTTTAGTTGTGAAGCAGGATTGAAAATCCGTTTTTCTTTGCTCCACCGTCGTTAAAAAAAGATAGTGATTTTCAGAAATCACTATTTCATACAAAGTAACTTTTTGATTCGGTTTTCATCTCCTTTTACAAGGATACTACCATGTCTCAATCTTAACTTTGCTTTTTTACTTTTGTTTCTCATCATGTGAGAAGTAAAAGCACCAAATTTTTTGATTTTCCCAGAGCCAGTTACTTTGAATCTCTTCTTAGCACTAGAGTGGGTCTTCATTTTAGGCATAATTAAATAATTTTGTTGATGGAAATTATTAAAATAATCCATCTGATATTTCAAAAGAGGGGCAAAGATAAGGGAATAGTTAGAAAAGACAAAGATATTATTGTTTTTTTAGGAGTCAGTTTTCCAAAAAAAAGCTACATCTTAAATTAAGATGTAGCCTAATATTTTCAAAAGATTAAAGATAAATTTATCGACTTATTCCTCCTCTTGATTTAATCTTTTTTGTAATTCTTTTTCAGCTTTTTCTGCTGCTGCCTTTTCTGCTTCCTCTTTTCTTCTTTCGTGCTTGTTCTTTTTCTTTACTGGTTTTTTCAAAGCACTTTTCTTAGGTGCGATTACTACTATCATCCTACGGCCTTCCATTTTCGGTAAAGCTTCGGGAGCACCATATTCAGCTAATTCTTTGATAAAACGAAGTAAAACTAATTCACCACGATCTCTAAAAACGATTGTTCGCCCACGGAAATGGACATAAGACTTAACTTTTGAACCTTCTTTTAAAAAATTGATCGCATGTTTCAATTTAAAATCAAAATCATGTTCGCTGATATTTGGACCAAAGCGAATTTCTTTCACTACTGTTTTTACAGCATTAGATTTGATTTCTTTTTCCTTCTTCTTCCTCATGTAGAGGAATTTTTTGTAGTCAATGATTTGACATACAGGAGGCTTAGCTTTTGGAGATATTTCGACAAGGTCGAGTTCCATTCTGTCTGCCCATTCTAAAACTCTACGAGTTGAATAAATGCCGGATTCAATGTTTTGTCCAATAGTTTCGCTTAATTCTTTGAGATTGTCACCCACCAAACGAATGTCAGGAATTCTGATTTGATCATTCACTCTAAACCTGAGTGTATTTTTTCTAGCGGGTTGTCTTTTTTGTCTTTTAGCCAAATGAATTTAGTTTTTATAAAAAAATAAGTTTGAAAAATTATGATATGATAATTTCCCTGTAAAAATAACAGGATATTTGGTATTCTGTTTAATTATTGAGAAAAAAGTCGAATAAATAGTAGGATTTATTTAGGTTTCCTACGCAATCAATTTATAATTGGTTCCAATTATAAAAATAAAAAAACACCTGCCGAACTAATTCGACAGGTGCATTATCGTGAATGGACAGATGAAGTAATGCTATTCATCATACCATTTTATTTGAAAATTATTTCTTAGACTCCGACTTCGCTTCTTTTTCTAAGTCAATATCCAAACCTTCGCCGTCTTTTCTCATCACCGCTTTGAAAGCACTTCCTTCTGGAGGATTTTGCCCTAAAATAAATTCAGCTAGCGGATCTTCGATATATTTTTGAATTGCTCGATGCAATGGTCTTGCTCCAAACTGAGGATCATAACCTTTTTCCGCAACGAATTTTTTCGCACCATCAGTCAATCTGAGTTTGTAACCCATACCTTCTAATCGTTTGTGTAAATCCTTCAAAGTAATATCGATGATTTTGAAAATATCATTTTGATCTAAGCTGTTGAAAATTACAACATCGTCAATTCTATTCAAGAATTCAGGAGAGAAAGTTCGTTTCAAGGCTGTTTGAATTACAGCTTTACTATTTTCCTCACTTGCTTCTTGTCGAGCTTTAGTGTTGAAACCTACACCTGATCCAAAATCTTTTAATTGACGAACTCCGATATTCGAAGTCATGATAATTAAGGTATTTTTGAAATCAACTTTTCTACCCAATCCATCGGTCAATTGTCCATCATCCAAAACTTGTAATAAGATATTATACACGTCGGGGTGTGCTTTTTCAATCTCATCCAGAAGGATAACTGAATATGGTTTTCTTCTAACTCGCTCTGTCAATTGTCCACCTTCTTCATAGCCAACGTATCCTGGAGGCGCTCCAATTAATCGACTTACGCTAAATTTTTCCATGTACTCAGACATATCAATTCTAATCAACGCATCTTCTGAATCGAAAATATATCGGGCTAAAGCTTTCGCTAATTCTGTCTTACCAACCCCTGTAGGTCCTAGGAAAATAAATGAACCAATCGGTTTAGAAGGATCTTTCAATCCTACTCGATTACGTTGAATGGCTTTGGTAATTTTACTGATTGCTTCATCTTGTCCAATGATTGCTCCTTGAATGTCCTCACTCATTTTCACGAGTTTCTTACTTTCGTTTTGAGCAACTCGTTGTACAGGAATTCCAGTCATCATGGATACTACTTCCGCAATATCTTCTTCAGTAACTGGGTATCGTTTAGTTTTTGATTCCTCTTCCCATTCTACTTTTGCAAAATCTAACTGGCGAACCAATTTGGATTCATTGTCTCTTAAATCAGCTGCTTTTTCATATTGCTGATTTTTAACGGCTGAATTCTTTTGCTCTTTGAGTTCTTCAATTTTCTTCTCCAAATCTTCAATATGCTTTGGCACATGAATATTTTTCAAGTGAACTCTTGCTCCTACTTCATCCATTACGTCAATTGCTTTGTCCGGAAGGAATCGATCACTTACGTATCGATCACTAAATTTCACACAAGCTTTGATCGCATCGTCAGAGTAAGTTACATTGTGGAACTCTTCATATTTTTCTTTGATGTTTTGTAAAATATGAACAGCTTCTTCTGGTGAAGGTGGATCAACCACTACTTTTTGAAATCGACGATCCAAAGCACCATCTTTTTCAATGTGTTGGCGGTATTCATCTAAAGTCGATGCTCCGATACATTGTAATTCACCTCTTGCTAAAGCTGGCTTGAAAATATTCGATGCATCTAATGATCCAGTTGCACCACCTGCTCCAACAATTGTATGAATCTCATCAATGAATAAAATCACATCACGTGATTTTTCTAACTCTGTCATGATCGCTTTCATTCTTTCTTCGAATTGTCCACGATATTTAGTTCCAGCAACCAATGCTGCCAAATCCAACATCACAATTCTTTTCCCAAACAAAGTTCGAGAAACTTTCTTTTGATGAATTCTTAATGCAAGACCTTCAACGATGGCAGTTTTACCCACACCTGGCTCACCAATCAAAATTGGATTATTCTTTTTACGACGACTCAAAATTTGAGACACTCGCTCGATTTCAGTTTCACGACCAATAATTGGATCTAATTTTCCTTCATCTGCCAATTTGGTAATATCTCTACCAAAATTATCCAACACGGGAGTACGTGATTTTGAAGCACCTTTACCACCTCTTTGTTGGTATCGACCAGCTCCGCCAGTTCCTTCATCTTCGAATGGCTCATCTCCTTCATCATCAGGACCATTAAAGATATCAGGACGACTAACATCGCCCATATCAGTTTCTTGATTAACGTAATCTAACTCAGCTTTAAAAACTTCATAGTTTACATCAAATTCATTTAAAATTCGAGAAGCTAAATTCTCTTCATGCTTCAAAATTGAAAGCATTAAGTGTTCTGTGCTGATCTCATCGTTTTTTAAAATTTTAGCTTCGAGGAAAGTAACTTTCAATACCTTCTCAGCATGCTTGTTCAATGGAATGCTTCCCACTTCCAAAGATGCTTTAGGGCTGCTACTTTTTCGAACAGATCTCTCGATGGTTTTTGCCAATTCTTTGACATTCACTTCCAACGAGTCCAACACTCTTACTGCAAGGCCATTTCGCTCTTGCATGATACCCAACAACAAATGCTCAGTACCGATAAAGTCTTGTCCCAAGCGAATCGCTTCGTCGCGACTTCTTGAGATAACTTTTTTGACTTTTGGAGAAAATCTCTTGTTCATGATATATTTTTTTCTTCGGTGATTCTTTGAGATGAAATAAAAGCAAAATAAGGTTTTATTTTTATTTCATCCCTTAATTTTGGAATGTTGATTTTGGGTGTTTTACTTAGCAATGATAAGGTTAATATTTTGAGATTACAACTAATAAATATTGAAAATTTGCATAAAAATTAGCTACTCATAATATTCCACCATTTCTTTGGGTTCCTCCCATTTTATTTTTTACCAAAATCCAAAATATCGAAATAATGATTTGTATATTATTAGAAAAAATAATGCCATAGGCTTTTTTATGGAACGTTTGTCAGGTCTATTTTATGATAATACAAATTGTCGGCAAGTTTTAATATTGAGTTAAATTTTTTTCTAATACTTAAATCAACAATTTTTCCTTAAAAAAAATCCCAATATGCTCTGTTTTTTTTCTTAAAATTTTAAAAAATTATAAGAACAGAATAGAGCTATTTTGAAAACAGAAATAGCCAATTATTAAAATCAATAATATTGTTTATGGAATGTCTTAGAAACGTACAGATTTAAAAAAAGTTGAATTTGAATCTCTAAATTATTCAATAAATGTGTTGAAATCATTGATTCTAATTAGTTTTCCAATTTAGTTGAAAAACTTTGTTCTTAAAATCAAATAATAATTTCCTTATTATTAATACATTTGTGGGATTTAATTTTTTAAATAAAAATTTGAATATACTTATGAAGTACTCGGTAGACAAACAGGAAAAATATGCGGTTTTTTCGTTAGAAGATGAAAACCTCAATTCCTTAATTGCACCAGATTTGAAGTCCGAATTCTTGATGATGAGAAATAGTGGAGTGAGTAATATGATTCTTGATCTAGGAGCTGTCAATTTTGTAGATTCTTCTGGACTTAGCGCCATATTGACAGGGAATAGACTGTGGTCAGCTGACGGTACTTTTATTCTCACAGGTGTCAAGAGTGAAAATATCAAAAAATTAATTACTATTTCGAAGTTGGATAGTATCCTCAATATTATCCCTACAGTTGCAGAATCGATAGATTATGTCTTCATGGAAGATATCGAAAGAGAGTTGGATGGTGAGGCTGATTCTGATGCTTAAGAGAATGAGATTTTGAGATTTTTGGTATTGAGTATTGAGACACAATGCCGTTCCCAATACCCAATACCCTTAATCACAATACCAAGAAAAAATGAAGTTTGAATTGACTATCCTTGGTTGCAATTCAGCAATCCCTGCTAATAATCGTTTCCCAACAGCTCAAGTCTTAAATGTACGTGGACATCTTTACCTCATAGATTGTGGTGAAGGTACTCAAATTCGATTGCGTGATAATCGAATCAAACGATCAAGAATCAACCAGATTTTTATTAGTCATTTACATGGAGATCATATTTTCGGATTGATAGGCGTGCTATCTTCTTATGGATTGAATGGCCGAAAAGAACCTTTACATATCTATTGCCCACCTCATTTGGATGAGATTATTAATCTTCAATTAAAATATACTGGTCATCCTCTTCCATATCCGATTGAATTTCACATAACTGATCCTGAAAAAAATCAATTGATTTTTGAAGATAAGGTGGTGGAAGTTTATACTATTCCTTTGACGCATCGAATTCCCACACAAGGTTTTTTATTTAGGGAAAAACAACAACCTGATTCTATGATTCCTGAGAGAATAAAAAAATATAATATTCCATTTCGAGAGATTCAAAATATCAAAGATGGAAATGATTGGGTTAATTCCAATGGGGAAATAATTACTCATGCTGAATTGACCACTCCCGCACCAGCTCCAAGATCATATGCTTATTGTTCAGATACGATGTATAATGAATCGATTGTTCCAATTATAGAAGGGGTTGATTTGTTATATCACGAATCTACTTTTTTACATTCTGAACTTGAATTTGCAGAACGAACAAAACATTCTACCTCAATCCAAGCGGCCACTATTGCTCAAAAAGCGAAGGTTGGGAAATTAGTTTTGGGGCATTATTCTTCTCGTTATGTTGAGTTGGATGAATTGCAAGATGAGGCAAAAAGTGTTTTTCCGAATACGGAATTAGGCTTGGAGGGGAAAAGGTTTGAGGTGAAAATGAAAAAGAAAAAAGAGAGAATTGAGAGTTAGAATATTGGATAATAGGAAAATGTCAAAAAGTAGTTCTCATTTTTCAATTCTAAATTTCTAAATAATAACTTTTCCAAAACCAACGTTTTCTCCACGTATTACCATTTATTCCCATCTTTCAACAGCATTCACGAAACTTGATTTTATTTTTTCGGTAAAATAAAAAAGCAGTTCAAACCAAAGTCTGAACTGCAATTGTCTCGTTGAATATTTTTAATTGAACCCTATTTACTAACCTATTTTCAACGAGTGAGTTTTATCTTATATCGTATTAAAATACGGAATCAAAATCTGAATATTATGAACCAAAACGCTTCTAAATTAATAATGTTGTTGTTGCCATTTCTTTTTTTTATGGCATCTTGTTCCTCCGTAAGCCGAACTTACAACGATTCATCAAGATCAAATACTACTCGAAAAAGCGCAGATCGAGGATCAAGAAAAGAACTTCGAAAAGACATCGCACAACACTCTCGAAAATACAAAGGAATAAAATATAAGTACGCAGGGAAGACTCCAAAAACAGGTTTTGATTGTTCAGGATTTACAAGTTATGTGATGAGGAAATTCAATATCGAAATATCTTCTGTTTCAAAAACCCAAGCGAGAACAGGAAGAGAAATTCCTGTAAAAAGAGCTAAAGCAGGTGATTTAATATTTTTTGGAAAAGGGAGAAAAGTCACTCATGTAGCACTCGTTACTAAAAATACTAGAGATGGAATTTTTGTAATCCATAGCACTTCTTCCAAAGGAATTATGGAGCAAAATGTGAGTAAGTCAAGTTATTGGAAACCGAAAATTTTATTTGCTAGGGATGTTATTACGAGATGATTTTTCAACTTAAACTTGCTTGTAGAACGAAATAAATAAAACCAATTAAAAATCCAATTGATACAAATATAATTAAGCAACCTTTAAATCTTTCTTTTTCAATATCGTCATAAGCTAGTTCTGCGGCAGCAGATTCTTCGGGAGTAAATAAATAATATTTTCTAAGTAATTCTGTTTCTACTCTTTCCATAGAAACCATCACTCGATGAGGATCAATTCTTACTTGAGTACCATTTTCTTTGATAATAATAGGAAGAGTATACCTTCCATTTTTTGTGCCTTTTTCTAAAAACATTACCCCTTTAACATCTTTATCAAGTACGGTTTTATGATTAAGAAAACTTCCAATTGACAAGGAATTTTCATCAATTCTAAAACGATAGAAAAGTACATTAAAAATAGTCGCAATTCCCATCACTAGGAAAAGTATCGTGATAAATAAAATGACAATAAAACCACTAATTTCATGCTTGGAAATCTGATCTTGAAAAATATTAATCAAAGCATACGCAGCGCCACTAGTCATCGCTAATCCAAATAATGACCAAAAAAATTGATAACTTTTGCTCGGACGAAACACAATTGTTTCGCTATCCACTTCATCTACAACTCTGGAATCATTGATATTGATCGTACCAAAATTATCAGTAAAATACTCACCATCTAAAGCTGGTTCCTCCTCAATAAAAACTCGATTTCCTTTCTGTATTCCAAAAGGAAAAATGGTTTCTATTTCAAAATTCACCTTTTTTCTAGGATCCCTAAATGTGATCATTCGAAGCCAATTTTTGAGAAACCCATTTTCGATATGTAGAACCCAACCACCACTAGCCAAAGGGAAATATCCATTTTGAATTCTATCATTATTTTTGAAACCAATGTCACCAATGTTGGGACGCAAAGAGGAAGATGTTGAACGAAAAGTGATAACAGAATTATCGGCAGTTTTTACTTTGGTAAAATATTTATATTTAGACCAATCAATGTCAGAAGGCAAACCTGAAATATTGAAATCTTCTTCTTGTTGGAAAAGTCCATAATCGAGAATCTCGTCAAAGTGGGATTTGGGCATTTAATTTTCTCTAATTTTTTCAAAAAAAAATCAAGCGATTATTTGAATGCTCGGTGATTGCCAAAGGTCGGTAAAATGGCATCTTTCTCCGAAAGTAGTAATTTCTCCAAATCAATTTTCCAATCAATTTTTAATTTTGGATCATTGTACAAAAGTCCACCTTCATTTTCTTTAGAATAAAAATTATCACACTTATAAAAGAATTCTGCTGTCTCACTCAATACTAAAAATCCATGAGCGAAACCTCGTGGAATAAATAATTGCTTTTTATTTTTTGCACTTAAAATAATGCTGAACCACTCTCCATAAGTTTTTGAATCAGGACGAATATCAACTGCTACATCCAAAACTTCTCCTTCTATAACTCGCACTAATTTCGCTTGCGCAAATGGAGGAACTTGATAATGTAATCCTCTTAAGACACCAAAAGTAGATCTTGATTGATTGTCTTGGACAAAGGAACAATTGATTCCTGCATCTTTGAAAGACTTATAATTATAACTCTCAAAAAAGTATCCACGATCATCTCCAAATACTTTTGGTTCGAATATTTTTAATCCTTCAATGGGTGTATCTACTATTGGCATTTTTTTACGTTTTACATTTTACGATGGACGTTTTACGTTCAACGCTTACAATTTGGTTCGTAAAACGTCTAACGTACAACGTCTAACGATTTAATTATTTTTCTCTAAAAAATACACTAATTGGAACTCCAGTAAAATCAAAATTCTTTCTCAGTTGATTTTCTAAAAAGTTTTTATAACTCGGTTTGATATACTTTGGATTATTGCAGAAGAAAGCAAAAGCAGGGTAGTACGTCGGTAATTGAGTAATGTATTTGATTTTGATAAAAGCACCACGATGCGATGGAGGCGGATTTCTCGCGATCGCTTCTTGCATAATATCATTGAGTTTAGAAGTTGTAATTCTTCGATTACGATTTTCAAAAACTTGAAGTGCGGCATCCAATGCTTGCGCAATTCTTTGTTTTTCCAAAACAGAAATAAACACCACCGGCACATCATTAAATGGTGCCATTTTTTCTTTCAATTTTAATTCAAGATCTCGGGCAGTATTAGTTTCTTTTTCGATCAAATCCCACTTGTTGACCAAAACGACAATCCCTTTATTTCGTTTCATGGCAAGGGTGAAAATTGCCATGTCCTGTGCTTCCATTCCAGTTTGTGCATCAATCAAAAGCATGGTGACATCTGCTTCTTCCATTGCTCGCAAAGCACGCATCACAGAATAGAATTCTAGGTTCTCATGCACTTTTGTTTTACGTCTAATTCCTGCGGTATCAATGAGTAAAAATTCTTTGCCAAATTTATTATACATCGAGTGAATAGAATCGCGTGTCGTTCCAGCAATATCTGTAACGATATTTCGATCTTCTCCTAACAATGCATTTACAAAAGAAGATTTCCCAACATTCGGTTGACCGATGATGGCAAATTTGGGATATTCAGATGGGGTTGGTTCGCCATCATCTAATTGTTCTGCGATGGCATCAAGCAACTCTCCAGTTCCACTTCCTGAAAGCGAAGACAAGAAATAAGTATTTTCAAAACCTAGACTCCAAAATTCATTGGCTTCCAACAGGCGACCTTGATTGTCGACTTTGTTGACGACTAGAAAAACTGGTTTTTTAGTTCGTCTTAAAAGGTTGGCAACTTCTTCATCTAAGTCTGTAATTCCCGTTGCAACATCAACCATAAAAACTAAGGCTGTTGCTTCCTCAATGGCAATTTTTACTTGCGAACGAATGGCAGCTTCAAATACATCATCTGATCCTTGAACAAATCCACCAGTATCGATAACGGTAAAATTCTTTCCATTCCAATCACTCAGTCCATATTTACGGTCACGGGTGACACCACTTGTATCGTCAATAATGGCGTTACGACCACCAATCAAGCGATTATATAAAGTGGATTTTCCAACATTTGGTCGGCCTACAATGGCTATTATATTTCCCATAATTTATTTTAAAACTTTCAATCACTTCATTGTGATCTAGAGCTTTGTAATTTTTTTGCAAAAGTAAGAAAATAATGGGTTAGAGGTGGGGAAAATTTAAAAAGAGAAATGTTATCTTAATTTAGCTAAGTAGGCAAATAGTTTTTTATCTTTCAAGATTATAAAATTAAAACGCTTTACTATGAGAATTACAAAAACTTACCTGACTGATTTAACTTATCGAATTAATGGAGCTGCAATTGAAGTACACAAAATACTTGGTCCAGGATTATTGGAAAAAGTATACCATAAGTGTTTAGCTCATGAATTTTCTCTCAGAGGAATTAATTTTAAATCAGAATATCGAGTTCCCATCGATTACAAAGGAATGGATACTGAAGCAGATTTGAGATGTGATTTTTTAGTAGAAAATGTCATATTTGTTGAGATTAAATCTGTAGCTGCGATGCCTCCAATTTTTGATGCTCAAACTATTTCTTACATGAGTTTATCAAAAAAACCGAAGGGAATATTGTTTAATTTTAATGTGGTCAATTTGTATAAAGAAGGGCAGAAGACGCTAGTTAATGATATTTATAGGAGGTTGCCAGATCGGTGATTTTTACTATCTGCGTTTTTTTACCACAAAGGCACAAAAGGTACACAAAAGTTTTTTACGATAATTCTTTTGTGTCTCTTTTGTGCCTTTTGTGGTAAAAAGTATATAGCTATTTCGTCAAACAAACTCCCCTTCATCATTCTTAAAGATAACATCCACAAACTCCAAAACATCTTCGTACTCCTCCATAATTTCCCGAGCAGGAATCTGACTGTACAAAAAATAAACGAGCAAATAATCTCCATCACCTTCCACGAACATATTTTTTTTATCCAAAATAAAATCAAGTGATTGTAAATTTAATTCGGTTTCCAATTCTTCAGGGGTATCAGTAACTATTTCATAAGTAGTATGAAATTCAGTCGCATCTGGAAAAACTTTATCTTTGCTCAAAACAAGTTCGCTCATTTTATTTAAAAGACCTTTAGTTCGAATTTCAAATTTTGGAAAATCAAACTCTGCACATTTTATTTCAAAGATAGTTGTCTTTCTTTTTTTGAAATCTCCAAAGTACCAATAATCATACACTCGAAGATCAGCATTAAATGCTAGCTCTTCTTTCATCATGATCCCTTTTAGTCGTTTATCTTTTTTGCCGTTAAAAATGGAAAATGATTTTAGTAAATAGTCCTGATTCGCAAAATTGTCTCGATTTTTAAATTTGAAATTATTCGCATGAGCGATTTGTCGCATCTCTTCGATACGTCCATTTTTTTTAAATCTATCCACTAAGTCGTCAAAAAATCCTTCCATTATTATTGGTTAAATAGTTTATCGGTTGATTAGTTTATCGGGTAATTAGGTATGTGGTTTTCACAAGTGTCTGATTACCTAATCAACCGATTTCGAAAGCGGTCATCAATTTCCCTAAATATTGCGAAGATGTTTCTTTCATATGAACACCAAATGAAATAACTGTTTTGTCCAAAAAATTAAGACCAAAAAATGAATAATCAAATTGATGATTTCGACCATCAGTTAGTGCTGATCGTTTTTGAATAATCATTACTGATTCTGCTTCAGAAATATTATTAGAACCACCTGCATTGATATATTTTTTAATTCTTCGCTCTATATCTTCTAATGCATTTTTTAAAATATCTAAGTCGCTCGAAGCATCTGCCAAAATTCTTCGTTGCAAATTAATACCGTCAATCGCTATTGATTTTTCTGATTTGACAGCATGATCTGTTTTCTCTATGGAAAAATAATTTTTGTCAATGTCTTGATTAAATTGTTGAATCGTTGCCAAATGTAACTTAGCTAATTCTCGCATTGGAGCAATAATTCTTTCAAATTTGGAAGTTAATAATTCGTGATATTTTTTTTCTCCTCCAAGACTTCTTTGGTCGAACTTATCATTGGTGATTAGAAAGTATTTTAAAATATTTCCTTCCACTTTATGATCGATTGCTTTAGTTTGGCTCAATAGTCTTGAAAATGATTCCGCTTGCTGTTGAAAAATTTTGATGCTTTCGAGGATTTCATCTAGCGGTTCTTTTCCGTTCATATCAAAATGATCATCCTCGAATTCTTGGGGTTTGAATTCAGGCTCAGGAGATTTTTTTTTCTCTCCAGAATCATTAAAAATATCATCATATGGATTTGGCATAAACGTAAGTTACATGAAATTTAAAATTAAAGTTAATCCCTCAAAAAAAACAATTTACACGATTAATTTTTTTAAACCATCGACGCACCGCTCTACTTCCTCCATTGAATTATAATGACTAAAACTTAATCTTAAAATTCCATCATTTAAATCATCAACCTTCATCGCTTGCATTAATCTGTAGGCATAAAAATGTCCCTGCTTAGAGGCAATATCAATTTTAGCCAAACCATCCATAATTGATTTGGAGGAAACGTTATTGGCTTTGAGTGAGATATTTGCTTCACGACCTTCCATAGTTTTTTTCCCAAAAATTTTCAATGGGAAGTCTTGAATATTTTCTAAAAGATAAGAGCAAATTTTATTTTCATGGGCATTCATTAAGTGAGAAACCTTTCTGGTTTTTTCATGTAAGGGTAAATCTTTATTGGAAAAATGATGATCGTAAGCTGCTTCGAAATAGTCTCCAATACCCGCCAATGCTGCAATTGAGGCATGATTTGGACCGGCGGAATCTAATCGTTTATATAAAATTGAGCGATTAAAAAAATGACATTGTGGATCAAGTTCTTCTAAGAAATCAGGGCGAACGATCATTATCCCTTGATGAGTTCCATAAGTTTTGTAAGTGGAAAAAACATAAGCATCACATTTTAATTCATCTAAGTTGGGAAATTCATGCGGCGCAAAAGAAACTCCATCAACTACTAATCGAATGCCCATGGGACGAATTAAATCGGCTATTTGATTAATTGGATTTATCGTTCCAATAATGTTAGAGCTGTGAGTAACGCAAAGAATTTTGGTTTGAGAAGTAAGTATTTTTTCTAAATCTTCCAAGTGTAATTCACCAGACTCAGGTCGCACTTTCCAAATTTTTAAAATAGCATTTTGTTGTTTACAAAGTCTTTCCCATCCACCAATATTGGCTTCATGATCTTGCTCAGAGATGATAACTTCACTTCCTTTTGTAACAATAGAATTACATGCGATGGCAAGCGTATTTAAATTTTGAGTAGCTGATGCACCGATGGTCATTTCGTCTTTAGAGACATTGAGTAATTTTGCCATGGTGTAGTAACCGAGATCCATTGCTTCCCCTGCTTTTGTTCCGAGCGCATTCGGACCATAGGGTTGGATTTTATAATTTTTGTAAAAATCAGTTAGACGATCGACGACTTGCATGGCAGGGAAACTTCCGCCAGCATTGTCGAAGAATCCGATTTTTTGACCGAGGTCAGTTTGGAAAATAGGGAATTGGGAACGGATAAAATTGAGGTCTAATTGCATTTGAATTTTTTGTTTGAAGGTATGGAAAATGAAGATGAATTTCGAATATCGAACAAGGATTTGAGAATTAAGAAGTTTTGACGATATTGCTCAAAGAATAGACAAAGTTAATATCGTCGAACTTCTCAAATCCTTGTTCTGGAATCAATATTTGATATTCATTTTTTCCCAAAAAAGAACCTTCCCATCTTACGATGAGAAGGCTCTTTTATTTAAGGTCTCAATTAATTATGTCTTATCTCACTACCACAAAACGTCTCGTTAACAACTCATCTCCTTTTTCAATCACCAACATATACGTTCCACCTTGTAATTGTGAAGTTTGTAATTCGCCTTGATTTTTTCCTTCCGTAACTGCCCATTTCGAAACAGCAACAGTCGATCCTAAAGTATTCAAAACTCTAACTTGAACATCACCATCCCACTTCGAATGGAATTGAACATTCAATTGATCTTCAACTGGATTAGGGAAAAGAGCCATATCTGCTACGAATAGTTTTTCAGTAGTCTGAGGAGTAAAATCAATGGTAGCATTAGCTTGACGAGTACCATTGTTCACACAGAAATTAGTTGCTTCCGATGATCCAAATGATCCTCCTGAAGCCAAAGTATTTCCATTTGCATCAGTTACAGAATAAGAACCATTTCCATAACTACAGCAAATACCATCGCCATAAGCATCAGTAATTGTAAAGGTATAACATCCATCGTCCAGGCAATTCGTTTCTGTAAAAGTTGATCCATCAGCAGCACTTGCATAAGTTCCGCCCGAAGCGACAGTAGTGCCACTTCCATCAGTAATTGCCCAAGCAGTTTCTTCTGGGTAATTATCAAATGTAATCGAAACAGTCACATCAGTACATCCAGGACCTGTACTTCCAGAGGTTGACAATGATACATCATCAATTGCCATATCACCTTGCCAAGTTGTTCCAGTTGTTCCAACAAATCTTAATTCCATAGATGCTCCAACATATCCAGCCAAATCAACATCAGCAGTTTGCCAGCTATTTCCTTGATTGCCAGAAACTGACCAAACCGATGCCCAAGCACCTCCATTAGCCCGAGCTTCCAAAGTCAAACTTCCCATTGCTGCTGCTCCGTAATTATGATATTGGAAAGAGAAATCAGCCGATGACTCAGCAGTCAAATCAAAACATGGACTATTTAAAATCGTCGTTTTGTTGCTATAATTCGGACTAGAAGATTCTACGTATGCATAGAAAGAACCTTCGATTGCACTTGATGGTCCAGTATTATTGGAAGGTGTTCCATTAGCATCTCGAGTCCAATCAAAATCATCTCCGCTTCCCTGTGTCCAAGCACCCAAAGAACTTTCGAATCCTTCAGCATATGGGAACGAAGTAATTCCTCCTGTACATCCACCACCACCAGTAGATCCACCAGCAGTTAAACTTAAATCATCAATCGCCATATCACCTTGCCAAGTTGTACCTGTCGTTCCAACATATCTTAATTGAACAACATCACCTGCATAACTTGATAAATCAACTGAAGCACTTGCCCAAGCATTTCCTTGGTTACCAGATAATGACCAAACAGAAGCCCATGAACCAGTCTCTGTTTTTGCTTCCAACACTAAACCACCCATCGCTGCTGCTCCATATAAATGATATTGGAAATCAAAAGTGGCACTTGTTTCACCTGATAAGTCAAAACATGGACTAGTTAAAATGGTCGTATTGTTATTATTATTTGGACTGGAAGATTCTACATAAGCATAGAATGAACCTGCCGCAGCACTAGTTGGTCCAGTATTGCTAGAAGGTGTTCCACCTGAGTTTCTTGTCCAATCAAAATCATCACTTGTACTTTGTGTCCAAGCACCTAAAGAACTTTCAAATCCTTCGGAATATGGGAAAGTGGAAATCGTAGTTGCACAAGCTGCAGGAGGTGTGCCACCACCACAAGCAGCACTATTTGCTAAAGAACCTCTTCGTGGACTATTTGCCATTACGGCTTGAATTCTTGCTTTTTGATCTACGGTGAAAATATTCATACAATCATCGTCGGTATAATCCATGTAATTTTCAACCATATCTGTACTTCCACAAGAAGTTGTATTGGGACAACCATAGTTAGCTCCATCAGAAGTAGGAGTATCTCCACAAAAATCATCCACACTACATCCACCATCTCCCCAGATATGACGCAGACCAAAAAAGTGACCAACTTCATGCGTTGCTGTTCGACCTTTATTATAAGATCCACCTGATGGATTTGGGTTAGTTGTACTTCCAATTGAGGTAGCTAATAGTACAACTCCATCTGTATTGGCTGAACCACCATTTGTGTTTAGTCCACCTAATCCTGATGAACTTGGAAATTGAGCATACCCCAAAATTCCACAACTGATGTCCATTGACCATACATTAAAATAGTCGTTCGGATTCCATTGAGATTGAGGCTTAATGGTATTTTCGATATAAGCATCTCCAAAGTTTCCACCAGTACAAGTTCCGTAAGGAGGCGCAGACCAACCAACCGTATTTCTATTGATTCGATTGATTCCAGGTTCAGCAAGCGTGTTACCACTTTCATCTACAGTTGCTAAACAGAATTCTAATTCTGTATCAGCTCCAACAGCGTTTGTGTTATAACCTGATGTTCCAATAATTCGTCGGAAGTCATTATTCAACTGGTCTACTTGTGCTTGAATCAATGCTGCGCTTACGTTATCGCCTGATCCAACTGATTCTCCATTGTGAATAATATGAAAAATGACAGGAATTGTAGTCACAGCTTCAGGACTTCCTTGGGCGACTTGAAGATTATATTCTTCCACCAATGGGGCAAGCCATTTTTCAAAATCACCAAGTGTTTCTGCACCTGGGTTTTGTTGAATATAATTTTCGTAGGCATCAACTGTATGGCATTTTTTTACGGGATTGCCATCTGATGTTACTTCAAAATTTTGGGAAAAAGCGGTTAAAGTAACCATTAGAAAAACGAGTAATAAATTAATTTTTTTCATAAAAGAATTTAGTTAGGTTAATAAATTAAATGATAGTTTATCTAAAATGTGGGTATAGAAATCCTGTTCCGCCAATGGCAGTTCAGTTGATTTTTTCAACAAAAAAGAAAGGAATTATTTACGCTTTGATCAAAGAGTAAGTCCTAAATTTATATTAGATTAAGGAAGGGTTATTTATTATCTGCGAGTGCTTAATTAAATTTATTGTTTGGTAAAGGCAAACTTAGAGAATATTTTTTGAAAATGTCAAAAACTTTACATTTATTTTTGCGAATTTTCGCAAAAAGTATATTGTACTGTTTTTTACAATAAATCGAAATAATAAGCACAAAGTAGAGGTTTAAAGTAGTTTATTCGAATTATAATTTTATATCAGTTTTTGAAGAATAACCATATAAAAGTTTGATGCCAATGAATTACTCAAAATTTACCACCTGCTACATTATATTAAAATAAAAAGTAATAAAGGTGAACCTCATTTGCTCTAATTACTATTTTATTTTTTCTCTAAAATCAAAATACGCTTCCAAAACTTCTTTGGGAGATTCCGTTTGGGGGTAGTGTCCTATTTTTTTTAACAATACAATTACGGGTTTTGGAATTAGTTCTCGATAACGTTCTGTCATATGTTTTCCAGAGATTGGATCGGCTGCACCATTAATTAATAAAATAGGGATTGGTGAATTTTGTAATGCTGCTACCCATCGTTCTCGATACTTTTTTCGATCACTAATATAACGAATTAATTTATGAAAAATCATTTTCCCATTGTTGTGCTCCATCAAGGCATAAAATTCATCCATCTCTTTTTCAGTTGCTTGTGTTTCTTTTCCAAAGATATTATCAAACGATTTTTTTAATTTTTTTCGATTTAAAAAATGCACAAGTAATCCTCCAATGGGACTGATCAATAGTTTTTGAATTGGAAGTGCTTGATGTGTTTCGGGAAATAAACCACCGTTAAGTAAAACCACCGATTGAATTTCAAAACCATTTTTTTCTGCATTTTTCCGATCAATAAATCTGGCTAAAATTTCTTGCAAAACAGTATCTCCGTAATCGTGTGCTAAAATATGTGCAGATGTGATTTTCTTTTTTTTCAAAAAATCTTCTATTAAGTCTGCTTGATCCATGATCGAATAATTATACTTTTTAGGTTTGTCTGAAAATCCAAAACCCATCAAGTCAGGAGCGACCAAATGATATTTTTCCGCTAAGGAATTCCAGATTTTATTCCAATCCCAAGAGGCGGTTGGAAATCCATGAATCATTAAAAGCGTTTCACCACTTCCAGTTTCTTGATAGAATATTTGGTGTTGATTTTTATAAATAAAAAATTGTCCAGCATTTTTCCAGTCGTTGAAATTCATTTTAGTTTGTTTTTTCGAATTGAATTTTCCAAAAGAAAAGATAGTTGAAGTTTTTGGGAAAAGTAAATTAGTCAATACTGAATAGTTACCAATATTTAGTGAAATGGTTTTTTAAAAATGATTATGTACTTTAGGGTTTTATAATGAAGTTGTTTTAAAATGTCTGCTGAAACCGAGCGGAAAGGCTTGTGATTATTGGCGAAGCTCTTTTTGAGTTTCAACCCCTTTGGGTTGGGACGAAAAAAAGCTGAAGTCCAATAATCACAATGCTTTTTGCGTAGGTCA
>JBGCFD010000117.1:0-38880 GCA_045106765.1 Saprospiraceae bacterium | reverse complement strand
GTACCATTTGATCACACCTGAAGGGTGTTCTTTTCCACGACTGTCTCGTTCTACTTTTTCTTTGCAAGTCAAACGCACTTGAATAGTATCGCCATGATAAATCGGACGAATAAATCGACAATTATCTAAACCATAATTTGCGCCCACAGGTCCTTTCGCTGGATGAACAAAAAGTCCTGCCGCTGCTGCCAATAAGAAGTATCCATGTGCCGCACGTTTTTCAAAAATCGTCCCATCCAAAGAAGTGATATCCGTATGCGCATAAAAAACATCCCATGTCAAATTCGCAAAATTTTGAATATCTGAATCTGTAATTGTTCGTTTGTGCGTGAGCAATGACATGCCTGCTTCAATCTCTTCGAAGTAATATTTAAAAGGATGTTGAGGTGCTTCTGTTACTTTTGCATTAGGTTGATAAATGCCCGTGATGGCAGAAAGTGTGGTTGGTGTTCCTTGCACCGCACACCGTTGAAGGTAGTGATTAATACCTCGCATTCCACCCATTTCTTCTCCACCACCAGCTCGCCCTGGTCCTCCGTGAACTAATGTTGGAAGAGGAGAACCATGACCTGTACTTTGCTTGGCATTCTCTCGATTGAGTACTAAAATTCGACCGTGATGACTTGCTGCTCCGACTACAAACTCTCTCGCCTCTGCATCATCAAATGTTGCAATCGATGCACACAAAGAACCTTTCCCCATCTGCGCTAATTCGACAGCTTGCTCAGTTCCTTTGTACGGCATGATTGTACTCACCGGCCCAAATGCTTCAATCTCATGCACGCCTAAATTTTTATATGGATTCTTTTCTAACAATAAAATTGGAGAGAGAAATGCGCCTTTGTCATAGTCCGCATCAATCAAATCTATCTTGTCCAAACTACCATAAACGATCTCTGCCGTCTGCGCTAATTCTTTTACTCGATCTCGAACTTCTGTGACTTGATCTCTACTTGCCAATGCGCCCATCCGAACTCCTTCGGCTGTTGGATTTCCAATTCCAATTTTTCCTAATTGTTTTCCCAAAGCAATTTGTACATCTTCCACTAAGTGTTCTGGAACGATAATTCTTCGAATAGCAGTACACTTTTGCCCACACTTGGAAGTCATTTCTTTGCGAACTTCTTTGACAAATAAATCAAATTCTGGAGTTCCTGGTGTGGCACTTTCTCCTAGGACAGAACAGTTTAAACTATCGGCTTCCATGTTGAAAGGAACTGCCTCTGAAATAATTCTTGGATGTGCTTTTAACATTCTTCCTGTCGTCGCCGAACCTGTAAAAGTCACCACATCTTGCGAATCAACAGTATCTAAAATCGTTCGAGCAGAACCACAAATTAATTGCAATGCACCTTCTGGTAAAATCCCTGAAGCGATAATTTCTCGCACAACTGCTTCCGTCAAAAATGAAGTTGCGGTTGCTGGTTTGACTACTGCGGGAACTCCTGCCATCCAATTTGTAGCACATTTCTCTAACATTCCCCAAACTGGAAAATTGTATGCATTGATGTGAATCGCCACTCCTCGCTTCGGCACCATAATATGTTGTGCGGCAAAACTTCCACCTCTTGAAATATCTACCAAGTCACCATCGACATGAAAAGTTTGGTTGGCAAAATTTTTCCGTAAAGATGCATTCGAAAATAAATTTCCAAAACCACCTTCGATGTCTACCCAACTATCTGCTCGAGTTGCACCAGTTTTATAACTCACCTCGTAAAACTGCTCTTTCTTTTTGGTTAAATACAGAGCGAGTTTTTTAAGCATGTTTCCACGTTGTTGGAAAGTCATTTTTCGCAAAGGTGCGCCGCCTGTCTTTCGACCGTAGTCTAGAATTTTTTCAAAATCTAAACCTTTGGTGGTGGATAGGGCTACGACTTCACCTGTTACGGAATTGTATAATGGAGTGCCGTCGCCGTCGCCTGCGAGCCATGAACCTAGTGCGTAATTTTCGAGTTTTTTCATTTCTTATAGTTTTGATAATATTCTAAAATCCATGGGTGGATTTTGTCTTTTCGATTTTCAATTATTTTGATAAATTTTTGTTCTAATCTTTTTTGTTCACTTTTTGGATAAGGTGAAAAGAACCGACCATGTCCGCATTCTATAATTTTATCATCCTCAAAAATTATAGTAAAATAAGATCTAATGTATTTTTTCACAAAACCATTTTCCCATTCAACGCATTCTGGAAAAAAGCTTAATTCAATTTTTCCGTTTTTAAAAATCATAGAGGAATCAATTCGTGGGAAAGTTAATTCACAAGTAATAAAATCAAAAACATTCTCTTTTCCATAAATCTCTTCAACTCTTGATCTATCTTTCCAAATATCTATACCCTCCTCTTTCTTCAATCTCTTAGATTCTTTTCGGTAGTGTCTATGATTATCTTCTGCTCCAAATTCAGGAACTAAATAATCTACTTTATTTCCATTTTCTTCAATCACACAATTCAATTTATACAATTCCCATTTCGCCAAATCATATTTTTCTTCTAAATTATGCTTGACAATTATTTCAGGATAATCGCTTTTTTGTTTTTCACAACCAAAAAATAAAACTAGTAAGAGTATTGTTATAATTTTATCCAAAATTTATTTTTTATCCTCTCCCAATTTAAATTCATACTTCATAAATAAATACGACTCCACCGCTTTCCCATTCTTGATCGCAGGCTTGAATTTTAGTTGTTTAAAACTTTCTTGTATCTCTTCTCTAAGGAAACCATTACTTGCCATTCGAAAATCAGCATTGGTAATCTTTCCATTTTTATCAATCGTTACAAAGTAATTATAAAATAAATAGTCCTCTGAATCATAACCTTCGAAAAGAGAAACCTCCACATCAAATGAGTTTTCCACTTCTTCTTTATTTAAAGCAATAGGGTAAGTATCCGCTGTTTCCAACTCTCGATTAGTCAACCATTCATCTTCTATCTCAAAAGTGATTTGAGCAACAACAATTGGATTTTCGAATAATGGAAATTCCTTTTTAGACATCTCGATACCTTCGTCATAAATAGTTTCTTCTTTTAGTTTTCCATTTTTATAATAAGATTTTGTCACCCCATGTTCTCTCCCATTTTCCATCTCTTGGTATAAATCCAAAACTCCATTAATGAAGTTTTTTTGGATTCCATGCCTTTTATAATTTTTATATTCTTGCTCATTGCGCACTTGCTCATCGTTAAACATAGAATACTCATTGATATAAAATCCTGTTCCATTTTTTAATATATGGCTGCCATCTTTATCCCAAAAATCATGAATTAAAAAATCTCCATTCTTAAATTCAGCTTCCATTTTTTTGCTTCCATCTTCGTAGAATTCTAACCACTCACCATCTCGTTCGTAATCCGAAATATACGTTCCAGATTTTTTTAATTGCCCATTGGAGTACCACTCTTTGTAAACACCAATTCGCTTTTCGGTTCCTATTTTTTGATATTGTAATTTTTTTGGAGTTCCATTTTCATAAAATGAAGTAACCTCTAATTGATTTAAGTCAGCTATAATTTTGGCGGTGTTTTTTAATTTCCCATTTTCAAAGTAGGCTTCTTTTTCTCCAGTTTGAACACCTTTTTTATATTCAATTTTTTCATTCAATCCACCCGTCTCAAAATAACTGGTAAATGTTCCATCAATTATTCCCTCTATCAAATTGAACTCTTCTTTGATTTTTTTATTTGGAAAAAAGGTTTGACAAAGACCTGAGTAACTCATGTCAAAAGCATTTCCTGATTCATCTACACAAAATTCATTTGGATTTTTTCGAACAAAGGCTTCTAATTTTTTAATCGTTATTTCATTTAGATCATAGTAGTCATCATCTAATTCTGACATAGCATCTAAACGGTCATACAAATCACTTCCAAACAAATCGTCCTCTTGTGCTTTGAGAAATAGTTTTTCATTTTTCAAATAAATTCGATGCACCTTTTCTACCAACATCGTCATTTCTTTATCTCCCACATATTCTAATCCTTTGATGATCGTCGGCATATACTTTCCATAGTCATTATAGTAAAATTGTACAAAGCCACCGTTCGTCACTTGACCATCTAAATACCACCAATAGTACAATGCTTTTTGACCAAAGGAAAGATTTCTACTTTTTTCAATTTCTTGATTTCGATCTCCAACAAATTTAGAAAGTGGTTCAAGAACAAACCATCCAAAATCATAACCTTCTAATTTATAAAAATCACCTTTGCTAAGTTGAGGTTTAAAATGACTAGATTCATCGAACACCCAATATGGATCATTAGGTTGTTCTTTTTGCCCCAATATTTTGTTGAAAAAATTCATAAGTAGAATCAATAAGATTATTTTAATTTTCATAAAAACATCTAATTTTGAGTCGTTAATTCTCAAACTGCTCCTCATCCGAAAGAACAAAATCACTTTCTATCTCCTCCGTCACACAATTAGTTTTTTCATAAGTCACTTTCCATTTATCTCCATAAATAGATTTATACCAAACTTCCATTTTAATATTTTCTTCATACTTATAATAGTATTTAGCTAATGATAAATTTTGACTCAAATTTAAAAACATTACTTCATCTCCTATTTTAATAATAGAATTATTGACATCTGAACTTCCTCGATAAGTTGGAATAGAATCAGGTAAATTAAAATTTTGAAAAAGGTGCCCCCATTTTTTTGCAATTATTCCATTATAAGAAACTCTCATATCTGTAACAATCGCTGGTCCAACACCTCCATTAGTTATATTAAGATAATAATCATCTATTGTATTATCTTTTAATGAATGACTTTTATATCTGCCAATTTCTAATCTTGGCCAAACAGAAACTTTTGCTTGCTCATGCATCAATACTCGTTGTTCTGCCATGATTCGAGTTTGCATAATGGAAACTATCAATGCACAAATACTAATTACCGTCACTCCAATCGCAATGATATTTTGAGGTTCTGTTAAGACTTCTTTGAATGACTTTTTTTCCATTTTACTTTTTTGAGAAATCAAAAATTAAACATTCACATTCTCAATCACCGCTGCATACCCCTGCCCTACGCCTACACACATCGTTACTAAAGCATATTTTTTTCCTGTCAGACTTAACTCTAACGCAGCTGAATAACAAATCCTTGCACCTGTCACTCCAAGCGGATGACCAATCGCAATCGCTCCTCCATTTGGATTAATTCGTGGATCATTATCTTCCAATCCCCACTCTCGAATGCATGCTAAACTTTGCGAAGCGAAAGCCTCATTCAATTCTATCACATCCATATCTTCCATCTTCAAACCTGCTTTTGTCAATGCTTTGTTGGAAGCAGTTACTGGACCAATTCCCATGATTCGAGGTTCAACTCCGACGACTGCAGAGCTTACAATTTTTGCCAATGGTTTTAAATTATATTTTTTTACTGCATCTTCAGAAGCAATAATGGTTGCTGCTGCACCATCGTTTAGGCCTGATGCATTTCCAGCGGTTACAGTTCCACCATTTTCTGCTTTGCGAAATGCAGGTCGTAATTTTGCCAATGCTTCCATAGTCGTAGTCGCTCGAATAAATTCATCTTTTTCAAAAATGATTGGATCTTTTTTTCTTTGCGGAATTGAGACTGGTGTAATTTCTTTTGCCAAGCGTCCATTCGCTTGTGCTGCCGCAGCTTTCATTTGCGAGCGATAAGCAAAAGCATCTTGGTCTTCTCGACTGATTTTATATTTTTCCACAAGATTTTCGGCAGTTACTCCCATTCCGTCGGTGCCGTACATTTCGTGCATTTTTTTATTGACAAATCTCCACCCGAAACTACTGTCATGCATTTTCGCATCTCGACCAAATGCTTTGGAAACTTTAGAAATCACCCATGGTCCACGAGTCATGTGTTCGACGCCTCCTGCTATAAAAATTTCTCCGTCGCCTGCTTTGATTGCTCGGTTAGAATGAATAATAGCGGATAAGCCTGACGAACATAATCGATTGACCGTTTCGCCTGGAACACTCCAAGGTAGTCCTGCCAGTAATAAACACATTCGAGCAACATTTCGATTGTCTTCACCTGCTTGATTGGCGCAACCAAAAATGACATCGTCGTAAGCATCTTTCGGAATGTTTGGATTTTTTTCGACGAGTGCTTTGATGACGAGTGCTCCTAAATCGTCTGTTCTAATTGGTGCAAGTGTTCCTGTGATTTTTCCGATTGGCGTTCGGATGCCGTCGATGATGTATGCTTCTTTCAATTTAATTTTGAGTTTTAATTACGTGATTTATGAATGATTTTTGGGAAAAATAAATTTACATTTTTTCTCCCTTGATGAGTAAACTTGATTGAACAGATTCATTTTTTAAATGCATAAATTCTTGCCTTGTATCGTCTTTTAGAAATTCTGCTAAATCATTTTCAGTGTCAAAAGAGATAAAATGTATTTCGTAAGGTTGTTCTGCAGAACTTGAAATGTATGCTTCTTTTGGAGGTCTTAATCGATGAATTATTTTTCCATTATATTTTTCCATCAGAGGAATTGCAAAATTTTCAAATTCATGAAACACTTCTTCTTTTCCTTCTTTTACAAAAATTAATTGAGTGAGATAAATCATATTCATTTTTTATTCTTCGATTACATTTTTACTACTCCGATAAACTGTGCCTCTAAAATAGTAATAAATTTCGCCTGCTTCATTCATCACATTAACATCAAAATCAGCCGTCTTGTGATTCACATTTAGTGGCTTTGCTTCTGCAATTAAAATGTCTCCTTCTTTCGCTGACTTGGCGTAACTCATACTTCCATTGATAGAAAGAGCAAGACGTCCATATGAATTAGATGCAAAAGCAAATGCGCTGTCCGCAAAGGTAAATGCTATTCCTCCATGCAAGATTCCATAGCCATTGAGCATTTCTTTTTTAACCGTCATTTTAATTTTGCAATGTCCTTCTTCGATGAGAATTGGTTCGATGCCCATCCATTGACTACAATAATCTGTGGACATCATTTTTTGAAAAACTGCTTTGGCGAGTTGGTTTTGTTTTGACATTTTGAAAATTATAAAATCAAAATTATTATTTCATGATTTGATTTTAATTATTTTAAGCATTTAAAATAATCGAATGGTTCCAAACAATCTTCACATTGAAATAATGCTTTGCAAGCTGTCGATCCGAATTGACTGACCATTTTTGTATTCGTAGAACTGCAATTAGTGCATTTTACAATTCGCTTTCCATCGATCAATGCATGCTTATCAGATGTCTCGTCAAGTGGTGCGGCAATACCATATTTTTCTAATTCTGCTCTGCCTCTTTCTGTGATCCAATCTGTTGTCCAGGCTGGTGACAAAATTAATTTTACCGTGGTGTTGTAACCTGCGGCATCCATTTTTAATTTGATGTCAGTTGCGATAGTATCCATTGCTGGACAGCCTGAGTAGGTGGGGGTAATTTTTATTAATAAATCTTTTCCGTTTGGTTCAATATCTCGGACTACGCCCATATCCATAATACTGAGGACTGGGATTTCGGGGTCGGTGACTTCGCGAAGAAGGTCTTGGATATCTTTATTTTGGACAGGATTCATTTTTATTTATTTTTTGAAAAATGATTTTTAGGATTTCTTTTGGGAAAATTGATTTAAAGTCTCCTTTTAGAAAAAATCGCTGCGCTCATTTTTTCAGGTCAGCTAAAGCAGACGACAACGTATTTCTTACCATTGCATGTTTGGGTATGCCCGTTGCATGTATTGTAATTCTGCTAAGATGAACCCCATTTGTTCGGTATGGATACCTTTTTTTCCGTTGGTTTGTCGAGATGGTGTTGTTGGAATTTCTAAGGTTGCCTCTGATAAAACTGTTTTTATTTTTTCGTCAAAAACTTCTTTTATCAATTTCAAATCTGCTCCGATGCCAAGTTCTTTCATTTCTTTTTCTATTTCCGTCTCTCGAAACATTTCACTTACGAATGGGAAAAAATGATTGATGCCTTCTTGCATTTTTTGATGACTTTCTTCTGTTCCATCACCTAATCGTTTTACCCACGAAGAAGAAAAACGCAAATGATAGCGACTTTCTTTGATTGACTTTGCAGCAATAGCAGCAATCGTTTCGTCATTACTTTTCATCAATTGTTCGAGCAAAGGCAAATGAAATGCATCAAATAAAAACTGTCGAACGATCACATGTGCAAAGTCAGTATTCGGTTGTTCTACCAGAATGGTATTTCGATAATCTCGATCAAATCTTAAAAATGCGATAGAATCTTCTGTTGCTTCTCCGCCTTTGACTTCAGCAGCATATTGAAAATAACTTCTCACCTGACCAAACAAATCCAATGAAATATTAGTTAGCGCAATATCGGTTTCCAAGCTTGGTCCATGTCCACACAGTTCTGACAATCGATGTCCAAGAATCATCGAATTATCTCCCAACATCAAAAGGTATTCATATAATTTATCTTTCACGTCTAATTTTTTTGAGAAAAAATAACAAAATTAAGAACTCACAAAAACGGTATTAACCATTCACCGTTTACAGTTAATCATTATTTACATGTGCTTTAATTCAATCGGCAATTCATAAAACGTCGGATGTCGATACGCTTTATCTTTTGCAGGTTCAAAAAGTTCGCCTTGATTTTCAGGATTGGAAGCGGTAATGTTTTTTGATTCGACTACCCATATGCTCACGCCTTCTTCTCTTCGAGTGTAAACGTCTCTTGCATTTTCCATTGCCATTGTTGCATCAGTTGCATGAAGGCTACCAACGTGGCGATGCTCTAATCCATTCTTACTTCTGATAAAAACTTCCCAGATCGGGAACTCTTGATTTGACATAATTTCTGTTTTAAGATTTTTAGTTTTTTGTAAAATCTATTTTGGTTTACAATCCACCAAACATTAAATTGCTTTTCTTAATTCTTCCTTTTGTGCTTGTTTTTCAGCATGCGCCATAGCTGCATCTCGAACCCATTCGCCATTATCCCAAGCATCATTTCTTGCTTTTAATCTTTCTTTGTTCAATGGTCCGTTTCCTTTCACCACCCGCCAGAATTCATTCCAATCTATTTCTCCAAAATCATGATGCCCTCGTTCTTCATTCCATTTCAAATCAGGATCAGGAATCGTCAAGCCTGCAACTTTTGCTTGCTCAACTGTGATGTCGATGAACTGTTGACGCAATTCATCATTTGTTTTTCTCTTGATTTTCCATTTGACAGATTGCTCAGTATTTGGCGATTCTTCATCACGTGGTCCAAACATCATCAGACTTGGCCACCACCATCTGTTGAGTGCATCTTGTGCCATTGCTTTCTGAACTTCGGTTCCTTTACAAAGTGTCAAAATCATTTCAAAACCTTGTCGTTGATGAAAACTTTCTTCTTTGCAAATTCGGACCATCGCACGAGCGTAAGGCCCAAAAGATGTTCGAGTCAACATTACTTGATTGATAATTGCAGCACCGTCGACTAGCCAACCAATCGTTCCGATGTCGGCCCAAGTCATTGTTGGATAATTAAAAATGCTGGAATATTTTGCCTTGCCTGAATGGAGTTGGTGAAACATTTCATCTCGGCTGATGCCTAAAGTTTCAGCAGCTGAATAGAGGTACAAGCCATGTCCTGCCTCGTCTTGAACTTTTGCCAAGAGGCCCACTTTTCTTCGAAGTGTTGGAGTTCGAGTTACCCAATTTCCTTCGGGTAACATTCCTACAATCTCAGAATGAGCGTGTTGAGAAATTTGTCGAATATGTGTTTTTCGATATTTCTCAGGCATCCAATCTTTGGGTTCGATTTTTTGACCTGCGTCGATTCTGTCTTGGAATCTTTTTTCTAAATCTTGGGTATTCATGATACTTGGATTTTTTATGGAAAATTTTCTTTTAATTTTTAATTTAGCATTTGTTACTTTTCCTTGATGAAAAGTAACCAAAAATCAAAGCGAAAAAAATGCTCGCCTCCGTGCCGCTCCCTCGCCCACATTTTTCGCTATTCCTCCCCCGCTCTCCACATTATGGGGAATTTTTTCCCTAAAGAAAATTGAAAAAATAAGTCTTAATAAATAAAAGTAAGAGTATCATTCGAAGGGAAACTCAAAACTCCCCTTTAGGGATCGGGGGCTTAACTATCGAAATCAACCACTACTTTCTCACTAGTTGGAATCGACTGACAAGTCAAAATATAGCCTTGCTCAATCTCTTCTTCTTCTAGTCCATAATTTACTAAAACTTCTACATTTCCTTCAATTAATTTTGCTCGGCAAGTGCAACACACACCACCTTTGCAAGCGAATGGAAGGTCTGCTGCATTCTTCAATGCTGCATCTAAAATATTATCTGAGCCTTGCTCTATTTTGAAACTCATACTTTTTCCACCTTCCAAAATAGTGATGTCCGCCACTTTTCCTTTGAAAGTTTGAGCAACTTTTTTCTTAGCTTCTACACTACTTCCTGCCGTGGTAAATAATTCAAAATGAATTTTCTCTTTCTCTACATTCTTTTCCAATAAAAAATCTCGAATCATCAAAATCATTGCCTCAGGCCCACAAGAGAAATATTCATCAATTTGGCTAACATCGCAAATGGTTTTAAAAATCGTTTCCATCTTCTCTTCGTTCAATCGTCCTTTCAACAATGGAACACTTCGATGTTCTTTAGTTAAAAAATAAAAAACTTCGAAACGACTCATGAATTGATTTTTCAATGCTTCTAATTCTTCTTTTAAAATAATAGAAACGACTCTTGGATTGATATAAAATAATTTGAACGTTGCTTTTGGTTCGGCTAGAAGGTGAGTTTTGATAATGGAAAAAATTGGAGTGATTCCACTTCCTGCCGCGAAGGCCACATAATTTTTTTGCTTGGTCTTATCAACTTCTACGTAGAAATTTCCATTAGGTGGCATCACTTCTAACTCATCACCTACTTTTAGAATATCGTTGGCGAAGGTGGAGAATTTTCCATCTTCAATCTTTTTAATTCCAACTTTCCATTCGTTATCTGATGGACTTGAACACAAAGAATATGATCGACGAACTGACTCGCCATTAATTTCCGTTTGCAAAGTCAAATATTGTCCTTGTTTAAAGGCAAATTTTCCTCGCAATTCTTGGGGAATATCAAAAGAAATAATTGAACAATCTGGAGTAGATTTTTCAATTTCTGATACTTTTATTTGATGAAATTTATCGCTCATTATTATTATAACTTTTATACGACCAAAATGTTGTATAAAACTAACACTTGATAGTTTTATATGCAAAAAAAATGACACCTTTTTTAAGGTGTCATTTTTTTCAATTCTTGTGGAAAGTTAGTTTTTCCGGAACCTTGGTAATTTATTTACTGGTCGTTTTGTTGCTGAAGTGCCAACTGTATATTTATAATAATGATGCAACCGATGTGATTGAACTATTAATATGAGTAACTTTTTAAGTTCAGTTGCTTCTTTCTTTTTCTGATTTTCGCTAAGAACCTTAATGTCATTTTCATCTATAAATTTTTGAAATTTAGTTTCTACTTTTTCTTTTTGCGAAGTATCTGCCAAAGGATTTTCATTAGAAATAATATCAAGGTTAGGAATTAATTGCTCCGACATTTTGAAAAAATCATCTCCAATATTTGAAAGACCCAGATCAGATAAGATAGATTCAACAGATTCTTTATAGTTTTCTATGTCTTTTTTATGCAATTTTTCAGGATAAACTATCGAGTACCAATCTCCATTTTTAAATTTGTTTTTTAACTTCTTTTCCTGTTTTGGTTTGATAGAACTATCATCAAAAATCTTCCCACTTTTTCTTCCTGTATTTATTTTTATTGAAAAATCACTTTTATTAATTACCATATAATTTTTTCCATAGGGAAACTGAAATTGAACCATTTCAGCCAAGGGTTCTACTACTCCAACATTTTCAAACATTTCATCGTCAGAGATAATTTCTCTTGGTTCAGAAGATTCTTGAGATTGGTTTTCTTTTACTTCTGGAACTTCTGTTGAAGTGATTGGCGGTGAATATTTTTCCAATTTAGAAGACGACTCTTCTTCAGCTAGCATTTCTTCTTTATTATTTGAAATTTCAGGAGTTGGATTTGTTTCAGGCTTCGTTGGTTTATTTTCTGATTTCTCAACTACTTGTTCTATTCGTTTTGATTCTGATTTTGTCATTTCTTTTGTTCCCCCTTCTTTCACCTTAATTTTTGAATTGAATTCTTTCTCAATCTTTGATGGACTATTCTTTTGAACAGATTGAGTTTTTGATTTTGCTATCTCTTTCGATTCCTTCTTAATTACTTTTGCTGAAGGTGTTGATTCTTTCTCAACTTTTGATGAATTATTCTTTTGAACAGATTGAGTTTTTGATTTTGCTATCTCTTTCGATTCCTTCTTAATTACTTTTGCTGAGGGTGTTGATTCTTTCTCAACTTTTGATGAATTATTATTTTGAACAGATTGAGTTTTTGATTTTGCTATCTCTTTCGATTTTTTATTTTTAGATTTCTTCTTTGCTTTTCTTCTACTTTTACGAGTTGACTTTTCTTTCTTTTCCATTTTTACTACTTCTCCTTTTGGTGCTAATATTTCTTTCTTTTCTTTAGCTACCAAAGATTTTTTTTCAGGAACACTCATTCCATTTTCCATTTTCAAAAAATCAATTAATGCTTGAAAATTATTCGCATCCATTTCTATTTTAGACAAATTATCTTTACTAACTCGTCTCCATTCTCTATAAAGTGCATCATGGTTATTCAATTTTTCATTAGAATATTCAATAGACTTTAATTCTTTTCCCAATTCTATCTTATGCAAAATATCACCTTCTCCGTTTTCAATAATTGCTTCATAGGAAGGAGAAAAATATTGAACTTCCAAAAATAATTTTTCATTATATCTGGATTCCCCACGTGTAATCGTTTGCTTGGTTTCCAATCCTTCTTTAAAATCAATCCTTAAAGAAGCTTTACAATAACTAGCATTCTGTTCTGTCAGTTCGAGCATAAACTTTTCAAGGTTTTCAATATCGCCATTGAGTAGTGGAATGTAATTTCCTTTGACAGGTTGAATATGTACGGAAGGCTTGCAATCGGTTGTAGCTGTGGCATAAATGTTAGATGATGATGATAGTAACAATAAGGCTACAGCAAGGATGCCATAATAGATGTTTCTCATGTTAGTGAATGTGAATGTTTGCTAAAAAAGTATGTTTAAAAATATCGGATTGGAAGGAGGGATTAAGTAATTTTTTAGAGGAAAGAAATTTTAAAGGTTTTTAAATTGTTTCTCTTAGAGTGTGTAAGATAAGTGATTTTTTAATTAAAATCCTGAAAATATTTTTTTGAAAAGTAAAATTCACGTCTTTTTTAACCCTCCAATTAAATTATTAATGAGTTCGGTTTCTAAAACCAAAGGATTGATATTTTGATTTTTTGAATACCATGAATACAACCAACGCAAAGTGGATAAAATGGAAAAAACCGCAATATCAACATTTACTTTTCTTAAATATCCATCTTTGATACAATTCTTAAATACATTCTTAAACTCCTTTTCGTAAAGATTTCTTAGATCTAAAAATTCTCTTAGTGCATCTCTTTCTTTGGTTTTCTCCAAATGAACCCACTCATTTGGAATCAACGAAACGCCATCTGTATTTTCTATGGTAATCCTAATTTGATCGGCAATAATTCGCTCGAGTTGCTGGATGGAGGTAAGTGGAGAATTTGAAATTTCTTGGATACCTTTCGTGTAACGATGTGCTATGGGGAGTAAGATGGCCTGGAGAATTTCTTGTTTCGATTTGATATGGTTGTACAAACTAGCAGATTCCATCTTCATTTCCTGCGCTATATTTCGAACTGAAGTTGCTGAATAGCCTTTTTTATGAAAAAGAATTGCTGCTTTTTCCAAAATTTCAGTTCGTCTTGATTTGTCTTTTTTTACCATGACGCAAATTTAGGAAAAAATTAATGATGAATTATATGTGAAGCATTTTCCCTTTTTTCACTCATTATCATTACTATGTTCTATTACTTCGTAAAACCCTTTGGCCTTGAGTAAACACTCTTCATATTCTCCTTCGGGATTGGAATCAAAAATAATTGCTCCACCTGTTTGGTAAGACAAATATTTTTTACCTGAGTTATAAATCATACTGCGAATCACGACATTAAAATCAAAATTTCCCTCAGGCGTGATATAGCCAACAGTCCCAGAATATAACCCTCTTTTTGTTTTTTCAAATTGTTCGATAAGTTCCATTGCTCGGATTTTTGGAGCACCGGTCATAGATCCCATTGGGTAAGCATTTTTGATCGCATCGACAAAATGGACTTGTTCTTCCAATTCACCAACAACCGTAGATATCATTTGATGAACTTGTTCGAAGGAATAAATACCAAATAATTCTTCTACTTTGACAGAACCTGCTTTGCAACTTTTTCCAAAATCATTTCGGACCAAATCGACAATCATTACATTTTCAGATCTATCTTTTGGTGAATGGTATAATTGTTTTTTGAGTTGTTCATCTTCTTCGACGGTTGCTCCTCGTTTGATAGTTCCTTTGATTGGTTGAGAAATTATTTTTTGACCTTGCTTGGTTACAAATCTTTCAGGACTTTCACAGAGCAAATGTTTATCCCTAAACTTGTAAAAAGCAGCAAAAGGTGCTTTCCCTATCGCATTGAATTTTTCAAATAAAACATATGGATTTACTTCCACCTCTTCGACAAAAAACTCTTGGCAAAAATTCATTTCATAAATATCTCCTTTGCTGATATGAGATTTTATTTGACCAATTTTTTTTAAATATTCTTCTTTTGAGATCCGATGTTGGACATCCTTTCTTTGTATTTTTTTATTTAAAACTTTAGAATTATGGATAAAAGATGTTTGATTTATTTTTTCAAAAACAGAAATGGCTTTTTCATTTTTAGAATGAATTTTTATTTCGTCTTGGAAAAATTCAATGACTATTTTTGGTTGAAAAAAATGGAGGCTGGGTAGTTCAATATTATCAAAATTATTGGAATGTAAATCTTCTATTTCATTTTTCAGATCATAAGTAAGGAAACCAAAGAGCCAGTCTTTTTTGATTTCATAAAAGGACTTTAATATTTCAAAACTTGATTGTTTCTTTTCGTCTGGTAAAATTTCATCTTCTGCTCCAACAGCAAGAAGTGCTTCGTATTTGGAATATTTCGAAACATGCTGATTGCTATCAAGGTAACTCACCACCTCAAATTGGGCTGCCCATGCGAATGCTTTTTTCTTAAAAAGAAGCATATCATCAATGGTGAATGTAGTTATATTTTTGTCGAAGAAAATTTCTATCATAAAAAAATGAAATAAACCTTATTGATTCTTTAAAGTAAGAACACAAAAGTACGTTCAATAGTTGAGACGAAAAAAGTGCTGAAGGATACTTTTCCTACAGCACTTTGTTTGTTTTTTTATAAATATTTAACACATCGGTTTTCTTAACTACCGAGACTTAATATTTTAATTTCTACTCTTTGATTTTGCTTTTGCATTTTTGCATTTTTAGAAAAAGTAATTTGTTGGGTTTTTCCATATCCTCGATAAGTCAACCGATTAGATGGAATTCCTTTTTGGACTAAGAAATCGACAACTGCTTTTGCTCGATTCGTGGATAAAGTTTGACAATAATCAGTATCGCAAAACCGATTAGTATGTCCTCCAATTTCGACTGACACCTTTGAATTTTCATTTAAGAAATTATAAATATCGTTTAAAACTGGCCTCGAATCATTTGTAATTTTAAAGGAATTTATTTCAAAATTAAGTTGATCCACCCGAATGGTTTCTCCTTCTGCTAAATCACCTAATTCGTCTTCCATTTCTGATTTTGGTTCAACTTCTGCAACTTGTTCTTCAACAGGAATTTCATAATTAATTGTTGCCTCATCAGAAGCATTTCCTCCTGAGTTAGCTGCTTTTACGATAATTTTGTTCGCTCCTTCTTTTAATTTGAGATTAGAGGTTACTTTACCATTGGCAGAATTATAAGTGAATGATCTGATGTTTTTACCATTTACTTTGAGTAAAATCTTTCGCTTTTCTTTTACATTTTTCACATTCGCTATCAACTTATACTTTTTAGTCTTCACCGTTTTTGCTGAAGCAGAAGGAGCTGTAATTTTTACAATTGGCTTTTGTACTAAAGATTCATCACATGGAATTGGCTGAATCGCAGAAGCATTGTCCAATAAAATATTTCCATTAGGTGGGCTAAACGTTGGTGTCTTATACCTCGCTTCGAGGACGATATAAGTAATCTTTCTTTTAGGTTCAAACTTAAAAGTATATTCTTTCCACTCAGAATGGGTGATTAATTTTGTTTCACCCAACGTTACTGCATTATCACAAAATCTGACTCCCCCTTTTATACTTAATTTGATGGGAGTAGTGAAATCTACAAATTCTTTTGAGCCTCGAATTTGACTTTTATAAATTTCCGAGGTAGCCACGTATATACTAAAAGAATAACATTTACCTGGCATCAAAGGCTTTTTCAACCTTTGTGCAACTGATTCATGTGAGTCATTTTCACGAACTACCATTCCTAAATAAGTATCACCATGAAAAGCTTTCTTCTTTACTCCAAAACTACTGCTTCCTGAAGAATCATCAATCGGGTGAGTATCTGGAGCCGTTTCTAAGGGATAATTAATATCCCCGCAATCATACCAACCTCTTGGTTGTTGTCCTGGTCGTGCAAAATCTTCAAAAGATGGATTACCTAATTCGATGGGTTGTTCTCCTTGAGCGAAAATTTCTCCCAGAGAAAAAAGTAAAATTGAAAGGCAAGCAATAAAAAATCGTTTAGACATATTAATTTCTTTAAGTTTTTCATGGAGTAGTTTTAAACTTTCACACAATCATGAAAGTAAAAAAAATACTCTTAAATTTTAAACGTATAGATTGCCTGGTTTTGTTGGATCAAAGAGGTAGAAAAATACGTAAAATTCCTCAATTCTAGGAAGTTTAAGTTTTCATTAACAGAAAAATGAACGATGAACTGTTAACGGTGAATGATTAACACCACTATTTTTAAACCATTGTGGTGTTAACCATTCACTATTAAAATTAACCATTATTTAAATGCATTAAAGCCCGTCACGTCCATCCCTGTAATCAACAAATGAATGTCATGCGTACCTTCATAAGTTAAAACTGTTTCCAAATTCATCATGTGTCGCATAATTGGATATTCGTTAGTGATTCCCATTCCGCCATGAATCTGCCGAGCTTCTCTTGCTATTTCTAACGCCATATGAACGTTATTTCTTTTAGCCATAGAAATTTGAGCAGAGGTTGCTTTTCCAACATTAGCCAATGTTCCGAGTCTCCAAGCTAATAATTGAGCTTTGGTGATTTCGGTAATCATTTCTGCCAATTTCTTTTGAGTCAATTGGAATTGACCGATTGGTTTTCCAAATTGAATTCGCTCTTGCGAGTATCTCAAAGCAGAATCATAACAATCCATTGCTGCTCCAATCGCTCCCCAAGCAATTCCATATCTAGCTTTTGACAAACAACTCAACGGTCCTTTCAATCCTTCTACCTCAGGCAAAATATTTGATTTAGGCACTCTTACATCTTCAAAGACAAGTTCTCCCGTAATGGATGCACGTAGACTTAATTTTCCATGAATTTCAGGAGCAGAAAAACCTTTCATTCCTTTTTCCACAATCACCCCTTTGATTCGACCTGCTTCATTTTTTGCCCAAACAACGGCAATATCTGCAACTGGAGAATTCGTAATCCACATTTTTGCTCCATTCAAAATTACATGATCTCCATCATCTCTAATATTGGTAATCATCCCACTTGGATTCGATCCATGATCTGGCTCTGTCAATCCAAAACATCCAATCAATTCTCCGCTAGCTAATTTGGGTAAATATTTCATTTTTTGCTCTTCAGAACCAAATCGGTAAATCGGATACATTACCAATGATCCTTGCACAGAAGCCATTGAACGAATTCCTGAGTCTCCTCTTTCTAATTCCTGCATGATAATTCCATAAGCAATTTCGTCCATTCCTCCACAACCATATTTGGCAGGAAGACTTGGTCCAAAAGCGCCAATCTCTGCTAATCCTTTGAACAAATGTTGTGGACATTCAGCTCGATCAGAATAGCCTTCAATAATTGGACTTACTTCTTGCTTCACCCATTCACGAACCGCATCTCTTGCGAGCAGGTGATCTTCATTTAATAGCTCATCCACATTATAATAATCATGTCCCTGAAATCGATCAGTTTTAGACGATGTTGTTGGGTGAGTTGTATTGCCATTTGTATTTGACATATTTCTTAAAGTTTTATTGGTTATAATTTATTTTTGCAAAAATACATATTCTTATAGAAAGTATGATTCACATTCTTGTCATAATTAAGAATCATTTTTTGTACGTAGAATCTCTCGTTTTGATGTTTTTTATGGGAAAAAAAATTCTACATTTGATGTGTTTGAAAATAAGAGGATTAATTCGTTAAACGTTTTACGACTGACGTTGGACCTTCTCACAAATCATTTTTTAGATTAAAAAAATTGACACCATGAGTCAAATAGCATTGGAAGGTATGCGTTTTTACGCCTACCACGGGTTTTATGAAGAGGAACAGGTTATTGGAAATAATTATGTCATTGACGTTTTTATAAAAACAAATTTTAGTGAAGCTGCTGAAAACGATGACTTATATAAAACAATTAATTACGAAACTGTTTATTTGATTTGTCAAAAAGAAATGAAAATCAAGACTAAACTATTGGAAACGATAGGTGCGAGAATACTTTATAGTCTAAAATTTCAATTTGATTCTATCCATGAAGTAACGATTAAGATAACTAAAGAGAATCCCATGCCTGGAGTAAAATTAGATAGCTCTTCGGTACAACTGAATCAAAAATTCATTGAGCAATGCCCAAGATGTGGCAATCCTTTAATTTGTTATAAAGATGAAAATTGTTGGTGTCAAAAAGTGAAAATTCACCCTCAAACTCAAGCTATGTTGGATCAGAAATATGATGGCTGTCTTTGTAAAAGTTGCACTAGATACTACGCAGGTTGAGGTTAAACGCAGAGGTGGAGAGACGCAGAGTTATATTGTTTTCCTTCGAAAAGATTTAAATTTTCTATAACACCCTTTTCAAAAAGTCATTCGTTTAAATAATCAATAACCGATGTTGATTTAACTAAAATCAACAAAACATTTTTTTCACAAAAAAAGAATATGATGTATAAAAAAATTGCACTCTTATTTATTTGCTTTCAATTCGTGGCTTGTACTGAATTGCAACAAGTTTTAGATTCAGCTACAACTGCTACCGGTTTAACTTCCGAACAAATTGGAAATGGATTGAAGGAAGCACTCCAAATTGGAATTGGAAAAGGTTCTGATCGATTATCTGCTCTTGATGGATATTATAAATCTCCCTACAAAATCTTATTACCAGCAGAAGCTCAAAAAGTTGAAAAAACGCTTAGAGATCTTGGAGCAGGAAGTCTAGTAGATAATGCTATTGAAAAAATTAATCGAGCTGCAGAAGATGCTGCGAAAGGAGCAAAACCTATTTTCGTTTCAGCTATTAGACAAATGACTTTTCAAGACGCCATGGGTATCTTAAAAGGTGACAAAAAAGCAGCTACTGATTATTTGAATCGCACCACTTATAATCAGTTGTATAGTAAATTCCAACCTGTAATTAATAATTCTCTTAATAAAAAGAAAGCTTTAGATTCTTGGACGAAAGTAGTTACTAGGTATAATAAAATTCCTTTTGTTGAAAAACAAAATCCAAAGTTAGATGACTACATCACTAATAAAGCATTAGATGGATTGTTTGCGATGGTAGCAAAAGAGGAATTGAATATTCGAAATAATGTGTCTGCAAGAAGCTCTGACTTATTGAAGAAAGTTTTTGCACAGCAAGACTAAATTAATGAAGTTGTTTTAAAATGCCTGCTCGATTCCAGCAGACATTTTAAAACAACTTCAATGACTAATCATTATTATCACAGTTTTTTAGTAAGTTTTTGCACTAGCCTAAATTCGCTGAGAAATGATTTTGCAATTACTCTAATGACGGTATAAACTGGAATCGCCAACACCATTCCCACGATTCCACTCAACTTCGCTCCTACCAATATTACAATAAATATTTCTAGTGGATGTGCTGAAACGCTATTTGAAAAAATAAATGGTTGTAGCACAAAATTATCTAAGAATTGCATTGCTGCAAAAGTTCCAATTACTATAAAAAGCAACGGCAACATCTCTTCATAAAATGGTAAATCCAAATTGGAAGATATCGTAATTAATACTCCAAACGTAGCTCCGATTATTGGCCCAAGATATGGAATGACATTAATCAACGCGGCAAAAAAAGCAATTAACAAAGCATTTTTGACTCCAAAAATAGTTAACACAATAGAGACAAAAAAAGTGATTGTCGTTACTTGAATTGATACTCCTACAAAATATCTACGAAGCAATCTACTTGAGTCATCAAGTGCATGAATAACTTCTTTTTCATACTTACTTGGAACGATCGCCTGTAAGGCATTTAGAAATAATCCTTGCTCCTTCAAAAAGAAAAATGCAATAAATAAGATTGACATAATCGCAATCAAAAGATTTCCCATAAAACCAATTAGCGTACTAAACAGTTGTGGAATTTGACCGGGATTAAAAGCAGTAAATATTCTTTTTTGAATTTTTTCGATGGGTGTATCAGTATGTTTTATTTCCGCAGTTGGATCAATTACAGTTGGCGTTTTTGCTTCGACGATTGGGTCATTGATATTAACTTGGAGCGTAATATTTGTTTTTGTAACGGTATCTCCATTTTCTAAAAGAATGGAATCAATGGAAACAAAAGTGCTCGTTACTTGATTTTTCTTTTCATCGACAACGCCTATTTCAACGGTATCTTTTTCAATACTTTCAGTTATTGATTCGATGGAGTTGACAATGGAATCATTTGCAATCTCATCATTTTGCAAAATTATTTCTCCTTCCATTAAACCTTTCTCCACCAAAATATTATTCAAACTATTGATCGGCTCTTCTAGCGATTCCACCAAACTTTCGTAATCAATCCCAGCTAAATTTTGAGCTTGCTTGATCATTGGTGGAACGAAAACCCAAACTAATCCTGTCAATAAGAATATGAATGTTACTAAAGTTAGTCCTGCACTTCCTCCACTACCTAATTTAAAATATTTTTTATAAAATTCATTAATCGGTTGCCCCACCATCGACAGAACCCATGCGATTAAAACATAAGCAACGATGTCGCTGAAATAATAAAAAACAGCTCCAATTAAAAATAATGAAATGGCAATGGCTAAGTAGCGACTCCAATTATTCATGCCGGTAATCCTCTAAAGGAGATTTTTTTTAGTGGTTAAAAAATTAAATATCGATATTCTACAAAATATTTTTCAATTCCTTCCACACATTTTCTGCTAAAATTTTATGCCCTTTGGTTGTTGGATGAATTCCATCCCGTTGATTTAATTCTGGAATCCCTCCTACTCCATCCAATAAAAAAGGAACAAATGCAGCATTGTTATTTTTCGATAATTTGGAGAAAATACTCGCAAATTTTTGTGTGAAATCATTCCCCATATTTGGTGGAGCTAACATTCCTGCTACTACTAATTTTGCTTCTGGAAACTTTGCTTTTACCTTATCAAAAATAGATTGTAAATTTTTAGTGGTTTCCTCCGTTTTAATTCCTCGTAATCCATCATTTGCACCAAGTTCCAAAATAAAAACGTCAATTTTATTTTGTTCTAAAATCCAATCAATCCGATCATTTCCGCCTGATGAAGTTTCTCCACTTACGCCTGCGTTGACGGTTTGATATTCTAATCCTAATGAATCAATTTTTTCTTGAATCACTCCTACATAACTTTCTGAAGGATCATCCAAACCATATCCCGCAGTTAAACTATCGCCAAAAAATAGAATTTGCTTTTTCTTTTTCTCTGTTTTTGCAGGAGTACTTTTAGCCATTTTTTCAGTTTCTGATTTTGCTTTATTCCCTGTATCAGAATTAGTTGTTTCTCCACATCCTACTATACTTAAACTCAAAAAAACAATTATTAAGTTTTTATAAAAAAATCCCATTTTTAAATTCTTTATTTTATTGTTGACAAATATAACATTCTCACTTTCTAATTGATATGCATTTCTACGGAACGGTCAAATTGGTCTATTAGTTTAATAAAAAAACAGGTAACTAGGTACCTGTTTTCCTAATTAACCGATCTGATCTATTATTTCTCTAAATCATTTTTTTCGATCTGTAGAGAAGTTGACTAAATCTTCCAAAGACTCACGAGTTGCAGAAATAGAAAAAGAATGTAAAATACCAAAGGCATCCGCTCGATATTTTAACATTGCTTGTTCAGCATATTCCATCCCTCCACTTCCACGAACGAACTCGATCACCTCATTTACTTTTTCAGGATTTTCATTATGTTTTTTGACAATATTGATGATCCGTTTTTTGTCAGAGCGAGTAGCATTATTGAGGGCGTAAATGAGTGGAAGTGTCATTTTTTTTTCTTTGATGTCAATGCCCAAAGGTTTTCCTACATCATCTATTCCATAGTCAAAAAGGTCGTCCTTGATTTGAAAAGCGATCCCAATCTTTTCTCCAAACAATCTCATTTTTTCAATCAACTCAACATCTTCTGTAGCCGAAGCAGCACCTGCTGCACAACCCGCTGCAATGAGCGATGCTGTTTTTTGTCGAATGATTTCAAAATAAATATCTTCTTCAATATCTAATTTTCGAGCTTTTTCACTTTGCAATAATTCGCCTTCAATTAATGCCTTGACTGCATGCGAAACAATTTCCAATAATCGATATTGCTTGTGTTTTAGAGAAATGATCAACGCTTGTGTAAACCAATAATCACCGACCGTCACCGCTACTTTATTTTTCCAAAGTGCATTCACCGAAGCTGACCCTCGGCGCTCGTTAGCATCATCCACCACATCATCATGAATCAATGTTGCCGTGTGCAGTAACTCAACAAAAGTAGCTGCGTGATATGTTCCATCATTAATTTTTCCACATAGTTGTGCGCACAAGAAAATAAACATTGGACGCATCTGCTTTCCTTTGCGTTCGAAAATATAGTTGTTGATTTTTTCCAAAAGTGGGACAGGACTTTGCATAGCTTCCTGAAACATTTTTTCAAAAATCTTTAACTCTTCTTTTATGGGTTGCTTGATCGTCTCTAACGACTTTATCATATTCATTTTTGAATTACCGTTTGCGCTCAATAACATAATTCACCAAATCCTCCAAGGAAGTTCTTGCTTCTGATTCAGGAAGTGATTGTAAAATTTCAGTAGCTTCTTGTCGATATTTTTGCATCGTTTTTTGAGCATATTCTATTCCTCCGCTTGCTTTGACAAAGGCGATAACCTCTTTTAATTTTTCATCATTATTGATATAATTAATTATTTTTCTTTGCTCTAGATCGGTCGCACGATTGAGCGCATAAACCAAAGGAAGACTAATCCCTTTTTCTTTTAAATCTATCCCGAGTGGCTTGCTTGTTCCATTGCCTCCGAAGTCAAATAGCTCATCTCTTAATTGAAATGCGATACCAATTTTCTCTCCAAATAATTTCATTTTCTGAATCACTTCTGCATCTTCTGTCGTGGAAGTTGCACCTGCTCTACACGCCGCTGAAATTAACGACGCAGTTTTTTTACGAATAATCTCAAAGTAACTTTTTTCATCAAAATCAAATTTCCGAGCTTTCGAAATGGCGAGCAACTCTCCTTCACTCATTTCTTTGACCGCTTCAGCAACAATTTCTAATAATTCAAATCGCTTGTTTTTTAACGCAATTAAAAATCCTTTTTGTAATAAATAATCACCAACCAAAACTGCTATCTTATTTTTCCAAATCGCATTTAACGAAAAGAATCCTTGGCTTTCATTCGAATCATCTACCACATCATCATGTACCAAAGTTGCTGTGTGTAAAAGTTCCACAAGCGAAGCTGCGTGATAAGATGCAGCATCAATATCACCACAAATCTTGGCACACAGAAAGACAAACATTGGTCGTACTTGTTTGCCTTTTCTTTGAACAATATAATAAGTGATTTTGTCCAACAACGGAACATGACTTCGCATGTCTTCACGAAATCGTTGCTCGAAAATTTTCAACTCTTTTTCAATAGGTCGCTTGATCGTTTTGATTGATCGAGCCTGACGGCTAGGTTGGACCATGAGTTTGGTGGATTTTTTTGAAAGTTATTTTGAGAATAGACCGTTTCGCTAACAAAAGTCATGTCATTGAAACAATCTATTAGCCTGCAAGATACAAGGCTATTCCCTGTTTTTGTAAAACATCCGAAAAAAAGATTAGTTGAGTAAAAATAGAATTATTTAATATCTGTCCTCTATCAGAAAAGTGATCTTTTTTCAAAAAAAAATCCAACACTCTTTTTTTAAAAGTGTTGGAGATGAAGAGTGAGCATTTAATTAGGGGCTATGAGTTTTAAAAATACATAGAGAGAACTTTAAAGTCTGAAAGTTATCGAAATCTATAATGCTTTCGAAAGTTTCTCTTTAACCCATACTTTGATGATTTGATGATTTATAATATCCAACTTGTGATTAATTCCATGATTTTCAACTTCTAGTAATTCTTTTAATTCTCTCAAAACCATTGGTGGTTCATCAAGTGAAGGCAAATTGATTAATTTTTTGATGGAAGAAAGTAACATTTCTTCTACTCTTCCCATTTTACCAAATGACTTAAGATGCCGAGTAATTCGCAAAATATCTTTGTCTTCTATTTCCTCATCCTCCAATTCATATCGAACAATCAACTCCATCAATTTAACATATTTCAAAATATGCGGGCGCAATTTACCACCTGCAATCTCTTCTATTTGTTTGATTTGTCGAATCACTTTAGCGTAATCTTTTTTCATGAAATGATAGACCGCAATGTGATAAAAGATAGTTACCCGTTGAGTAGGTGGTAATTTTTGAAGACTTACTAAATGATGCTCTTTGATCAAATGGCAAATGGCTTCTATTCCCGAATAACTTTGATTGACTAACTGAAGTAAAAAATGAATTGTATCAATTTCTAAAGACAGGATACCTTCCTCTTGTTTTGAAAAAGGCTTGATAACTTTCCATTCATTCAATAATTGAGGAATATCTTTTTGGGAATGATCAGAAGAAATTTTACAAAGAGTGTAATCTCTTAATTGTCGAATAAACGTTTCTCTAAAAACATTTTTCATGGTAGGTTTTGCTTCCCATAAGGAAAACATTTCTTCGCCAAAATAATTCGCTTGAGCAAAATTTAAACGGGCATTGGCATTTAAAAAATGAATTTCATGAAACAACACTTGAGATAAGAAAGTCGTCGCATTTGATTTTCCTAACATCAACCTATGTTGCATAACTTCGCTAAAAACTGCATCCACCTGCAAGGTTTCATGAAAATTTAGAATGGAGTCATAATACAAACGCACTTTGGTATGAAGTGCTTTGTATTCGTTTTCTGTTTTTACTAACTGAGCAACTCGTTCATAGGAATTTAAAAAATTGCTAATAGCTGATTTAATAGTTTTGTGATTTTCAAGATACGGAAGGAGTAATTTTTCTCTTTCCATAATTTCTTGTTGCAAGCCGTATAATTCATTAGCTATAGCAATTTTTTTCGCTCGCTTTAAAACTTCCAACGCTTGTTGATAAAATGTTTTATTAAAAAGTACCTCAGCAGAATCTAACAATGAACCAAGTTTGGCATGCTCGGAACGAGAGCTATATAATTGCCGAAGCACTTTCAGTATTTGCTCGTAGAGCAAATATTTGGTTCTTGAGATTTGTTTCGAAAAAGGGTGCTTTTTTAGTTTTCGTAATAATTTATTTTCGTTGTATTCCTCTTGCCTATCAATTGCATCAAAAAGAATAGTATAATTGTTTTCATTTTTATGAACACTATTCACACACATTTTAAAGTGTCTTTTCTCTGCTTTGGAAAGACTTTTAATAATCCTATGTAAATCTTTGGGATTTTTCATTTGATTTTTTACTCTATCTAAGGGTCATGAGGAATTTATTCAAAAAGAATAAATAAAATTAAGGGTGTTGTTTATTTTTGTGGTGTTGTTTTATATAAAGATTGCCAAAGTAAATTATTTATTTACTTCCATGAATTGTTACTCTAATTTTTTTTATGCTTCCTAGCCGCCAAAAACACTTCATTATAATTAACTTTCCAAAAAACCATTACTTTATACTTTCCAAATGAAAAAAACATAACATACTGACTATCAATTAGATACAACTAACAAACAACTTTAAAGACATCTAATTTCCAACCCGTTTTTTAACCATTTCAACAAATCACAAATATGATCTCTAAAGTCCAATAATTTAGTCGTAATATTGTGCGGTTTTTGATAATTTGACAAATACGATTTATAATGATTTCCAACCCACCAACTCGTACAAAGGTTTCTGATCCGGTCTACGATCTAATTCATAGCATGTCTCGCATGGAGAAAAGATACTTCAATATCAATACTCAATCCATTAAAAATAATCGAGGGAAAATCCCTGATTATTGTGCCCTATTTGAAATTTTAGATAAAATGAAAACTTTTGATAAGGTAAAAGCAGAGCAGAAACTTTTGCAAAAATTGGGGAAAGAAAGCTTTTCAAATTTCACGGTTAAGAAAAATGAATTGTATGATGTGCTGATGAAATCATTGCGGAATTTTAGTTTTAAACAAACAAAGAAATCGGCGGATTATATCAAATTGTTGATTAGGGATGCTAATTTTTTATTTAAGCGAGGGCTTTTCAAAGATACGGAAAGACACTTAAAGGAAGCGAGGAAGTTGGCAGAGAAATGTGGTGATACGATAAGTTTGATTGAGATTAATCGGTTTGAGAGAGAGTATATTTTGACCACTCGATCTAAAAACATGGATAAAAAATTAAAAGAAATTCATGAGGAAGGAATATTTTTGATGAAAAAATTAAATGAGGAAGAAGAAATTAGAAGAGATTATGATCTGATTGCAGCTAAACGAGCTCAAAATAGTAAATTGACAAATGATGAAAATATTAAAAAATTCAAATCTAAATTTTCTCATTTATTTAAATTAGAAAAGCGTCAAGATCTTTCAAATCTTTCTAAAAGATATTTGGCTAATGCTCTTTTCCAATACCATTATTTATTAGAAGGAAATGAACCTTATCTTCAACAAACACTAATTCTATTAAATTGGTGGGAGGACAACGAAATATGGTTAAATCAATCACCTCATTTTTACATCGGTGCTCTTTCAAATTTATTGACAGCATATGGTAGATTAGGTAGATATGATGAATATTTGTATGTATTAAAAAAAATAGAAAATATAAAGCCCAATAATCAATATGAAGAGTCTATGAGATTTCATCGATTGATGATTAACAGACAGGTTTACTTCTTGAATAAAGGCCTAATTGATGAAGTTTGTAACTTATCTTTTGCTATTGAAAAAGGGATCAAAAATCATAAATTAAATGAAGGAGTACAAATAGTTTTAATGTTTAATGTCATAGTAGCTTTTTTTGTTAATAAAAAATATAAAGAATGTATCAGGTGGATAGGATTGTACGATTCGTTTAAAAAAATGGGGATAGTAAAAATACAAATTCAATTTGCTCAGATATTAAAATTGATTTCATTTTATGAATTAGAAGATTTAGATCAATTAGAAAAACATATTAAATCAACTGAAAGATATTTCAATAACAACTTAAAATTATCTCGACATTCATTAGATAATATTATTTTAAGAACTCTCAAAAGGATGGGAAAAGTAATTCCAAAAGAACAAGCTAAAATTATTAATGAATTAAAAATCACTCTAAATGAATTACCTATAAAAACTAAAAGAAGATTAGGATTTGATGAAACAGATTTATGGGTGACTAGTAAGAAAGAAGGGAAAACTATTATTCAACTTTTAAAAGAAAGAAATATCAAAAAAGAAAAACCCTAAATTATTCATTTAGGATCTTTCCTTTCAAAATATTATTTAGATGTTCTAATTAATAGTTTAGTTTGTGTTGAATTAAATCTAAGATTGTATGTACTTCCTCCCGAAAGCGGATATTTTTTCATATCTCCAGTCAGAGTATTTTCTACATCATCATTACCAATCATCATTAATTGATCCGTATTATCATGAAATAGAGCATCCCATTGCGCAACAGCAGCAGTTGAGAATTCATCATTACCTTCAGTTAAAGCACTTTGAGCAGTAACTACGTGTACATCACCTAAAATCGAAGTAATATATACTCCATTGCCAGTTAAAGGAAATTCTTGAGCGATCACACTATCTGGAAATAATAGATAGAGTTTCGTCATGTCGGTTGAAAGGGAAATTGAATTTGCCATTTTTTAATTACATGTGTTTTGTTAAATAATCTGGTTTTAAAATTCTTTTAAATTTGACGGTTACTTGCATTTTTTTCAAATCAAAAAAAACAAGTAATTCTAATTTTCAATATTAATACTTGATCTTATTTTACTGATAATCAATCATTTACACATGAAGATTATCTAATTTTCATTGTTTATATTTTTCATTGTTTTTTCCAAAAAAAATTAGCTATCCTAGTTTTTATCTTTAATTTTGGGATTGATATTATATTTCCAATTAACTATTTAAAATTAAAACGTGCTTGGATTTTTTAGAACTAACCAACTGGCTGCTAACTTATTTTTAATAATTTATGTACTGGTATTACGTACTTCAGGTCTTTTCGCAACTGAAGTCTGGGAACCAAGTTCTGCTGGTGTCCTCAGTCATGCCGTATATGGTTACGTAGGAACTCACGGGTGGTTGCCTGATTTGATCTCTCTTATCCTAGTTTTATTACAAGCATTATTATTAAATATAATGTCGGCACGTTTTAGAGTATCAAAGGAAGTGACAATGTTTCCAGGTCTGTTTTATATTTTACTGATGAGTACATTACCAAGTTTTTTGCATTTATCCCCAGTTGTAATGGGTAATACTTTTTTGATTTTAGCTTTATCAAGCTTGTTTAATGCATATAAAAAATCATCGGTCGCTGATTCTATATTCAATGCTGGTTTTTGGATTGGAGTGGCGAGTCTTTTTTACTTTTCCAATATCGTATTTTTATTATTGGCCATTTCTGGATTAGCCGCTCTGAGAAATATTCGAATAAGTGAATTCTTCATGGTCATCATTGGCATGATCGTTCCCTTATTTTTAACTGGAGCTATCTTTTATATTTCGAATGATTGGAATAATTTTTACCAAAATACTTTCTTAACTGAATTTAGTTTTTGGAATTTCGATTGGGTGGAGCATTGGAGCAATTATGTGCCTCTAGTTTTATTCGGAATTTTGATTTTAACGGTTTTTGGTAGTGCGAATATTTATTTTCAAAAACAAAGTATTCGTTCTCAGAAAAATATTCAAATTTTATATTACTTTATCATCATTTCTTTGCTGACTGTTTTAATTCAAAAAGGAATTCGGGTGGAGCAACTTTTATTATTATCCATTCCATTGTCATTAATGTTGCCGCTGAATTTTTTAGAATTTAGAAAACGTGAAATCGGAAGCGGAATTCATTTGACTTGGCTAATTGGAATTTTGTTTTTGCAATATCGCTTGTTGTTTATGTAAAAAAAATTGTCCCCTAAAAGAGAATGTTCTACTAAGGTTTTTATTTAATAAAAAAAATGGGTTTGATAAAAAAATTATCAAACCCATTTATATTATTAAGCGAATCCGTTTTAATCTTTTTTATAAAAAGGTAGCTTAACGACTTTCGCATTCAATTTTTTCTTACCTGCAACGATTGAAATTTCAGTTCCTACTTTTGCAAATTCAGTTTTCACATAACCCATTCCGATTGGAATATCCAATGAAGGGGATTGTGTCCCTGAAGTTACTACGCCGATTTCATTTTCACTTTTATCCTCAATCAAATATCCCTGCCGAGGCACTCGTCGATCTTCTACCACGAAGGCAACTAGTTTTTTATCGACACCTTCAGCTTTGTGTTTTGCAAAAATAGGTTGAGAATTAAAATCTCCTTTTTTCACTTTTGTAATCCAACTCAAACCAGCTTCAATTGGTGAAGTTGTCTCATCAATATCATTTCCATAAAGTGCATATCCCATTTCCAATCTCAACGTATCACGTGCTCCCAATCCAGTTGGTTGAATATCAAAAGCCTTCCCTGCTTCCATCACCGCATCCCAAAGTCCAGCCAAATTTTCATTATCTACATACAACTCAAAACCTCCTGAACCAGTATAACCTGTAGCAGAAAGAATGACATCTTTTATGCCAGCCATTTCTCCGATTTTGAAATCATAATACTTGATGCTACTCAAATCTACCTCAGTTAAACTCTGCAACGCTTCCACAGCTTTTGGCCCTTGTACCGCCAACAAACCACATCGGTAAGAAATATTTTCCATCGAAACATTTGCATCATTATGATTTTTTATCCAATTCCAATCTTTTTCAATATTTGATGCATTCACCACCAACATGTAAGAAGGTGTTCCATCTTCATCTTCCAATCTGTAAACCAAAAGGTCATCCACAATTCCTCCATCATGATTTGGCAAACAAGAATATTGAGCTTCGCCTGGGGTTAGTTTAGCAACATTATTAGAAGTTACTTTTTGAATTAACTCAGTAGAACCATTTCCTTTGATCAAAAATTCACCCATATGAGAAACATCAAAAACACCAACACTATTTCGGATAGCCTGATGTTCTTCTTTGATTCCAGCATAAGAAATCGGCATATTATAACCAGCAAATTCTGCCATTCGAGCACCTAAGTCAATGTGCTTTTGAGTAAGAGGAGTACTTTTCATTTATTTATTTTTTAAAATATATTTGGTTAAGTTTTTTATCGTTTTGTAGAAAACAAAAAAGTAATTTTTTTCGGAAATTCCACAATGCTATTTAAATCGTTCCCTTCAAGAGGCAAAGGTTGTATTGCTACTCCACAATTTGCACCTGTTGAATTTTTTCACCTACTGTTAACTGATGTACTACATTCATTCCATCTACCACTTTTGCAAAAATAGTATATCGCCCATCCAAATGAGGAGCAGGCGCAAATGTAATAAACCATTGTGTGCCTTCCGTATGATTTCCAGCAGAAGCCATTCCGACATAGCCCTCTTCATCATAATTCAATGGTGCTAATTCCGATCGAATTGTATAATCCAACGAACCGTAACCATCACCTCTTGGACATCCACCCTGAGCTACAAAATTAGGAATGACTCGATGAAAAGTTTTTCCATCATAAAATCCACTCTTCGCCAGAGCTACAAAATTAGTCACCGAACCTGGCGCAGCATCTGGAAATAATTTTAAAATAATAGATCCTTTTGCTGTTTTGATTTCCACTTTCGAATCTTCATCAATTGTATTAAAAACCCTCCAATCAATCGCATGATTAAAAATTGGTTTCGTTAAATCTGTGGTGGCCTTTCCATTAAAAAAATCAATTGTTTTTTGAATTTCATAAAGTGTCTCTGTTTCTTTTGGAATTTCTAAACCATTTTTTGCAACCGTTAAAAAATCCAACGTGTCATAAACTGATTTAAAATCCAAAGCAGGAATTCTAATTACTCCAGCAGCAACTGCCTTCATCGCAGCATCACCTTTGACCAATGCCTCTTGAAAATAAGCTCCCAATTCTTTTTTCACTTGAGTCTTTTGAAAACCAAAAGTGGCATCAAATTTTTCATTTTGAACAATGTTTGCCAAAGCTTCTACAGCGGCAGTTCTCACTACAGGTTTATCACTTTTAAAACCTAACTCATAAATATCTTTATAATTTCGACCGTACTCTCCAAGTCCTTTTAGTGCAGCAGCCTTTTGATAGACACTAGCTCCATTTTTAAATTGATCTTTTAATTCATACTGAAGTGCCAATCGTGTGCCTTGTGAATAAAGACTCAAATTTCGATTAGCTGCTTGATAAAGTGTAGACTTTACATGCCAATCTAAGGAATCATTTCGCCGAGCAATTTGCCGATATTGAGGAGCCGCATTCATAATTCCATGATTGAGGAAATAATTAGCAGCGGTGGTGGCAATATGAATATTTTCACTTTGGAGCAATGGAGAGATAGAAGCAACAACCCGTCGATATTCAAAATTTCCAAGTGCATTAATGATATTACAAATCACTCGATAATCTCGTTCTCGATTCAATAATTCCAAAAGTGTTTCGAGTACCTGAGGTGATTGTGTTTTTCCCAAAGCAAGAATCAAAGGCAATTTTACTCGCGTATCTTTTTCGACATAAAGTTGCTTTATAAGCGAAGGAACAAAAGTATCAATTGGAACTTTAAATCGATATAAATAATTCGCAGCCATCATTCGAACATTGGGTGGATAATTTTTTTCAATCAAAAAATTAGCCATTCGATTTGTTCCACTTTTGCGAGTCATTTTTCTTAATCCAAAATTGTAAATCCCTTTAGCCATTCCCTCTAGAAGAAGCGTGTCAGTTTTTATATATTTAGGCGCTGTGCTAAGAAATTCCAACGTTTCAAGTGTTCCACATTTACCAACTGCTTCTAAAATTGAGGAATTAAAATCATGATGAATACCGAAAGTATCTAGTTTCTGGAAAGCATTGATTAACCATTCTTCTCCTTTTAATGAACCGATTTGCCCCATGGCATAAGCTGCAGCAGTTCGTACTTCTTCGATGTCATCCTCCAGTAATTTGGCAAGACTATTTACAATTGAACTATCTTTAATCGAGGCAAAAGCCATTGCGGCTGCATAACGATAGGTTGGATCTTTGTGATCAAAATAAGTAACTAAACTGTCAATCTCTTGCCGATCCTGCAAATCATAAACTCGTTGGAATTCTGGTTTTGATAAATCAAAATTGACTTCAGTTAAAATCTCTTCTTGCACCGGAATGCATTGTGAAAATAAGATTGAACCTAAAAACAAATAGAAGAAATATTTTTTTATCATTTTCTGCATAACGAGTTTGATTCTTAGACGTATTGTTTTTTTTATAAAAATAGTTGAGTGGGCCTGCGCAAAAATAGTTGAATCCTTTTAATTATTCGAAGAAAAAGCGGTTTAATCAAATGGTGAATGATTAACGGTGAATACCATAGTAGGATTAACCGTTAATTTCCCATCCAAAGTATTTTTAGTTTAAAATTATGGATTTGAAAATATCGAATTGAATCTGCATGTTGATCGATTTGGATATTTTGAGACTGGTAGGCTTGACTGGAATCTGATTCGTCTAATTCTGAAATGATAACTGCGGGTTTTTGTTCGGTTAAAATATTTTTATCGTTAAAGTATTCTCCCCAAACGGGGTAGGTTTTCGCCTCCGTTTTCCAAGTCAAAGAAGGTGCCCATGCGCCAATAATTGGTCGGTTTCCAAATTCATATTGGGCTAAATATTGATTGATTTTTCTAATGTCAAATGTTCTTCGTTCGTAGGCATTTTTATAGTTATTTAAATTAAAAAACAATACAACTACAAAAAGTAAACTTGGAATAAAAACCCATTGCCGATATTCTTTTTGGCGAAATAAAAGACGAAACATTTCAAAAACTACCAACGAATTAATTGCAGTCATACAAAAAATAAGACTCACCAAATATCGCGTCGGTAAATACATCATGGTCAATTTATGAAATTCTAAGAGCAACCAAAGACTCAATCCTAAGAATATCTTTTTATAAAAAATCGAAACTTTACGAAAAAACAACAATACTCCTACAGGGAATGAAAAATAAAAAAGAACAGTAACAGGTCGAAGTTTTTTTTCTAAAAAAATATTTTCATTAATCCATCGAAGATGATCAGGAAGATCAAAATAATACGCAAACCGATTCGTCGTCTGATCAATCATTACATAATTATAGAATTCTTGATTCGGGAAATACCAAACTAAAATATACATCAATAAAATCAATGCCATACAAACCGAACTCCATAACAATGTTGTTACGTAAATATTTTTTTGATCTTTTTTCTTAAAAAACTAAACAAGCAATAAAAGTGGAAGAATCGGAATAATGTATAAAAATTGAATTTTGAAAAGATAAGCCATCGAAAAAAGAACTGCGAGCCCAATGGCTCTTTGCCAAGTTGCATCATTCCTCAAAGGTTGAGCAAAAAGTAAAATCCCTGAAAAAATAAAAATTGTACTCGGTATTTCCGCCAAACTAAAATGCGAAAAAGTAAAAACATGATACTCCAGAAACACCATGGGAATAAAAAATAACAATAGTTTTACGTGATACGAATTTTTCCAACTCACCCAGAAGATTAAAAGAAAAAATGGAAAAACTACTGCCCACCGTGCAACAGAAAGAGAAGAACCAAATAAGGTAATAGGTACAAAAAGATAAGCTCCAAATAAAGGTGTTTTAATAAAATTATCAGATTCTTGAAGGCCTAGTTTTCCATGATTAATGAAATTTCGGATTTGCGAAGCGTGCAAACCTTCATCCGTATTGGCTCCACGGCTCCATGAGATTTGAATGTCAGGGTCAGCCTTAACAAAAGGAATTTGAAGACTAAAATAAATCAAACTTAATAGCAAGAGCCCCCATTTTGGAGTGAGGTATTTGCGAAAAATATTTGATTTGTTTTGTTTCATTTTTCAAAATAAGGAAATGTAAATGTATTGTTTTAAAATTTAGAATTAAAAATGCCACACATTTTCAAATTAGAATGTGTGGCATTTTTATTTCCCTTTTAGCTGAAAAAAATTAACCATCAAAACCTTCATCTTCTGATTCATCGCCAAAGCCTTCATCTTCTAATTCTTGATCTCCAAAAGATTCATTGTCACCTTCTGGTCCAAATGGATTTTCATCACCTTCGTAAATATTACAATCTAGTTCAATTCCTAAGTCTCCTTTTGGTCGATAGAAACGAGCATTTACATCATAGTTGGCATTTTCATCTTCTTCCAGTTTTCTAATGAATTTGGCAAAGAAAGGTCTAGCCATTTTTGCTCCTGCTCCATCTCGGATAGATAAAAATCTAACCCAACGATCTTCTCCACCAACCCAAGTTCCAGTTACTAAGTCAGGCGTCAATCCCATAAACCAACCATCGACATAATCATTGGTTGTTCCCGTTTTTCCACCTATTTCACTTTTCAAACCTTTAAAATCAATTTGCCCTTGATTCATTACTTCTTTGAGCATATGGAGCATCACGTAGTTTGCTTGAGATTTGATAGCAGAATTTTCTAAGGCGGTTTCGCTATAAATTATTTTGCCATTTTTATCCTCAATTCTTGAAATAAAAATAGGTTTATTATACAAGCCATTATTGGCAAATGTGGTGTATGCTCCAGTCATTTCAAAAACTTCTAAGTCAGTTGCTCCCAAACAAATGGAAGGTACTTTGGGAATTCGGTACATTCCATTGGAGCGTTTTTTATTCTTATCTAACCCCATTTCGTGAACCAATTGACGCACTAGTTTAGTACTACCCATTTGTTTCATCAAGTTGACTGAGATAGTATTTTGCGACCATTTCAAACCTTTAATCAAAGTAAAATCGTCACCCGTGTATGCGCCTGCATTTTTAGGTGTCCAATCTTCTTGAAGGATAAAGTCACCTTCGCCGACATGAATCGTATAAGGAATATCTGCAATTTTTTGACAAGGAGAAATTCCCATTTCATTAATTGCGGTGGCGTAAATAAATGGTTTGAAAGTTGAACCAACTTGTCGATCAGAAGTCACATGATCATACTGAAAATATTTATGATTGATTCCTCCAATCCAAGTCTTTACATGTCCGGTTAATGGATTAACGGACATAGATCCAAATTGTAAAAACATTCGATGATACTTAATTGAGTCGAGTGGACTCATGACTGTATCTTTTTCCATTTCTGGCGTGTAGGCAAAAACAGTCATTGGAGCTGGTTTGTCAAATTCATTTGTGACCTCTTTTTGAAATTTATTCCAAGCCGTTTTAAGCATTTTCCAATCTGCGCTATTCATAATTTTTCGATACTTGACTGCTCGGTCAGAAGGAACAATCTTTCGAGAAACCAATCTTGCAATGGCACCTTTCTTTTTGTCTTCAGCAAGCATTCGATCAATATCAAAATCACGTAATTCATATCCGTCAATTCCTTTGCTGATTTTTGTTATGACTGAATTTAAATGAATTTTTCTAAGTGTTTCGTAGCGATCGCTTCCTCGAATAATTTTGATAAGTGATCGTTGTCGACTATCTAGATCTGCTTGAATTTCTTTTTGTTCTCGGTCATCAGTAGGATCTTTATAAGTCCAAGGATCTTTTCCCTTCCATCTTTTCCAAAACTTTTTTTGTTGTTCTTTCATATGCTCCACCATCGCTGCTTCAGCATGCTTTTGCATCACAGGATCAATCGTAGTATATATTTTCAAACCATCTTCATAGAGGTTGTAAGGTTCGCCGTTTGATTTGAATTTAGCTTTAGTTTCATCAACCAAAATTCTTTTCAACTCTTCTCGTAAGTGCATTCTAAAATAGGGAGCTAATCCGTCATCATGAGTTTTTCGTTTAAAACTTCCCATGCCTAGTGGCGAATTTCTCAAAGAATCATATTGTACTTGCGTGAGCATATCATTCTTTTGCATTTGCTTAAGTACCACCATTCTTCGATGGGTAGTCGTATCTGGAAAACGAATAGGATTAAAGAGAGAAGGATTTTTTAACATGCCGACCAACATGGCAGCTTCTTGTAGTTCTAATTCATCTTGTCCCTTTCCAAAATAAATTTCAGAGGCAGCTTTGATTCCAAATGCGCCATTAAGGAAACTAAATTTATTTAAATACATCGCTACGATTTCTTGTTTGGTATATTGTTTTTCCAAACGAACTGCGATGATCCATTCTTTTAATTTTTGAACTACCCGTTGTGTAAAACTTGAACTAGGCTTGTCAGTAAATAACATTTTTGCCAACTGTTGAGTAATCGTACTGGCTCCTCCAGAACTTTTATCACCAAGCAAAACAGTCTTTACTCCAGCTCTCCCCAATCCCTGAAAATCAATACCAGTATGACTCATGTATCGCTCATCTTCCGTCGCGAGCAATGCATCGATCATGTGACTAGAGATTTGATCAAAATCAACAGGGATTCGATTCTCGATAAAATAGCGACCTAATACTTCACCATTAGAAGCATAAACTTCACTTGCCAAATTATTTTTTGGATTTTCTAATTCCTCAAAAGTCGGAAGGTCTGAAAAGGAAAGTGCAAAGAAAAATATTCCAATTCCAAGAGCACCTAGAATAGCTCCACCCCACATCACTTTTACTAATTTTTGATAAAGTGATGCTCTCTCTTTTCGAATTTCTTCTGCGGTTTTTGATTGTTCCTGCATAGTGAAAAAGTATTTTTTTAGAAAACGTACAAATATAGTAAGAGGATATGTAGAAATGATAATTGTTATAAAGTTTATTCTAAGTAATTCCTAACAATTTCGTTGCTTCCTTTAATACTTGTAATCTTATTTTTGCAAATTTTTTCATGTTGAAACTTTCTTTTGGGTCAACATTCGTAGCCACAAAATAGCGTTCATTTCCTTTTTCAATATAACCTACAAACCAGCCTAAATTGTTGCCATTTCGGATGGACCAACCTGTTTTTCCACTCATTTTATAAGTTGGTTGTTCATCATAAAACATCATGTCTTTTACAATCTTTTCAGTTCTTTTGGAAATAGGTAATTTGGAATGATAAAAACGAGAAAGGAAATCAATTTGTTCCATGGCAGTAATTCTAGAATCACCCTCCAGCCAAAATAAATCTAAATTGGAAGAATCCACGACCATGTTTTTATAATCCAATTTCTCTAAATATTCATTCATTCGTTGAACGCCAACTCTTCGAGCAATATCCTGATAACATGGAACGCAAGATTTTCTCAATGCATTGGTAAAAGTTAAATCTTCTTCCCAAATTTTTAAATTTCGTTTTTCTCCATCCCATTTAAAAATAGTGTTCTCATCTTCGACGACTCCTGTTTCTAAAGCGATAATTGAATTAGGAATTTTAAAAGTTGATGCGGGTAAAAATCCTTGGTTTGCTCTTTCGAAATCATTGGAATGATAGGTGTTATTTTTTTCGTCAAAAATTAAGATTACTCCGTTGACTTCGGCGGCATCGAGAATTTGTTGGAAACCCTTGTTGGCTATTTGTTTGGGGGTTCCGATGGTTTCCTTTTTCTCAATTGGGGTTTTGGGGGCATCTTTTTGCTCGGTGCATGAATTTAAAATTAAGAGAAAAAGTATTAGGTTGATTGGTTTCATTTTGTACGATGTTTTTGAATTAAACGATGTACAAATATAAATGAAAGGAAGGGGAAGATAGAGAGGTGTTGATTATTCGTAGGGAGTGAGTTATTATTTGTTAGTAGGTCAGTTTTCCAAAGAAAAACCTGGAGTTTCTGGAACGCTGAACACGAGTTTGGAGGCTCTGCGAGAGCGGTACTCTTTACAAGCGGATTTTTTTTAATTTGCTAATTTTTCACTAGCAGATTCTTGTTATACTTGTAGACTGGCGGATGAAATTCGCTTCTTTTTGCTGTATGTAGACTTTAAAATCTAATCTTCAGTCTGCCTTGTATTGGACAGCGGGGACGTTTTATTTTTCTCTTAAATCTAAAATACTCTAGTTTATTTTATAAGTTTTTTAAATTTTCTATCATTTCTAATTTTTTTAAGGAGCGGCTCTGTTGATATCCATTCTTTATCAGTATATCCTAAATCAATTGCTTTTTCAAGCATTTTTAAAGC